>NZ_BJWY01000086.1 GCF_007990715.1 Nocardia seriolae NBRC 15557 | reverse complement strand
GGACACTAGCGAGAAAACACCAGGCAGTAAATTTGCCGCAGTACAGTCCGGAAAAATTAGCTGAGTTTGCTGGCCGGTATGCACGCAGGTAGCCGCCGGTATGGCCCACCCACCTCGCCCCCGCGCGTCACGTCTCCCGCCCTTGACGCTTAGCATCCACCCCGCAACCCAACAAGGGCCGAAAGTCACTCGTGCACAATGGAACCCCGCCGACATGCGAGTCCCCGCCCCGGAATTTCCTCCCGGAATATTCGATCTACCCCGGCGACGACGGATTGAACGACCGATACACCGACCTATCCGAACCCCCTGCAAACCGTTGTGCACGGTGCGGTACTCGCTGATACGGTTCCGCTCCGGTCTACCGCAACAAACGAAAATTCGAGGGGATTCATGACCTACCAAGGTGTTCCGGCCCAGGGATATCCGATGCAACCGCCGCCACCGAAGAAGCGCAAGATCTGGCCGTGGATTCTGGGCGCACTGCTCCTGTTCATCGTGCTGCCGTTCGCCGCGTGCACGGCACTGGTCGGCAAGGCCGCCCACGATGTCGACAAGGAATCCAAGCGCACCGTGGACATCCGCTACGTGGTGACCGGGACCGGGGACGGCCAGTACATCAAGCCGTCGATCACCTACAGCACCGGCGACACCGGATCGGGCACCAGCAACACCGCGCAGCTGCCCTGGAGCAAGGACGTCACACTGACGGGCCTGCTGAAGATGGCCACCCTCACCGCGACGGCCGCCGACGCCGACGACGCGACCATCACCTGCAAGATCATGCAGGGCGACAAGGTGCTGGTGGAGAACACCGCCACGGGCTCGCTGGGCATGGCCACGTGCACCACGGATCTGAGCAAGATCACCGGCAACTGAGCCGGGAGACGGCGAAAGCCGGGTGCTCCGTACGGGGCACCCGGCTTTCGCCGAATTCAGTTCGCGCGCAGGCGATTACCAGCCGCGCTCGGCGAGGCGGTGGGGCTGGGGGATCTCCTCGACATTGATGCCGACCATGGCCTCGCCCAGGCCGCGCGAGACCTTGGCCAGGACGTCGGGGTCGTCGTGGAAGGTGGTGGCCTTGACGATGGCGGCGGCGCGCTCGGCCGGGTTGCCGGACTTGAAGATGCCGGAACCGACGAAGACGCCCTCGGCGCCGAGCTGCATCATCATGGCGGCGTCGGCGGGGGTGGCGATGCCGCCGGCGGTGAACATCACGACGGGCAGCTTGCCGGTCTCGGCGACCTCGCACACCAGCTCGTAGGGGGCCTGCAGTTCCTTGGCGGCCACGTAGAGCTCGTCCTTGGACAGCGAAGTCAGGCGGCGGATCTCGGCGCGGATGGTGCGCATGTGGGTGGTGGCGTTGGAGACGTCGCCGGTGCCGGCCTCACCCTTGGAGCGGATCATGGCCGCGCCCTCGGTGATCCGGCGCAGCGCCTCGCCCAGGTTGGTCGCGCCACAGACGAACGGCACGGTGAAGGCGAACTTGTCGATGTGGTTGGCGTAGTCGGCCGGGGTCAGCACCTCGGACTCGTCGATGTAGTCGACGCCGAGGGACTGCAGGATCTGCGCCTCGACGAAGTGGCCGATGCGGGCCTTGGCCATGACCGGGATGGAGACGGCGTTGATGATGCCGTCGATCATGTCCGGATCCGACATCCGGGACACGCCGCCCTGGGCGCGGATATCGGCCGGGACCCGCTCGAGCGCCATGACCGCGACGGCACCCGCGTCTTCGGCGATCTTGGCCTGCTCCGGCGTGACGACATCCATGATCACACCGCCCTTCAGCATCTCGGCCATGCCGCGCTTGACGCGGGCGGTACCGATGGTCGGGGTGGTGTCGGGCGTGGTCACGGCAAACTCCTGGGTCATGTGGGCCAATCGGATCGCATCGGATCGCTCGGAATCGAACACGTCGATTCTAGGCTGCGGTTTCAGGCCACTTCATAGCCAGTCCGACACGACTGGACTGCCCGCCCCACACCGGATGACGGGCGTCACAGCCCCAGGGTTACCGCGCCGCTATTACAGCGGCCCGATGACGAAGATCGTCGCCCAGTATTCGGCCGCAGCCGGACCCATCAACGGCTCGAGAAAGTCATAGAGCAGGTAAGACACGAAGAACTTTCCACCTTCCACACACGGTCCGCCGATTCGGTTGCGCGGCAAACCTTCCCAGGACCCTAGCGGAGAATGCGCCGCGGATCACGGGAAAGTTTCCGCCGCTACCGGTCACCCCAGGCCGAAGACGTACCGGCTGGTCGGCACCAGATCCAGATTCAGGTGCGCCCCGAAGCTCACCACGCTCTCCATCAGCCGAGTCACGCGCCGCTGCAATTCGGCATCGTCACCGCCACTCCCGTAGAACTCGTGCGCACTGGTCATCGCCCCCATCGGGAACAACTCCTCGACGAGGGCGTCCACCCGCTTGCCCGGCGTAATCGATTCGCTGACCGTGTTCTGCACATACCCGAAGGTGGCCTGCGTCTCGATGGCCACCGGCGTATGCAGCACATGCCACCGATGCAGCCACTCCTCCCGAGTCAGCTCCTCCGGAATCCGCAGAATCGCGAAATTCACCAGCGCCTCGGTCCGCACCCCATCCCCGACCTCCGGCGGCTCGATAGGCCGCCGCTCCTCCACCACCCACCCGTTGACCTCCTCCGCCACGGCCCGCAGCACAGCCGTCACGGCCTCGACCTCCCCCTCGGTCCACACACTCACGATCGCGGAAATCGGCGACTCGTACGTACGGTGCCGAACCTGCGCCGCCGCCACGTCTTCATCCCGCACATTCACCTGCAACCGAGTAGCCCCGACCCCCGCCAACTCCTTCCGCAGCTCCTCCCCCCGCAGCCGCTCCCCCAGCCCCTCACCCCACAGTGCATACATCAACTTCATGCCGTATTTCCTTGCCACAGATCACCATTGATCACCCCACCGTAGCCCGCCGAGACATTGAAACAGCCCGGTTTCCGTCCCCGGTCCCACTCCGCGGACACGGAATTCCAGCCGTAGTCCAAAGTAGTCTATGGTAGTCTGAGATGTGGCTATCACCTGGTACTGGGGCCTGACGCGACTCCTGGCACTGTCAGGGATCGACTTCGACGACGTAGCCGACCTGCTGTCCGCCTGGCTACGAGGTGAGCGCCGAATCTGGTTCATGCCCGCCGTCGACGACACGACCGGGCTGAAGCCATCGGTGTTGATCGGCCGGACCGACTCCGGGGAACCACTGGTACTGCTCGCACGAATCGATGGCCGCGATATCTTCATCATCAATGCCAGCCGTCCGTCCAGTGAGCTGGTCGCCGACTTTGAAGCATGGGAGGCCCGCAATGACTGATCCGGCAAACGATTTCGACAACATGAACCCCGAACAGATCATGGAACTGACGGCGCGGCTGAAGATTCAGACCGACCAGGCACAGGTGCTGCTGCCCCCGGAAGGCGCCGAATCCGAACTGGCCAACATTCCGCGGTCGGTGAAGCTGACTGCGACTCAAGACCGCCGGTTGAAGAATCGCGCCCGGGAACGCGGCATGAGTCAGTCGGAATACATTCGGTGGCTCATCGAACAAGACCTGAACAAGCCGGTCGACCGACCGCTCACCATGGCGGATCTACCGATGATCGTGGAACTCGTCCGCGCCCGCGCGGCTTGACTCCGCAGATGGACGCTCGAGCAGGGTGAGGTCGATCTCGCCGGTGGCGACCATTTCTCGCATTCGCGCCACCGCTGCGGCCCGGCGGGCAGCGTCGGGCTCGGTGGGCCAGGGCAGCCGGTCATCACTCATGGAAGTTGTTCGCAGGAGCTGACCCCGTGGATCGGTCCGTCAGCGGATGGAGCGGACTTCGGGGTCGGTGTCGGAGTCGGCGGCGGCGATAGCTTCGGGGAGGAGGTTGTCGAGGTGGTAGGGGTAGACGGTTTCGCCGGAGTGGTCGAGGTGGGCTATGTCGGTGGGGGTGCACCATTTGTTGGCTTTGATGGAGCGGCGTTCTACGTAGTCGAGGTTGGCGGGGTTTACTTCGAAGTTCTTGGCGCGTAGGGCGAAGAAGAGTTCTTCGGAGCGGATGAGTTCGCCGTTGAAGGGGAAGACGGCGACTCGGCGCCAGAGGGGGCCGCGGAGGGAGGAGGAGTCGGCGGGGTAGCCGGTTTCTTCGTAGAGTTCGCGGATTGCGGCTTCGCGCAGGGTTTCACCGGGGTTGACGCCGCCACCGATGGTGAACCAGAAGGGGACGTCGGGGACCTTGGGGTCTACGCCCTGGAGGAGGAGGACTCGGTCCTGTTCGTCGACGAGGACCACGCGGGCCGAGGTGCGGACGGTGTCGACGTCGAGACCCGTTGAGGCCGCGGCGGTTACGCGTTCGGCGATTTCGAAGTAGGTGGGCAGGGGGGCGGTACCCGCGAGATGGACCCAGCGGACCAGGCGGCGGGTGCGCAGGGCGAGGGTGTCGCGGACGGCGTCGTTGTGGAAGCGGCGAGCGATGAGGACGCGGGCCTCGGCGTCGGCGAGCTCGGCCACCAGCTGTGGGGGCAGCAGGGCGATATCGACGGCGGAAAGGGCCGCGGCGAGCTGGTTTTCGACGGTTTCGCGGTCGCGCCAGTTGGAGCGTTCGGCGCGGTCGGCCAGTGCCGTGAGGCGGCGGGCCTGCTCGACCAGGGCCGGGTCGTAGAGACCGGCCAGGGTCGTCGCGATCGAGCGGGCCACCACCGCGCGGCGGGCCAGGGCAGCGTCCAGGGCGTGGCGGGCCTGATCGGTGCGGACGTGCAGGCGGTCCAGGCGGTTCGCCGTGGTGTAGGCCCAGACTGCGGCGGTGATGAGCAGGGCCGCGATGAGGGTGAGGACCAGGATGGTGGTCGCGGAGAAAGTGATCATCCGGCGGTCCTGACGCGGACGTCGCCGACGGTGACGGTTTCGTAGACGCGCAGAATCTGCTCGGCCACCACCGGCCAGTCGTATTCGCCGACAACCTGATTGGCGGTGCGGATGTATTCCTCGCGCCGAGCGTCGTCGGTGAGCATGGTGTCGATGGCCTCGGCCAGCAGATCCGAGTCGCCGACCGGCACCAGCATGCCCGCAGTGCCGTCGCGCAGCACGCGGCGGAACGCGTCGAGATCGCTTGCCACCACGGCGGTTCCGGCGGCCATGGCCTCGACCAGCACGATCCCGAAGCTCTCACCGCCCAGGTTGGGCGCGCAGTAGACGTCGGCGCTGCGCATGGCCGACGCCTTCTCCGCGTCGGAGACCTGCCCCAGGAAGCGCAGATGCCCGGCATTGTCCCCGGCCTCGCGCCGCAGCCGGTCCTCGTCACCGCGCCCGACGATCAGCAATTCCAGATCGGGATGGCGGCGCACCAGTTCCGGGAGCGCGCCGAGCAATACCTCCATGCCCTTGCGCGGCTCGTCGAACCGGCCCAGGAACAGCACCGACTTCCCTTGCCGCGGATAGCCTTCCAGCAGCGGCGCGTGCGCGAACGCGGGCACGTCGACACCGTTGGGGATCTCGACGGCGTCCCCGCCGAGTGCCTCCACCTGCCAGCGCCGCGCCAGCTCGCTCACCGCGATCCGGCCGCTGATCTTCTCGTGATACGGCCGCAGCACGCCCTGAAAGGTACTGAGCACCAACGATTTCGTGGTCGAGGTGTGGAAGGTGGCCACGATCGGCCCCTCCGCGATCTTCAATGCCAGCATGGACAGACTCGGCGCGTTGGGCTCGTGAATGTGCAGCACGTCGAAGTCGTTCTCGGCGATCCAGCGGCGGATGCGGGTATAGGCGGTGGGCCCGAACGACAGTCGCGCCACCGACCCGTTGTAGGGAATCGCCACGGCCTTACCTGCGGACACCACGAAGTCGGGCAGCGGCGTGTCGTCGGCGGCGGGCGCGAGCACGCTCACCTTGTGCCCGCGCTCGATGAGCACCTGCGCCAATTCCACGACATGTGCTTGCACCCCGCCCGGCACATCGAACGAGTACGGGCAGACCATGCCGATCCTCATAGCGCCCCTGTTCCCCGTGACCCCTCGGCGCCGGTGTCGGCCACCGGTTCCCGATTGCTCTGCGCGCGTGGCGCGTCGTACCCCAGCTTCTGTTGCGCGGCCGCGATGCGATCCAATCTGGCCTGCGACAAGTCACTTTCCCACATGGGCTGCAACATGTGCCAGTCGGCGGGGTGGGCCGCGATATTGGCGGCGAACACGTCGGCCAGCGCCTGGGTTGCGGGGGCGATGCCGGGCGTGACATCGATGGGCGCGAAGACCTCCATGCCCCAGCCCTCGGTGCCGTCGGCGTCCTCGGTGAACCAGCAGTGCACGGGCAGCAGCGCCGCGCCGGTCTCGGCCGCCAGCTTGGCCGCCCCGGCGGGCACCCAGGTGCGTTCGCCGAACATGGTGACCGGCACACCCTTGCCGGTGATGTCGCGTTCCCCCATCAGGCACACGACCTTGTTCCGCCGCAGCCGATCCGCCAGCTGCGGGAACGGCGGCTGCTCGCCGCCGGTGAGCGGGAACACCTCGAAGCCCAGGCTCTCCCGGTATTCGACGAACCGCTCGAACAGCGCCTCCGGCTTCAAACGCTCGGCGACGGTGGAGAACTGGCCGTGGTTCTGCACCAGCCACACCCCGGCCATATCCCAGTTGCCCGAGTGCGGGAGCACCAGCAGGACGCCCTTGCCGCGTTCGAGCGCCGCCTCGAGATGCTCGGTGCCGCCGACGTGCAGTCGCCCCAGCGCCTCGTGGCCCATCGACGGCAGCCGGAATGCCTCGCGCCAGTAGCGGGCATAGGACCGCATGCTCGCCTCGGTCAGGCTGTCGGGCACCGCGTCCGGGGCGGTCCCCAGCACCCGGGCCAGGTTGCGCCGCAACATGTTCGGCTGCCCCCGGTGCGCCTTCCGGTTCGACCGCCGGGCCGCGAAGGTACCCCCGGCGTCGAATCCCTTGCGCACCATGCCTTCCGGCAGCGCGCGTACGACACGCCAACCGGCCGCGTACGCCTTGTCGGTCATCGCGGACGTGAAATCGGTGGTCACCGCTGCGGTTCCTCCGGAACCTTCGCCACGGGGGCGAGAATGTCGCGGGCGCCGGGCGAGTTGCGCACCGCCAGCACCCGCTGCAGGACGGTGATGATGCTGAGCACGGCGAGCGCGTACATGGCGGCGTACACCGCGTACGACAGCCACTCGATGCCGTAATAGCCGCCGATACCGGTGAATCCGGCCCCGACCAGCACGATGATCAACCGGTCCGGCCGTTCGATGAGCCCGCCGTCGGCCGAGAGCCCGGAGGCTTCCGCGCGCGCCTTGACGTAGGAGATGACCTGCGAGGTCACCAGCACCACCAATGTGGCCACGAACAGGTGCTTGGAGTTCTCGTGGTACACCGCCCACCAGGCCAGACCCGCGAAGATGGCCCCGTCGGCCACCCGGTCACAGCTGGCGTCGAGCACCGCACCGTATTTCGTGCCGCCGCCGCGCGCCCGCGCCATGGCCCCGTCGAGCATGTCGAACATGACGAACAGCCAGATCACCATGGTTCCCCAGAACAGGTGACCGGTCGGGAACAGCGTCACCGCCGCCGCGATCGAGGCGGTGGTGCCGATCAGCGTCATGGCATCGGGGGTGAGCCCCGTGCTCACCAGCGCTTTACCCAGCGGCGCAGTCGCTTTCGAGACCGTCTCGCGACCGAAGAAGCTCAGCACGCCGTTACCCCATGTCCTTTCGTGCTGTGTCCTCGGCTCATGCCTAGTCGGCTTCCTTCCACGCCCGTGCCAGCAGCGCCCGGGTCTCCCTGAGCAGCTGCGGCATCACCTTCACTCCGCCGACGACGGTAATGAAATTGGCGTCCCCACTCCAGCGCGGCACGATATGTTGATGCAGGTGATCGGCGAGTGAACCACCGGCAACACCACCGAGATTGAGGCCGACATTGAAGCCCTCGGGCCGCGACACCTGCTTCATGACCCGAATCGCCTGCTGGGTGAACGCCATCAGCTCGGCGCTCTCCTCCGGCGTCAGATCCTCCAGGTTGGCCACCCGCCGATACGGCACCACCATGGTGTGACCGGGGTTGTACGGGTACAGGTTCAGTACCGCGTACACCCACTGCCCGCGCGCGATGATCAGCCCGTCCTCGTCCGACATCTCCGGGATGTCGGTGAACGGGTGCCCGGTCTTCTTGGGCGCCTTGCGTTCCTCGGCCTCGCCGGTGATGTAGGACATCCGGTGCGGGGTCCACAGCCGCTGCAGGCGGTCGGGGTCTCCGGCACCGGTATCCACGATCTGATCGACTGCGTGATTCTGCCGAGCGGGCGCGGTCGGTTCACTCATTGATCGCCTTTGCGGATCTCGAAGCCCTCCGCGGTCGGAGATGCGTTCTCGCGCCGCTGAATCCAGTCGGTGATGGTGGCCACCGCGTCGGCCACCGGCACACCGTTGACCTGGGTGCCGTCGCGGAAGCGGAAGCTGACCGCGTTGTTCTCCACATCCCGCGCGCCGGCCAGCAGCTGGAACGGGATCTTCTGCGCGGTCTGGTTGAAGATCTTCTTCTGCATGCGGTCGTCGCTGCGGTCGACCTCGGCGCGGATGTTGTTGTCGCGCAACGCCTCGATCACGCCGTCGAGGTGCTCGGCGAACGCCTCGGCGACCGGGATGCCGACCACCTGCACCGGCGACAGCCACGCCGGGAACGCGCCCGCGTAGTGCTCGGTGAGCACACCGAAGAAACGCTCGATGGAACCGAAGAGCGCGCGGTGGATCATGACCGGCCGGTGCTTGGCACCGTCGGAACCGGTGTACTCCAGCTCGAACCGCTCGGGCAGGTTGAAGTCCAGCTGAATGGTCGACATCTGCCAGGTGCGGCCCAGCGCGTCCTTGGCCTGCACCGAGATCTTCGGACCGTAGAACGCCGCGCCGCCCGGATCCGGCACCAGCTCCAGACCGGAGTCGGTGGCCACCTTGCGCAGGGTCTCGGTGGCCTCCTCCCACAGCTCGTCGGAGCCCACGAACTTCTTCGGGTCCTTGGTGGACAGCTCGAGGTAGAAGTCGTCGAGACCGTAGTCGCGCAGCAGCGAGAGCACGAACTGCAGCGTGGAGGTGAGCTCCGCGTGCATCTGCTCCTTGGTGCAGTAGATGTGCGCGTCGTCCTGCGTCATGCCGCGCACCCGGGTCAGACCGTGCACCACGCCGGACTTCTCGTAGCGGTACACCGAGCCGAATTCGAACATGCGCAAGGGCAGTTCGCGGTAGGAGCGCCCGCGCGACCGGAAGATCAGGTTGTGCATCGGGCAGTTCATCGGCTTGACGTAGTAGTCCTGGCCGGGCTTGCGCACCGAGCCGTCCTCGTTGAGTTCGGCGTCGAGGTGCATGGCCGGGAACATGCCGTCGCGGTACCAGTCCAGGTGGCCGGAGACCTCGAACAGGTGGCCCTTGGTGATGTGCGGGGTGTTGACGAACTCGTAGCCCGCCGCGATGTGGCGGCGGCGCGAGTAGTCCTCGAGCTCCTTGCGGATGATGCCGCCCTTGGGGTGGAACACCGGCAGGCCCGAACCCAGCTCGTCGGGGAAGGAGAACAGGTCCAGCTCCAGGCCGAGCTTGCGGTGATCGCGCTTCTCGGCCTCTTCGAGCAGGTGCAGGTACTCGTCCTGGGCCTCGGTGGATTCCCACGCGGTGCCGTAGATGCGCTGCAGATCCTCGCGCGACTGGTCACCACGCCAGTAGGCGGCGCTGGACCGGGTCAGCTTGAACGCCGGAATGTACTTGGTGGTCGGCAGGTGCGGGCCGCGGCACAGGTCGCCCCACACCTTCTCGCCGGTGCGCGGGTCCAGGTTGTCGTAGATGGTCAGCTCTTTGCCGCCGACCTCCATGACCTCCGGATCGTCGATGCCGGACTTGTCGGAGATGAGCTCGAGCTTGAACGGCTCCTTGGCCAGCTCGACCCGGGCCTCCTCGACCTCGACCACCCGGCGCGAAAACCGCTGCGCGCCTTTGATGATCTTCTTCATCCGGGACTCCAGCTTGGCCAGATCCTCGGGCGTGAACGGCCGGTCCACCTGGAAGTCGTAGTAGAAGCCGTCCTTGATGAACGGGCCGATACCCAGTTTGGCCTCGGGGAACTCGGCCTGCACGGCCTGGGCCAGCACGTGCGCGGCCGAATGCCGGATCACATTGCGCCCGTCCGCGGAATCGGCGGTCACGACCTCGACCTCGGTGTCGGTCTCGGGCACCCAGGTCAGATCCTTGAGCGCGCCCTCGGCGTCGCGCACCACGATGACCGCGGCCGGACCCTTGCGCGGCAGGTCCGCCTCGCGCACCGCGGCCCCGGCGGTAGTCCCAGCCGGAACCCGGACGCGGGCGACTGGGGTCTGCTGGGCTGGGGTGGTCACGGCTGCGCACTCCTTGGCATCGTCATCGGCGAGGGGTCCCGCCAGGTCTGGTGCGAGGAGGTCGCCTCCCCGCGATCGTGGCCGGTCACGAAACACATAGCTCCGGCGGCCACCACTCTATCGGCACGCCCGCGACCCCGCGCCGATGGACCGGCCCGGCCACGTCACCACCGCCCGGGCCCGCCGCCGGTATCCGTCTGACCTGCTCCGATCCGGCCGGATACCGGGCCTCGACCGGCGGTGCGGGCAACCGGGGTGGAACCGCCGACCGCCTCGGCTGGTCCCCCGCGACGCTTCCCACTGCGGTGCAGGGCGTTTCGCGCGACCGGCGCACCACCGCGCGAACGGCCGAGGCGGTCAGCCGCGGGCGGCGAGCTCGGCAAGAAGGGCTTCACGTTCCGGCGCGGGGCGCTTGGGGCAGCTGGTGCACATCTCGCAGCCGGGGACCTCGAAGACCAGGCAGCAGGAGATCCGCCGCACGAAGGTGCGGCCACCGATGTCCTGGAAACGCGGCACGGGCAGACGCCCGGCGACATCACGGGCCAGGCGGGCTCCGGCATCGGCGGCCCCGATATCGAGGGCGCGATTGCCGATGGCGTCGGCCACGATCGCCCAGAGCGAGGGGATGCCCGCACCGGAGACCTCGCCGACCACCGGGATGACCCGCGACAGGGTGTGGCGCAGGGCCTGGCCGATCGGCGTGGTGGCACAGCAGGCGGCCGAATGCGGCTCGGGGTGAGCGCAATTCGCCGGGCCGTCCACGACACCGGAGCCCTGGTCGGTGGCGGCGCTCGCGACCGGGCCGGTGGCGACGAGGCCGGTGCCGAGCGCCACCGCGTAGGCGTGCGGTTCCGGAACGACCCGCTCCACACCGCCGTCGGGCCGGATTTCGAGGCCGATGTGCTCGAGGGCCGGGTCGAAGGCGGGCTGTCCCGAGGCGACGGCCGCCACGATCGGATCCACCAGGGACGAGGCGGCCATGCACCACCACAGCGTCCCCGACACCCGCGAGTTGGCAGTCCCCCACGAGATCCCCATGTCGGCGATCCGTTCGGCCAGCCACTGCGGGCGCAGCAGCTCGGTGCCGGGCACCAGGGCCTGTGAAACAGGGGGCTGCGCAACCATTTCCATCCGACTCCGATCCGGCCGACTCACGGTGATTACTACCCAGGGTGGTCACCCAACAATGTCACGTTTTCCTGCGGCATTGGGCCGTTCCCCCCGAACCGCCCGTGCGACCGATTCGACCGCGGCGAGGCGGGCTCAGCGTAATGCCGCCCGCGCACTCCCGCCGCGCCGACGCGCCCGGGCTCGGCCGAAGAGCCGGTGCGGCGCGTCGCTCCAAGATCACCACCGAGTGCGGCCGTAGCCTGACGCCGTGAGTCCCGCCATCGAGACCATCCTCATCGGTGGATACGCGGTCGCCCTGCTGGTGGGCGCCCTGACCGTGGACGCCACGGCACGCCGTGCGCATCGGCGTGCCTACCGCCGGGCCGGGCGTTTCCATCGCCGCATCGCACTGGCGATGGTGTGGCTGTCCGCCCTGGCCCTGGTGCTGGCCGCGGTCCGCCAGCCCGCGAATTACGTTGCCCTGCTGCCATTCTCATTGGCATGGGCGGGGGTCGCCTGGGCGCTGACCGAGCATCTGCGCCACCCCGGGCCGATTACGCGGCCCGCACGAGACGCCCGCAACGGCTGACGCGCCACATCCGAAACACACCGGCGCGGGCCCCCGTTCCGGGATGCCCGCGCCAGTGTTGTCCGGTTCTAGTGGGTCGGTGCCAAGGCCGCCAGTTCGGGGGCATCGATTTCGGCGATGCCCGCCGCGGTGACCTCCAGGACTCGGGCGGGCCCGATGTCGAAGAACAGGCCCGAGACCTTCAGACCGCGTTCGGCCATGGCACGGCGGACCACCGGATGCGAGCGCAGGGTGTCCACCTGGACGGCGACATTGACGATCGAGAGCTGGTCGGCCACACCGAATCCGGCGCGGGCGGCCGCGGCGGCGACCGGGTCGTCGGAGTGGAAGCGGTCCAGGCTGGCACGGCCGTGGACGAGCCAGTTCCCCAGGCCGGGACCGGTCGCCCCGCCCGCGACCAGCGCCTTCATCGCACCGCAGGCCGAATGCCCGCACACCACCACATTGTCGACCTGGAGTTCGTCGATGGCGAAGGCGAGCGCGGCCTCGATGGAGGCGTCGCGGCCGCCGGGGGCGACGATATTGCCGACATTGCGGATGGTGAACAGGTCACCGGGCCCGCTGTTGGTGATGACGTTCGGCACGATCCGCGAATCCGCGCAGGTCAGGAAGAGTGAGTGCGGATTCTGGGTGTCGCGCAGTTCGTCGAGGTGCGGGCGCACCACGTGGGCGTTGCGGCGGTGGAAGGCCCGCACGCCGTTGGTGATCGGATTGCCCTCACCGGCGCGCCACGGCCGCAGCGCGTCGTCGAGCAGGGTGCGGGCGCGGCCCCGGACCGGCGGCCCGCTCAGGGCGTGCGCCATGTGCGCGGTGCCCAGTTCCACGAATTCGACCGTGCCGCCGGTGTTCTCGTGCTGGCGCGCCCAATCGTGGATGGCCTCGTACCCGGCGTGATCGAGGAAGTCGACGCTCATCTCCACCAGCACGTCCGCACCGGTGGGCACCTTCGCCAGCTCGGCCGAGAGCTTGGGCAGCGCCAGGAAGGTGCAGGTGCCGTCGATGGCGACCAGCCAGCGGTCGGTCCCGGCCACCGGGGCGGCACTCACCACGACCCGCACCACCCGCCACAGCAGCAGGCCGAAAGCTATTGCCAGGCCGATGATCACGCCCTCGAGCAGGTTCAGGAACACCACGGCGACCAGGGTCGCCAGGTACACCAGCAGATCACCGGTGCGCCGGGCCAGCTTGATGTGCGCCAGCTTGACCAGCTGGATGCCGACCACGATGAGCAGACCGGCCAGCGCCGATTTCGGAATCTGCTGCACCAGCCCGACCAGCGCCACCGAGAACACCAGAATCCACACCCCGTGCAGCAGTGCCACCGCGCGGGTGCGGCCACCGGCCTGCACATTGGTGGCGCTGCGCACGATGACGCCGGTGACCGGCAGCCCGCCGAGCGCGCCGGAGACCACATTGGCCGCACCCTGCCCGACCAGCTCCCGGTCGAAGTTGGTGCGCGGCCCGGTGTGCATCTTGTCCACGGCGACCGCGGACAGCAGGCTCTCCACGCTGGCGATCAGGGCGATGGTCAGTGCCGCGAGCACCACCGCGCCCCAATCGCCCGAGGGCAGCCCCGGCAGCCCGATGGCGTCGAACAGCGAGCCGCTCAAGACGATTCGGTCGGGTTCGCCGGGCAGCACCAGCGACAGCACGGTGCCGGTCACCACGGCGACCAGCGGTCCGGGCAGCACCCGCAGCACCCCGGGGACGTACTTCCAGCTCAGCATGATGGCGATGACGACGAGCCCGATCAGGAAGTCGGCACCGTGGATGCTGCCCAGTTCGCGCGGCAGCTGAATCAGGTTCTGCAAGGCCGAACTGTGGGACGACCCGCCCAGCAGCACGTGCAGCTGCTGCAGCGCGATGGTGATGCCGATCCCGGCGAGCATGGCGTGCACCACCACCGGCGCGATGGCCAGCGCCGCGCGCGCGATCCGGCTGAGCCCGAACAGGATTTGCAGCCCGCCGGCCAGCACGGTGATGAAACAGGCTGTTTTCCATCCGAATCGGTTGATGGTCTCGGCGACCACCACGGTCAGGCCCGCGGCCGGACCGCTGACCTGTAGCGGGGATCCGCCGAGCAGGCCGACCACCACGCCGCCGACGACGGCGGCGATGAGTCCGGCGGCGATGGGCGCGCCGGAGGCGACCGCGATGCCGAGCGAGAGCGGCAAGGCGACGAGGAAGACAACGAGGGATGCAGGGAGATCATGGCGCAGCAGGGTGTCGAGCCTGCCGGCGGTTCTGCCTGGCGGTGAATCGGTGTCGCGAGACATTTCGCTCCTAAGCGAGCATGTACAGGGGGCATCGAATAAAGGCTGCGGACAGCTCTGGCCGCAGACTCACCGGACGAGCAGTGCCAAGACTAAGAGTAAAGGCTTAGCAAAGCCTGAGAAAAGTTGTGCCCCAAAGTTAAAGGGGTGTGAACCCTTACGGGTCCACACCCCTGCGCGCCTCGCGACCGTCAGGCGGGCTGGGCCACCCGCCCCACCCCGTCGATCTCTCCGATGCCGTCCACCGTGACCTCGACCACGCGTGCGGTCGCGATATCGAAGAACAGCCCCGAGAGCACCACCCCGCGCTCCTCGACGCCGCGCCGCACCACCGGATGCGCGTACAGCGTCTCCAGTTGCACGGCCACATTCACCATCCCCAGCTGATCGATCGGCCCGAACCCCGCCGCCCGGGCCGCCGTGGCCACCGGATGCCCGAGCCGGAAGCGCTCGAGGCTGGGCCGGGCGTGCGCGAGCCAGTCGTCGAGCCGGGAGCCGGTGACCAGTTCCCCGTGCAGCGCACCCATGGCCCCGCAGCCGGAGTGTCCGCACACCACCACCGAGCGCACGTCCAGCTTGTCGAGGGCGTAGATGAGCGCGGCCTCCATGGACGAGTCCTGGGCGTCGCGCGGAATCAGATTGCCCACATTGCGCACCGTGAACAGGTCGCCGGGCCCGCTGCTGGTGATGACATTGGGCACCACCCGCGAATCCGCGCACGTGACGAAAAGCGAGTCGGGTTCCTGACCGTCGCGCAGCACCCCCAGGTGCGGCCGCATGACGTGCGCGTGGCTGCGGTGGTAGGCCGCCACGCCCGCCACGATCCGGTCCACGTCATTGGCGCTGCGCCGCCACGGCCCCAGTACCTCGTCGAGCAGGTGGCGGGAGTGCCCGCGCGCGGGCGGCCCGTCCGCGGCATCGGCCATGCGCACCGCGCCGACCTCGATGAATTCCACTGTGCCGCCGTCACTTCGGTGCTGCTCGGCCCAGTCCTGCAGCGCGTCGCAGGCGGCATGGTCCATGAAGTCGACGGTGAGCTCGATCTCGGCGTCCGCGCCCGGCGGTATCTTCGCCAGTTCGGCCGTCAGCTCGGGCAGTGCCAGGAAGGTGAAGCTGCCGTCGATGCTCACCCGCCAGCGCAGCGCGTCGGTCTCCTGCGCCGTCACCGTCACCCGCACCACCCGCCACAGCAGCAGCGCGAAGGCCAGCGCGAGCCCGACCAGCATGCCCAGCAACAGATTCCAGAACACCACCACGAAGGCGGTGGCCGCGTACACCACCAGATCTCCGGTGCGCTGGGCGCGGCGGATGTGGGCGAGCTTGATCAGCTGGATGCCGACCACAATGAGCAGTCCGGCCAGCGCGGCCTTGGGAATCGAGCGCACCACCCCGACCAGCGCCACCGAGAACAGCAGGATCCACACCCCGTGCAGCATGGTCGCGACCTTGGTGCGCGCCCCCGCCTTGACATTGGTGATGCTGCGCACGATGACCGCCGCCACCGGCAGCCCGCCGATCAGGCCGGAGACCATGTTGGCCGCGCCCTGCCCGAGCAGTTCGCGGTCCAGATCGGTTCGGCGCGCGCTGTTGTGGCGCATCCGGTCCACCGCCACGGCCGATAGTAGAGTCTCCACGCTGGCGATGAGCCCGATGGTGACCGCCATCAGCGCGACCTGCGCCCAGCTGCCGTGCGGCACCTGCGGCAGGTGCAGTTCCCGCAGCAGCGAGCCGTCGATGGAGATGTGCTCGACCCGCACCGGCAGCACCCGGGCCAGACCGGTGGCCACCACGACCGCGACCAGCGGCGCGGGCACCTTGCGCGCCGGTTCGGGCAGGTGCCGCCAGCCGACCAGAATCGCGATCACCACCAACCCGATACACAGATCACCGGCGTGCACCGAGGCCAGCTGGTGCGGCAGCGCGACCAAGGCGTCCCAGGACGAGGTCAGCGAATCCCCGCCCATGAGCACGTGCACCTGTTCCAGCGCGATGCCGATCCCGGCGAGCATGGCGTGCACCACCACCGGCGCGATGGCCAGTACGGCGCGCGCGATCCGGCTGAGCCCGAACAGGATTTGCAACCCGCCCGCCAGAACGGTGATGAAACAGGTGGCCGCCCAGCCGAATTGGTTGATGGATTCGGCGACCACCACGGTCAGCGAGGCGGTGGGCCCGCTGACCTGGAGGGTGGATCCGCCGAAGAGCCCCGCGACCACACCGCCCACCACGGCGGCGATGAGTCCGGCGGCGACCGGCGCGCCCGCGGCCACGGCGATGCCGATGGACAGCGGCAGCGAGACCAGGAAGACGACGAGCGAGGCGGGTAGATCGTGGCGGAACACGGTGGTGAGGCTGGGAAGCGACGTCCGTGGAGGCTGATCGGTGTCGGTGGACATATTTCTCCTTCGCCGGCACGGCGCGGCCGCCCGGTTCATCGGTCAACATGTACTGGCATCGAGAGGCAGCGGCGGGCGAGGCTGGAGAACCACGACGCTTGGCAGACCGCAGGTAATCGTAAAGACAGTCCAAAGAAATTGAAAAGCGTTTGCGGCAATTGAGGCGAAGCGCTACCAAACTGTGACACATCTCACCGCCTCCGGGCAACCCGCCCGGACTTGTCACCTTCTGTTCACCCAAACCTCCCCGCCGGGTCGGGGGCGCGGCTTAATCTTCCGCGGCCAGATCTGCTGTGGAACCCGGACCATCTCGGGGTCCTTCGGGAAAGGGTTCCGCGGAATGCCGCTCTCCCGCCGCGCTTTCGTCGCGGCCGCCGTCACCTCGGCACTCGCGACCGCCGCCTGCGGCAGGCATCCCGAACCGAATTCGGCTCCCGCCGTTACCAGTTCGTGGACCGCCCCGCCCGGGCTGTCGGGCGAGCTCACGCTGTATTCGGCGAATCCGCAGGACCTCGGCGACGAGCTGCTGGCGTCGTTCACCAAGGCGTCGGGGGTCAAGGTCGCCACCTTCAACGGCGAGACCGGCCGGGTGGTGGCCAAACTCGACAAGGAGGCCGCACACCCGGTCGCGGACGTGGTGTATCTGGCGTCGTGGATTCCTGCGGCCCAGTACGCCCTCGACGGCCGCACGCTGCCCTACACACCGCGCGGGGCCGACCGGATCCATGACGGCTGGCTCGGCAAGGACCACGGGTTCATCGGCCGCGACGGGTCGGCGCTGACCATGGTGGTCAATTCCAAGCTGAGCCCGCGCCTGCCCAATGACTGGGCCGATCTTGCGGCCCCCGAATTCCGCGGCAAGGTGATCATGCCGGACCCGCGCGAATCCGGCACCGCCCGTGACCTGCTCGCGGCCATGGTCAGCGCGTGGGGCAAGGACCGCACCTGGGCCATGTTCGACAGCCTGTTCGGCAACGGCATGACGGTGCGTGGCGGCAACGGGCCCGCGCTGGACGAGGTCACCGCGGCCAACTACGCCGTCATCCTGGGCGGGGTGGACTACGCCGCCTACGACGCCGCGGCCAAAGGCGTTCCGCTGCGGGTCATCTCACCGGCCTCGGGCACCGTGATCACCCCGCGGCCGGTGTTCATCCTCAACACCACGCGCAATCCCGCGGCCGCGAAAGCCTTGGTGGACTACATGTTCACCCCCGAGGCGCAGCGGATCGCGGCCGCCCACAAGATGATTCCGGCGCGCACCGACATCGCGACGGCCCCGGGCACCCGCGCCTACGCCGACGTCAAGCAGCTGAGCTTCTCGTGGGATTTCGTCAAGGGCAGCGGTGCGGGCGTCCTCGCCGAATTCAGCGCCCGCTATCTGAACTGATCCGAGCCGAATCAGCCGCGCCCGTGCGCCTTTTCGTAGGCCGCATGGGCGGCGGCCGCCCGCTCGCGCTCGCGCCGGTCGGCCAGGGCCGGGTCGAGCCCGTGCTTGGCCAGCCGGGCGCGGCGGAAGACGTACATGAGCGCGGCGGTGAAGTAGATCAGCGGCAGGTACAGCAGCGCCATCATGGCCGCGCCCATCCACAGCGGGCCGGGGATGAGCAGGAACAGGCACAGCGGCGGAATGATCGGGACGAGGATGCGCAGCATGTACCGCCGCGCGGCCCCGGGCCCGGTCAGATCGTCGATCACCCACTGCGACATCGATGGCGGCAGCGTGCCGCCCGCGATGTAGCGCAGACGCTGCAGGAGATTCGGGCTGGTCGGTTCGCTCATCGGTGGGCGCTTTCGGCTGGGCTGGAAACGAGTTCGCGGGCAACGGCTATGGCATCGGGGGTGTGTTCGAACAGGTGGCCCGCGCCCGCGCCGGGCAGCGCCCCGATGGCCGCCAGTCGCCGCCGGTGGTCCGCGCGCAGACCCGACATGAGCACGGTGATGCCGCGGTGCTCGAGCTTGCCGACGGCGTCCTTGAGGGTGAGCGCGCCGGTGGTGTCGAGGGCGGTGAGGTGGGACATGCGCAGGATGACCACCCGCACATCGGCGACCTCGGTCAGTTCCAGCAGGAACCGGTGCGCGGCGGCGAAGAACAGCGGCCCGTCGAGGCGGTAGGCCACGATGTGGTCGTGCAGCAACTGGTGTTCCTCGGCCAGGTGGTCGGCGTCATCGAGCGGAATCTGGTGGAGCCGGGCCGAGCTGGCGACCGAGCGCAGCGCCAGCAGCACCGCGATGCCCACGCCCACCGCGACCGCGGTCACCAGGTCCATGGCCACGGTCACCACGAAGGTGACGGCCATGATCGCGGCGTCGCCCTTGGAGGCGCGGGCGATGGCCGCCAGCGACGCGGTCTCGACCATGCGCACGGTGGTGGCCAGCAGCACTCCGGCCAAGGCGGCCAATGGAATCGAGGCGACCAGGCCCGAGGCCAGATAGACGATGGCGGCCAGCACCACGGCGTGGGTCAGCGCGGCCAGCCGGCTGCGTGCCCCGGAGCGCACATTGACCGCGGTGCGCGCGATGGCCCCGGTGGCGGGCACGCCGCCGAACAGGGGCGCGGCGATATTGGCCAGACCCTGCCCGAGCAGCTCCCGGTCGGGATTGTGGCGGGTACCCACGGCCATGGCGTCGGCGGCGGTGGCCGACAGCAGCGATTCCAGCGCGGCCAGCGCCGCGACCGCCAGGGCGGGGGCCAGCAGCGAGCCCAGCTGATCCAGATGCACGAATCCCAGCGTGGGAGCCTGCAATCCGGACGGGATGGAACCGATGAGCGCCAGATCGAGGTGGAACAACTTGGCGGCCAACGTCGCCAGCACCACGGCCAGCAGCGCGAACGGCAGCCGCGGCAGGTACCGGCCGCCGATCAGCAGGATCGCCGCCACGGTCAGCGCCGTGGCCAGCGATACCCAGCTGGGCCCGGACACGAACTGCCGCACCGCATCCCAGGCCGACTGCCACACCTTCTCGCCGTGCGCGTGCGCGATGCCCAGCGCGGACGGGAACTGCTGCAAGGCGATGACCACCGCGATACCCGCGGTGAAACCCTCGATCACCGGGGCGGGCATGTAGCGCACCGCGCGCCCGACCCCGGCGACCGCGAGCACCACCAGCACGAGCCCGGCCAGCAGCCCCACGGCCAGCACCCCGCTCGCTCCGTGCAGATGGAAGATCGGCACCAATACCACCGTCATGGCTCCGGTCGGCCCGCTCACCTGGAAGCGGGAGCCGCCGAACACCGCGGCGATCGCGCCCGCCACCACGGCGGTGGCCAGCCCGGCCGCCGCGCCGAGCCCGGAACTGATGCCGAAGCCCAGTGCCAGCGGCAGCGCGACCAGCGCCACGACCAGTCCGGCCAGCAGATCCGCGCCCGGGGCGCGCACGGCGGGTAACCAGTCCGACCGGACCGGTAGTAGAGATGCCACGATCAGAGAGCCTCGGCCAGACGTAGTTTCAGGGCGGCCAGCTGCGCGCGCAGCGCCTCGGGCAGGCGATTGCCGCCGATGGTGGCGTACCACTCGTCGATCGACTCGATCTCGCGCACCCATTCCTCGACATCGACGGCCAGAGCCGCGTCGATCAGGCCGCGATAGCCGGCGCCGAGCCCGTCGAGCACGAGGGCGTCCGCGGTGGGCACGAAGCCGATCGGGGTGCGCTCGGCCTCGGCGGTGCCGTCGAGGCGTTCGAGGGCCCATTTGAGCACGCGCACATTGTCGCCGAAGCCCGGCCACAGGAACTTGCCGTCGGCGCTGCGCCGGAACCAGTTGACCTGGAAGATCTTCGGCAGCTGCGCGCCCTCGCGCGCGCCCATCGCCAGCCAGTGCGCGAAGTAGTCGCCCACGTGGTAGCCCAGGAACGGCAGCATGGCCATGGGGTCGCGGCGCACCACGCCGACCTGGCCCGCCGCGGCGGCGGTGGTCTCCGAGGACAGCACCGAGGCGGTGAACGCCCCGTGCGCCCAGTCGAAGGACTCGGCGACCAGCGGAATGGTGGTGGCGCGGCGGCCGCCGAAGAAGATCGCCGAGATCGGCACCCCGCGCGGGTCGTTCCATTCCGGGGCGACCGAGGGGCACTGCTCGATCGGGGTGCAGTAGCGCGAGTTCGGGTGCGCGGCCGGGGTGCCCGACTCCGGGGTCCAATCGCGGCCGTGCCAGTCGATGAGATGGGCCGGGGGCTGCTCGGTCAGGCCCTCCCACCAGATGTCGCCGTCATCGGTGCGGGCGGTATTGGTGAAGATGGAATTGCCCGCGTCGACGGTGGCGATGGCATTGGGATTGGTCTTGACCCCGGTTCCCGGTGCGACGCCGAAGAATCCGGCCTCCGGGTTGACCGCGTAGAGCCGCCCGTCGGCCCCGAACCGCATCCAGGCGATGTCGTCACCGATGGTCTCGGCCTTCCAGCCGGGCAGCGTCGGCTCGAGCATGGCCAGGTTGGTCTTACCGCACGAGGACGGGAACGCGGCGGCGATGTAGTGCGTCTTGCCCTGCGGGGAGGTCAGTTTCAGGATGAGCATGTGCTCGGCCAGCCAGCCCTCGTCACGGCCCAGCACCGAGGCGATGCGCAGCGCGAAGCACTTCTTGCCCAGCAGCGCGTTGCCGCCGTAACCGGACCCGTAGCTCCAGATCTCGCGGCGCTCGGGGAAATGCGAGATGTACTTGGTCTTGTCGCACGGCCACGGCACGTCGGCCTGTCCCTCGACCAGCGGCGCGCCCACCGAGTGCAGGCACTTCACGAATTCGGTTCCTTCGGTGAGCTTTTCCCACACCTGGGCACCCGAACGGGTCATGATCTGCATCGACACCGCGACGTATTCCGAATCGGTCACCTGCACACCGAATTTCGGCTCGCCGGCGTCCAGCGGGCCCATGCAGTAGGCGATCACGTACATGGTGCGCCCGGCCATCGCGCCGCGGTAGTGCTCGGTCATGACGGTGCGCATATCGACCGGATCGACCCAGTTGTTGGTCGGCCCGGCATCGCGCTCGTTCTCCGAGCAGATGAAGGTCCGGTCCTCCACGCGCGCCACATCGTCGGGGTCGGAAACACACCAGAACGAATTCGGCTTGGCCGGCAGCGGAACGAAGGTGCCCTTGGCCACCAGTTCGGCGGTGAGCCGATCCCACTCGTCGCGGGACCCGTCGCAGAAGACGATGCGCTCGGGCGCGGTCAGCTCCGCGACCTCGGCGACCCAGGCCAGCACGGCCTCGTGGTCGGTCGGGGCGGGCGCGGTGGCAACCGCGGCGATACGTTCGGGCACGGCGAACCTCTCTTCACGAAACAACTAGGTTTTGAGTTTAGAAAACACGCAAGCAGCGAGGTCGGGCGACCCCCCTGCTCAATTCGAATGGAGCGGGGGGCCGCGGCTACGCCGGTTGTTCGAGCGCCTCGGCCTGGCCGGTAACGACGCCGTTGAGGATGGCGCGGGCCACCACGAGCAGTTCGGCGACCTGCGGGGAGGTCAGCTCATAGGTGACCGAGAGCCCTTCGCGGCGGGCGGTGACCAGCCCGGCACGGCGCAGAATGGACAGCTGCTGGGACAGATTCGCGGCCTCGACCCCGATTTCCACCAGCATTTCCGAGACGGCGTGATCGCGCTGGCTGAGCAGTTCGAGCACGCGGATCCGCACGGGGTGTCCGAGCGTCTTGAAGAAATCCGCCTTCATTTGATAGAGCGGCCGTTGCAATCCTGGCACCTGCGGGCCACTCCTTCCATCGGCGGCGGATCGCGCGGTGAGCGACCGACCCGGGTGATTGCAGAGTTTAGCAAACAGGACAGTGCCCACCCCACCGGGTCATAGATCATTGCCCGCGTAGGACAGATTGAAGCTCTTGTTGACCAAGGGGAAGTCCGGCACGATCGTCTCGCTCATGGCCACGGGCAGGGCGGGCCAGTTGAACCAGGACGGATCCACGATCTTGGCGCGGGTCAGCCGGTCGGAGTCGTCGACCTCCACCCGGTGCACGATGGTGCCGCGCCAGCCCTCGACAATGCCCACACCGCTGCCCACCCGCGGCGCAGAGCCGGGTTCGGCCGTGAATTCCGTTGCGCCCCGGTGGTTCACGACGATGTCGGTGATCAGCGCGACCGAGGCCGCGAACTCGTCGCGGCGCTGGGTGTAGCGGGCGAGCACGTCGCCGCCGGTGCCGCGGATCTCCTCGACGGGCAGCTCGACCACGGGGTGGTCGAGGCGGGCGTCGGTGATCAGTCCGCTGGCGCGGGCCGGGCCACCCAGGCAGCCCAGGGCGCGGGCGTCATCGGCGGAGAGCACGCCGGTGCCCTCGAACCGGTCGTAAACCACCCCGTTGTGCAGGGTCAGGGCGGTCACCTCGGCGAGGGCGGCGGTGATCGTGGCCAATCGCGCCGGATCGGGCAGTTCCCGCAGCGTCACGCCGCCGGGCCGGATCGCGCCGCGCAGCAGCCGGTTTCCGTTGACGGCGGCATTGATCCGCAGCAGTTCCTCGCGCAGGCGCAGGGCGTGCGCGTTGGCCAGGCCGAAGCCGACGTCATTGGCCAGCGCGCCGACATCGGCGGCGTGGTTGTAGAGGCGTTCGAGTTCGACCAGCAGCGCGCGCAGGCGCTGGGCGGGCTCGGAAACAGCGATGCCGCAGGCTTCCTCGACGGCCAGGCAGTGCGCCAGCGCGTGCGCGGCGGAGCTGTCGCCGCTCACCCGTTCGGCGAGTTCGGTTGCGCCGGTGGCGGATCGGCCGTGGAAGAGGCGTTCCAGGCCGCGGTGGACATACCAGAGCCGGGCCTTGAGCCGGACCACGGTCTCCCCCACCACCGAGAACCGGAAGTGGCCGGGTTCGATGAGCCCGGCGTGCACCGGGCCGACGGGGATCTCGTAGACGCCCTCGCCGCCGACGGTGAGGAAGCGCAGCTCCCCCGAGCCGCCGAATTCGGGTGGGGCGGGCGGTGCGTCGGCGCGCATGGGGTGCCAGTCGTCGGGCCCGTGGGCGTGGCGGACCAGCCGCCGCGGCCGGGGGTGGCCGCGCAGCCCGATGCCGTAGAGGTCGAGCATCTCGCGTTCGAACCGTCCGGCCGGGAAGGACATGTAGGCCATCGACGGCAGTACCGGATCGTGCACGGGCAGCAGGCATTCCAGTTCGACGCGGCGGTCGGGCCGCCCGGCCAGGAACAGGTACACCACGCGCAGCGGCGGTCGCCCGTCGTCGTGCCCGGCGGCCAGGGCCAGCCGGTAGCCCGCGCCGAGCAGTTCCTCGGCGGCATCGGTGAGTTCGTCGACCGAGACCAGGCGGCGGGTGCGGTTCATCGGGCCGCCACCTGCTGTGCGGCGGTGGTGAACAGGTCGGTGAGCGGCCCGGCGGTCACCCCGAGCGCCAGGGCGGCGACGACGCCGACGGCGAGCGCGGCGGTGAGGGTGACCGGCACGGCGATGGCGGGCGCGCCGGACGGTATCGGGCCCAGCAGGATTCGGCTGCTGTTGCGGACCAGGGCGGCGAAGGCGATGGCGATCAGCAGCAGGGCCGCGCCCAGCGCCCAGGCCAGCCGGGCGTCGGCCAGTGAGCGGGCGATGGCCAGTTCGCTGGCGAACAGGGCGAAGGGCGGCAGGCCCAGCAGCGCCACCATGCCGAGCGCGAAAGCCGTTCCCAGCACCCGGGATCGGGCCGCTACCGCGGTGATGGAGGCGATGGCGGTGGAGTCGTGGGCGGCCTGCAGCGGGCCGGTGGACAGGAACAGCACGGTCTTGCCGACGCCGTGGGCCAGCACGTGCAGCAGCAGGGCCGCGATGGCCAGGCGGGTGCCCGCCGCGGCGGCCACGGCCACCAGGCCCATGTTCTCCATCGAGGAATAGGCGAGCATGCGTTTGACGTCGCGGGTGACGGTGAGCAGCAGCGCGGCGATGGCCAGGGTCAGCAGGCCCAGGGTGAGCAATCCCGCACGCAGGTAACCGGTTCCGATGGCTGGGTCGGCAACGGCCTTGACCCGCAACACCACCGAGAACGCCACCGCGAGCAGCACCCCGCTCATCAGCGCCGAGACCGGTGCGGGGGCCTGGCTGTGGGCGTCGGCGAGCCAGGTGTGGAAGGGCGCGAGCCCGACCTTGGCGCAGTAGCCGATGAGCAGCAGTCCGGCGGCCAGGCGGGTCACGCCCGGATCGAGACCCGGTGCGTACCTGAGCAGGACGTCCAGATCGAGGGAGTGCTCGGTGGGCGCGCCCGCGTGCCGCGCGGCGAAGTGCAGCAGCACCGTGCCGAGGAAGGCGACCACGATGCCGACCGAGCAGATCACCACGTATTTCCAGGTCGCCTCGAGCGCGGCCTTGGTGCGACGGTGCCCGACCAGGAAGGCGGTGGCGACGGTGGTGGCCTCCACGGCGGTCCAGATGACGCCGATATTGTTGGCGCACACCGCGACCACCATGGCGGCCAGGAAGGTGGGCACCAGCCCGGCATAGGCGCGGGCGCCGCGGGCGTCGGTATGGCCGTGGGCCAGTTCGGCGTCGATGTAACCGATTCCGGCCCAGGTGGCCAGGGTGCCGACGACGCCGATGACGGTCAGCATGGTCACCGACAGCGCGTCCACCCGCAGCAGCCCGTCCACGAGTACGAGTTCGCGCCCGTGCAGCCGGACGCCCAGGGCGACCGCGCAGCCCAGGACGACGAGTGCGGCGGCAACGGTGAGAAGTGCGGTGGCCCTGCGCCATCCGCCGAGCGCACCCGCGATGGCGGCGGCGACGGGCGCGAGCATGGCGGCTACGACGGTCGAGGTCATCACTCGTGCAGCTCCCGCAACTGGTCGAGGTCGGCCCCGCCGAAGGTGCGGCGCAACCGGCCGGTGAGAATCCCGATCACCATCACCGCGAAGAACACGTCCAGGGACACCCCGAGCTCGACGATGAGCGGGACACCGGCGGTGAGCAGGAACGCGGTGGCCGCGATCCCGTTGTCCAGCATGAGGAATCCGGCCGCCTGGGAGACCGCGTGGCGGCGGGTGGCCATGACGAACAGGGCGATCAGGATGACCGCGAAGGCGGCGGGCACGGCGGCGGTCTCGGGCCCGGGTTCCAGATTGACCAGCGGCCGGGTCACCGCGAACGCGATCACGGTGAGCCCGGCCGCGATCAGCAGCGAGGCCGCGGTGTTCACCAGCGGGGTCGCCTCGCGGTATTCGCCGCGTTCGGCGCCGACGGCCCGGCCCAGCAGCCACGGCAGCACCCCGGCCCGCAGGCCGAGCACGATCACGCCGACGATCAGCAGCGGCGGGTCGCGGTGCTGGATGCCCTCCACGATCGGAATCACCGCCAGGGCGACGCCTTGCGCGCCCAGCAGCCAGGTGATGGCGCGCAGGTCACGCCGCCACACCACGAACACCGCGCCCAGCACCATGGCCCCGGCGGCGAAATCCAGCAGGCTGGCATAGCCGTTGGCGGTCACGCTCCTCCTCGCGCGGTGAAGAAGTTGGCGGCGGTCACCGCGAGCAGGGCCAGCAGGAACGATCCGGCCAGCAGCTCGGGGACCCGGAACAGGCGCAGCTTGGCGATGAACACCTCGGCGAAGGCCAGGGCCACCGCGAGCACGACCACCTTGGCGGCAATGGCCACGACGCCCAGGCCGACCTCCACCAAGCCCGGTGCGCCGCCAGCGATGCCCCAGGGCAGGAACAGATTCGCCAGCAGCGCCAGCAGCACGGTCATGCGCATGGCCGCGGCCCATTCGATGAGAGCCAGTCGCGGACCGGCGTATTCGAGGATCATGGCCTCGTGCACCATGGTCAGCTCCAGGTGCGTCGCGGGATTGTCCACCGGCAGCCGGCCCGTCTCGGCGATGATCACGATGACCAGGGCGGCGGCGGCCAGCACCGCGCTCAGGGTGGCGACCCGGCCGGGATGATCGATGGTATTGCGCACCAGCGCACCGAGATTCGAGGAACCGCCGGGAATCGAGAGGGCGAACAGCGACAGCAGGATGGTCGGTTCGACCAGGGCGGCGATGACGGTTTCGCGGCTGGCGCCCATGCCGCCGAAGGCGGTGCCGGTGTCGAGCCCGGCCAGGGTGAGCGCGACCGTGCCCAGGAACAGCAGGCCGACCACGGCGAACAGGTCGGCCGCGCCGTCGAGCGGGGATCCGGTGGCGACCAGCGGTGCGACGGCCGCGATGACCAGGGTGGTGCCCGCGAGCACCAGTGGGGCGCAGGCGAAGACGGCGGTGGTGCCGTCGGGGATGATGGACTGCTTGCCGAGTTGCTTGCGCAGGTCCCGCCACGGCTGGGCGATGCCCGCGCCCGCGCGGCCCTCGGCGCGGGCGCGCACCTGTTTCATCACCCCGGCCACCACCGGCGCTCCGGCCATGACGCCGCCGATCTGGGCAGCGCCCGCGAGGTACGACAGCACGGTCATCGCGACACCACCAGCACGATCAGCACGCCCACCGCGCCGTAGGCGAGATACAGGTGGACGCTGCCGTTGTGGGCGCGTGCCACCGCCACCGCCGCGAGCCGCACCGCGCGGACCACCGGCTGGTAGAGCCGCTGTTCGATGGTGTCGGCGATGCGGGCGCGGTAGGCGACCTTCTCGACCAGGTAGCGGGATTCGGCCAGCGGGGTGATCTCGATATCGGTGTCGGGGCGCAGTACGTCGTCGAAGACGCGTTGCAGGGGTTCGGCGAAAGAGGTTGCGGTGTACTGCATCCGGGGCGAGGGCTGGTCCGCGCCGCAGGCCCACAGCGGCAGGGTGGCGGTGGCCGGATTGCGGCGTGCGCGCAGGGCGGTGGCCGCGGCGACGGCGGCGACGGCGGCGGCCACGACGAGGGCGATCACACCGGGCGAGATGGATCCGGACATGCCGGGCAGTCGGACAGTCCAGCCGAGGCCGGTGAAGTCCCGGCCGGCGGTGACCGGCAGCTCCGCGAGGGTGCGCTCCAGGAACGGACCGGCGGCCATGGGCACGACCGCGAGCACCGCGCACACGCCGGCGCACAACGCCATTCCGGTGACCATCGACGGCGGGGCTTCCTGCGCGCGGGCGGCCTCTTCGGAGCGTGGGCGGGCCAGGAAGCCGACGCCGAACGCCTTCACCATGGCCGCCACCCCGAGTCCCGCGGTCAATGCGACCGCGCCGACGGCCAGTGGCGCGGCCAGGGTCACCACCGGATCGCGTTGCGCGCCGGTGTGAATCAGCGACTGCACCAGCAGCCATTCGCTGACGAAACCCGCGCCCAGCGGCAGGCCCGAGGCACCCAGGGCGGCGATACCGAACAGGGTCGTGGTGGCGGGCATGCGCCGCGCCAGGCCGCCCAGCCGGTCCAGGTCACGCAGCCCGGTGGCGGCCAGGACCGAACCGGCGCACAGGAATCCGAGACTCTTGAAAGCGGCGTGGGCCAGCAGGTGCAGCAGGGCGGCGGCCATGGCCACGGTGGCGGCGGCGGTGGACCCGGCCGCGCCCAGCAGGGTGGCCGCGCCCAGCGCGAGGGTGACCAGGCCCATGTTCTCGGTGGTCGAGAAGGCCAGCAGCCGTTTGAGATCCGCGGCCACCGACGCCTGGAGCACGCCGTAGACGGCGGTGATGCCGCCGATGATGAGCAGGGTCAGGCCCCACCAGCGCGGGCCGGGGCCCAGCAGCTGCAGATCGAAGCGCACGATGCCGTAGATGCCGAGGTTCACCATGGCGGCGCTCATCAGTGCCGAGACCGGGCTCGGGGCCTCGGGGTGCGCGCGCGGGAGCCAGGCGTGCAGCGGCACCAGACCGGCCTTGGAGCCGAAACCGGCCACGGTGAGCACGAATACGGCGGTGCGGGTGCCCTCGGGCACGGCGGTCAGGCCGCTGAACCGGTCCGCGCCGCCCGCCGCGGCCGAGGCGATCAGCAGCCCGGCCAGAATGGCGGCGAAGCCCAGCTGGGTCATGACCGCGTAGAACACGCCCGCGGTGCGGGCGGAGCGGCGCTGGTGTTCGGCGAAGACCAGCACCAGGGAGGCGATCGCCATGGACTCCCAGGCCAGCAGAAAGGTGGTGACCGACCCCGCCGCGGGCACCACCAGCATCGCCCCCGCGAATATCGGCAGCACCGCCAGCGGCACCGGGCCCAGGTGCTCGCGACGGGCGTAGCCGATCACGTACGCGCCCACCGGAATCGCCACCGCGCCGGTGAGGACCAGGAAGAACCCGCCGAGCCGGTCCAGGTGCAGGTACACCCCCGACAGCGGCAGCAGCCAGCCGATCGATAGTGAGCGCGGCGCGCCGAAGACGCCCGTCAGCCCGGCCGCCACCCCGGCGATGCCCGCCAGCGCGGTGACGGTTCCGGCGAGCGGCGCGCCGATGGTGTTGTGGCGCATCGGGATCGACGCCGGTGGCCGCTGCGCCACGGTCGCGGTCATCGCCCGGTCACCGAGCGCAGGGCGGCCACGATCGCCTCGGGCGAAGGCGGGCAGCCCGGGATCTCCACGTCCACCCCGACCACATCGCGCACCGCACCCACGACCCCGTAGGCCCCGGCGAACAGGCCCTGATTCAATGCGCAGTCACCGCAGGCGATCACCACGTTCGGCGCGGGCGTCGCGGTGTGCGTGCGCCGCAGCGCCTCGGCCATATTGCGCGTCACCACGCCGGTGACCAGCAGGCCGTCGGCGTGCCGGGGCGAGGCGACCAGTCTCGCGCCGTAGCGTTCGGCGTCGTAGACCGGGCCGAACGCGCCGGAGATCTCGATCTCGCATCCATTGCACGAGCCCACATCCACATGCCGCAACTGCGTCGAACCACGCAGTACCGCGGGCACATTCGCCGTACCCGGCGACGGCTCCGGGGCGGGCTCGGCCACCCGGCCGAGCCGCAGCATGGCGCGCAACCAGCCCACGGCCGTCACCGTCCGCTTCGGACGGCGGGAGGAACAACCCCTACGAGTACGTCACCCACGGGTTGAAGGTTTAGCAGATGCGAGCACGCCGTTCTACTGTTTGCGCAACAATGAAACAAGTAAATTTCGCACACATGGTACGTTCGGGCGTTCCTCGGCCCGCCCTAGAGAAAGACCGAACGTGCCCCTCGCCACCCTCAATGGGATCAGCCTCAACTACGACGTCACCGGCAACGGCCCCCTCGTCGTATTGATCATGGGCACCGGCAGCCCCGGCCGGGTCTGGCGGACGTATCAGGTTCCGGCGCTGTTCAAGGCCGGATTCCGGGTCGCCACCTTCGACAATCGCGGCATCTCGCCCTCCGCCGAGAGCGCGCACGGCATGCGGATCGAGGATCTGGTCGCCGATACCGCGGCGCTCATCGAGCACCTGGGCGGGCCCGCGTACGTGGTCGGCACGTCGATGGGCGCGCGCGTCACGCAGGAACTCGCGCTGGCGCGACCGGAATTGGTGCGCAAGGCGGTCATGCTGGCCACCACCGGGCGGCCGCATCCGCTCGCGAGCACGTTGAACAAGGGCGAGCGGGCGCTGGCCGAGCAGGGCGTGAAGCTGCCCCCGGAGTACGCGGCCGCGATCAAGGCGATCCTCAATATGTCCCCGCACACCCTCGAAGCCGACGATTCCGCACAGCAGTGGCTCGATATCTTCGAGTACTCGGCGAGCTCCGCGACCGCGCCGGGTGTGCTGGCGCAGCTGCGGATGGATCGGTCGGGCAACCGGCTCGACGCCTACAAGCGGATCACCGTGCCGAGCCTGGTGGTCGGGTTCGCCGACGATCGCATGCTGCCACCGGTTTTCGGCCGCGAGGTGGCCGACGCGATTCCGGGGGCGCGCTTCGTGGAGCTCGACAAGTGCGGGCACTACGGCTATCTGGAGCGTCCGGACGAGGTCAACCGGACCATCATCGACTTCCTCAATGCCTGAGCATCAACCCATCCCATCGAAAAGGAGCCGACCATGAGTGACGCCCTGCCGCCCTGCCCCGCCTGCTCCAGCGAGTACACCTACGAGGTCGGCAGCCTGCTGACCTGCCCGGAGTGCGCGCACGAATGGGCCCTCGACGCCGAGTCCGCCGCGGCCGAGGACGGTGTGATCCGTGACGCGGTCGGCAATGTGCTCACCGACGGCGACACCGTGACCGTGATCAAGTCCCTCAAGGTGAAGGGCAGCCCGACCGGGATCAAGGCGGGCACCAAGGTGCGCAATATCCGTCTGGTCCAGGGCGTCGGCGATCACGACATCGACTGCAAGGTAGACGGAATCGGCGCGATGCAGCTGAAATCCAGTGTGGTGAAGAAGGTTTAGCGCGCGCCCAGCTCGGCGGCCAGTGCGCCGGTGAGCAGGGTACGGGCGCGGTCGAGGGTGAGCGAGCCGCTGTGCCAGCGTTCGCTCAGACCCTCGACCAGCGCGGTGAGGCGTTCGGCCACCGCGGCGGCGTCGAGATCCAGTGCGATGGAACCGATTTCCTGACCGTGCAGGATGAGGGTCTCGACGTCGGAGTTCCAGGACGCGGTGCTGGCCCGGAGTGGTTCGCGCAGTTCGGGATTGAAGACCGCGCTGGCGCGCAACTCCCCCCAGGCGACGCTGTTCTCCCGAACATCTTCGGCGTCCTGGATTTCCAGCAGCAGCATCCGCTCGACCTGGGCGCGCGGATCGGTGAGATCGGCGAACGCCTGGTTCGTGTAGGACTCCGCGCGATGATTGATGTGCGCCAGCGCCGCGCCCAGGATGCCGGCGCGATCCTTGAAGTGGTAGTAAATGAGCGCGGTGGACACCCCCGCGGCGGCGGCCAGCTTCTCGACCCGCAGTCCGCGGACTCCGTCCTGCGCGATGACTCGGACGGCGGCTTCCAGGATCTGGGTCTGACGGTCTGACACGATTTCCACCTTAGGGGTGCCCCGCACGCGGGTCAGTCGACGGGTTCCTGCTGGGTGGTGCAGTGGATGCCACCGCCGCCCGCGGCGATGGCGTCGATATCGATCTGCGCCACCTGGCGATCCGGGAACAGGCGCGCCAGGGTGTTCCTCGCCGCCGCGTCGGTGTAGGCGTCGCCGAACTCGGGGGCGATGACGCCGCCGTTGCAGAGGTAGAAGTTGATGTATCCTGCCGCGAAGTCGTCGCCCGCGCCCTTGTCGCGCAATTCCGAAGGGGATTCCAGGGTTTCGACCTCGAGCGGGCGGCCCTGCGCGTCGGTGGCGTTGTGCAGGATGTCGAGGTGGCGGCGGGTCACGTCGTAGTCGAAGGACTCCTCGTTGTTGTCCAGCCCCGCGACCACCACGCCGGGGCGGGCGAAGCGGGCGTAGAAATCGGTGTGGCCGTCGGTGATGTCGTGCCCGGCGATGCCCGGCAGCCAGATCACCTTCTCGAGGCCGAGCAATCGATGAAGCTCGGCCTCCACGTCGGGCTTCTTCCATCCCTTGTTCCGATTGCTGTTCAGCACACAGGATTCGGTGATGATGGCGGTGCCCTCGCCGTCGACCTCGAGCCCGCCGCCCTCGAGCACCAGGTCGGTGTGCACGGTCTCGACACCGGCGCGACCTTCGACGAAGGTGGCCACCTCGGCATCGCGGCGGTGCTGCTGCTTGCCGCCCCAGCCGTTGAAGTTGAAGTCCACTCCGGCCTTGGTGCCGTTGCCCTTCACGAAGACCGGGCCGGTGTCGCGCATCCACAGGTCGTCGACCTCGGCGACGATGAGTTCGACGTTCGCGCCGCCGAGCAGGTTCCGGGCCATATCCAGTTCGTCCCGGCGCACCAGCATGGACACCGGTTCGAAGCGGGAAACGGTGGCCGCGATGGTGGCCAGGTTCTGCCGCACCTGCGGCAGCATCAGCCTGCCCCAGATGGCTTCGCTCGCACCGAAGGCCATCCAGGTGCGCTTGTGCGGAGCGCCCTCGTCCGGCATCACCCACGAGCGCCCGTCGCCGGGGTGGGATGTGCCGGAATCGCCGCCGAACCACGACGAGATCGGCCCGTCGCACCCCGCGAGCAGCAGCCCGCCCATGGTCAGGATCCCTGACCGCATGAACCGCCGTCGTTCCATCTACCTGTCTCCTTGTCGAGGGCACGGCGCGGCGTTCCCTCTGCGGCGCGCTGAAACCGATGAACCAGCCGGTGGAGCGGCCGTCCGCACAATGACGGCCCCGAGCCGGGCAGCAGGAACACTAATCTTGACTGAATTTTCAGTCAAGGATGGAGGCGCAGGTCACCCACCCCGCGCCCGCTCCGGGGTCACCCGATCACCGCGGCCGAGCGCCGCACACCATCGAGCGGGAGCCGTATATCTTTGCGCCCCACCGCCATTGCGGCCGCAACCGCCCTAGGGTTGAGCCGAACCAAGATCATCGACTCGAAGGAGACCGGCTCGTGACGCACAAGGGCGTGGACTGGCTGGCACCGATCGAGGCGTCCACCCGCCGCTTCGTCACCACCGTCGAATCCCTCACCGACGCCGACCTCTCCGGCGCCTCCCTCATCCCCCCGTGGACCCGAGGCCACGTCATCACCCACGTCTGCCGCGCCACCGACAGCCTCATCCGCCTGCTCACCTGGGCTCGAACCGGCATCGAAACCCCGCAGTACGCCAGCATGGAAGCCCGCGCCGCCGAAATCGAAGCGGGCGCACCCCGCCCCGTCGCCATCCAACTGGCCGACCTCCTGGAAACCGCCGACCGCTTCGCCGATGCGGTCCGGGCACTCCCCCCCCCCCGAGGCCTGGGACCGCACGGTCCGCCCCCGCACCGGCGAACCCCGCACCCCCGAAACCCTCATCCCCATGGGCCTGCGCGAGCTGGAAATCCACCACACCGACCTGAATGCCGGCTACACCTTCACCGACATCCCGCAAGACGCGGCCCGCTGGATCCTCGACGATATCGCCGACGCCTTCTCCCGCCGCACCCCCGCATCCCCATCCCTCCTCCTCCGCGCCACCGACACCGACTTCCAACGCGACCTAATAC
>NZ_BJWY01000085.1 GCF_007990715.1 Nocardia seriolae NBRC 15557 | reverse complement strand
AGTACTAGCCCGGAAACGACTCGTCCCCCGCGGGTGCGCTGGCGCGGTTTCGCGGGGGACGGGTCACATCTGTCTTTATGGCTAACTGGTTGGCGAGCTTCGGTAATTCAGGTGGATTCGCCGTCGCGATGCTCCCGGGAGAGCTTGGCGAGGAAATCCGGATCATCTTCGGGACCGATAACGCGGTTGCGCCGAGCGGGTGCTGGGCCGGTGCCGGCCGATCGCTGGGGCCCGAAAGCCTTCCAGCACAGCATCGCGACGGCCACTACCGCGATGAGTGCCAACAGGTACGTCACGTCGCTCACCTCCTGACAACGAGGGTAATCCGAGTGCGCACCCGAGGCACGTGTGAAGCGTGAAATAGGTGTTACACGCGGGTGGCCTCGGTGGTGAGGGACCGCAGGAGTTGCATGACTTCGGATTCGCGGAACCGGCGGTGACCGCCCGGAGTCCGCAGGGAGCCGAGCCGACCTGCGTGAGCCCAGCGGGTCACGGTCTTCGGATCGACGTGGAACAGGGCAGCGACTTGGCCAGGGGTGAGCAGTGTGTCCTGGCCGGAGACGGAACCCAATGCGCGGCTCGGCGCGGTGAACGCAGTCATTCGCAAACCTTTCCGTTTCGACAGATCCCTCATCAGTAGCGACATCGTTGCACTGGACCCCCCGGGTGTTCGAACGGTCTCGCTTTGGTAAAGGGGAAGTAATAGACAAAACGGATATCCGTTATGTGTTTACGGTCACCTTCGGCCGCAATGCAGCGAACCTCCAGCGACCTTCGGGCACGGGTCACCGGCGAACATCGCGATCGGGTCACCTACGCTGTCAGCGTGAGTGACGCAACCCCGTCCCGGAGCGCGGGCCGCAGCCTGGCGCGAAACCTGGCCCTCTACACGGTGGCCCGGCTCGGGCTGGTCGCCGTCATCGCCGCCGTCATCGTGGGCGTGGCCGCCCTGGTGAAGGTGTCGATTCCGATCGTCGTCGCACTGCTGTTCGCGCTGCTGATCGCCATGCCGCTGTCGCTGGTGCTGTTCAAGAAGCTGCGCGCGCAGGTCAATCGGGACATCGCCGCGGTGGACGCCAAGCGCCGCAAGGACCGTGACCAGCTGATGTCGCGATTGCAGGGCAAGGACGAGCAGTGAACCGCTGCGATCGCAGCGCACCCCGGGACTGGGTGGACAATGCCGTCCGGCTCATCGACGCCGATACCCAGCGCAGCGCCGACACCCACCTGCTGCAATACCCCCTGCCCAGCTAATGGGGTGTCCAGCTCTACCTGAAGGACGAATCCACACACCCGACAGGCAGTCTCAAACACCGCCTGGCGAGATCGCTGTTCCTGTACGCCATCTGCAACGGATGGGTCACGGAGGGCACCACGGTGGTGGAGGCATCCTCTGGGTCGACCGCCATCAGCGAGGCGTATTTCGCCAGGATGCTGGGCCTGGACTTCGTGGCCGTGGTCCCCGCCAAGACCTCACCGGAGAAGCTCGCGCTCATCGAGGCGCAGGGCGGGCGCTGCCACCTGGTCGATCGGGCCCCCGATATCTATGCCGAGGCAGCGCGTTTGGCCGCCGAGACCGACGGCCACTACATGGACCAGTTCACCAACGCCGAGCGCGCCACCGACTGGCGCGGCAACAACAACATCGCCGAATCCATTTTCCAGCAGATGACTTTGGAGGCCCACCCGGTCCCGGAGTGGGTGGTGGTGGGCGCGGGCACCGGCGGCACCAGCGCGACCATCGGCCGCTACCTGCGCTACAAGCGGCACGCCACCCGGCTGGCGGTGGTGGATCCGGAGAATTCGGCCTTCTACGGCGGTTACGAGGTCGCCGACCTCGGATATCAGACCGGAATGCCTTCGCGGATCGAGGGAATCGGGCGCCCGCGGGTCGAGCCGTCGTTCGTGCCGAGCGTGGTGGACTGCATGATCGAGGTGCCCGACGCGGCCTCGGTGGCGACCGCCCGGCACGCGGGTGAGGTGCTCGGCCGCCGGGTGGGCGGGTCCACGGGAACCAATCTGTGGGGTGCCTTTGCCCTGATTGCCGACATGATCGCAGCGGACCGTACCGGCAGCGTGGTGACGCTACTGTGTGATGGCGGAGACCGTTATGCCGGAACCTATTTCAATGACGATTGGGTTGCCGACCAGGGGCTGAGCTTGAGCGAGCCCGCCGCCGTGCTGGCCGAATTCATCGCCACCGGTACTTGGTCCGGATAGTTTTCGCACGGCACAACGGGTCGGCCGATTACCGTTGATCACCCATCGACAAGATTGCCATCGATTTGCTGTAGTGGTTTTGTCGAGGTCTTATCGTTAGCCTGCACAGCATGTTCCGGCCGCACCGGTCGGTTTTTTTGACCTTGCGAAGCGTTAATAGCCCTTGACGTTTCGGGCCGCCGGCGCGCCACCGGACGGGTCACCGCGGTGGGCTGATCGACGGTCGTACCCAGCACCAGTAGCCACGACTGCAGGCTCGACTGGGTGCGCCAGAGATTGATGCGCATCTCGGTGATGGCCAGCGTGCGCGGATTGCGGACCAGCTTGACCAGATCGGCGCGCTCGGAGGCGACCGCGTCCGAGCGCCACAGCAGCGCGAAATCCGAATCGGCCAGGCACTTCTCCAGGATCTGCCCGCCGCGTTCGTCCTCCCCGCTGCGGGCCAGCTGCAGGCGGAAACGACTGGCCGCCATGCGTGTTTCGGACTCCCAGTTCACCATGACGGTGCGCGAGATCGGATTGAAGATGAGCCATTCCAGGTAGTTGGTACCCGGCTCGAGCTCGAGGAACGCCTCCCGGTGCGCGGCATTGACCGCGATGATGTCCCAGAGCTCGGTGACGTACGCGCCGAGGGCGGGCTCGAGCAGATCCAGGTACTCCTGGTCGGCCGGGGTGGGGTGGTCGGCTTCGATGCGGGGCAGCGGTCCCTCCGCCAGCACCAGCGCGTACTCGAACTCGGCGGGCGGCAGTTTCAGTGCGGTGCCGAGGGATTCGATGACCCGGCGCGAGGGATTCGCGCCGCCTTCGATCTTGGTCAGGTAGGGCGCCGAAAGGTTGGCCAGCCAGGCCAGTTGGGGGCGCGTGAGATTCGCGGTGGTTCGGCGTCGGCGGATGTACTCGCCGAACGTGGGAACTCCATCCATATACTTAGGCAGACCTTACTTGTATGTCCGTCGGGTACACGCACGGTTGTCGAGGGATACCCGTGCGGTCCCCGGGGGTGGGACCGGACGGTAATCCGTTCTGCTCCAATAGTTTGAAACAACAACAAATCAGGAGTCGAATTGGGGCAGCAACCGCGGCCGGTTCTGGATGTCAATGTCACAGTCGGGCCATGGGTGATCTCGACGCAGCGCGGGCTGCCCGCCGAGTCGGCCCGCGTGGCGGCCGGTAAGGCCTGGGAGCCCGTGGCTTTCGGGCTGTACCGGGATCGGGACGGCGACATCTGGGAGAAGGATCTGCGCGGCTGGCGGCTGTGCCTGCAGGACGGCATCCCCGTCGATCCGGACACGGTCTGGGACTGGACCGACTCCGTGCGCGAGTTCGCGCCGTTCATCCCGTGGAGCTGAGCGACTCATCGCCGTGGAGCTGAGCGACTCATCGCCGTGGAGCGGAACGACTCTCGCGCCCCCCGCTTCCTTCGGTAGCGAGCGCCCTTCCGGTCGTGTCAATTTTCGTTGACGCGCCGTGAATGTCAACGTAAATTGACACTCATGAGTGAAGCAACGACTCTGGCGGCCGCCGCCGGCAGCCCCGACCCTCAGGTCGGGCTCCGGGCGGTGCTCGCGCTGCGTCGGCTGCTCGAGCGGCTCGAGGCCATTCAGGTCACCAATGCCCGCACACAGGGCTGGTCCTGGCAGGCCATCGCGGACGCGCTCGAGGTCAGCCGGCAGGCGGTCCACCAGAAGTACAACCGGAAGGGTGGTATCCGCTGATGTTCGAACGATTCGACAAGGCGGCCAAATACGCGATCGTGACGGCTCAGGAGGAGGCGCGGGACCTGTGCTCGTCGACCATCGAGGTCGAGCACGTGCTGCTGGGCCTGCTCGGCTGCCCCGATCCCGGGCTGCGGGAAATCCTTGCGGCGCACGGTCTCACCGCCGAAGGGGTGCGAGACGCGGTGGCTCGCAAGCGGTCCGGAGAGCCGCTCGGCGCGGAGGACGCGGAGGCGTTGCGCTCGATCGGCATCGACCTCGACGCCGTGCGCGAGAGCCTGGAGGCCACCTTCGGTGAGAACGCCCTCGAACGGGTGGACGTGCCGGAGGAGAAATCGCGGTGGGGAAAGTACTGGGGCTCGGAAGGCGGCCCGCGCGGGCACATTCCGTTCACCAGGGAGTCGAAGAAGGTCGTCGAGCTGTCGCTGCGCGAAGCGCTCGCCCGCAAGGACGACCGGATCGAGGCCGCCCACCTGATGCTGGCCGTACTCCGTGCGCCCAATGATGTCACCCGCCGGCTGCTCGGCGACGACGACGCGATGCGAACCCTGCGGGAGGGGGTAACCGACTATCTGGACCGCGCGGCCTGATCCGGCCCGCGCCGCGCCCCCGATGTCCGGCCGCGATGGTGATCTCGCCCTACGATCGGGGCATGACGCTCCTCATACGTCTGCTGATCAACGGCGTGGCCATCTGGCTGGCTTCGGTCTGGTTGCACAACGACATCCAGATCAAGACCCCCGAAGACACCACGCAGAGCAAGATCCTGGTGATCGCGGCCATCACGGTCGTGTTCGCGGTGGTGAACGCGCTGGTCAAGCCGATCGTGAAGTTCCTCTCGTTCCCCTTCATCGTGGTCTCGCTGGGCCTGTTCCTGCTGGTGATCAACGCGCTCATGCTGTGGCTGACCGCGAAGATCACCGAGACCACGCAGTACGGCCTGCGCGTGGAGGGCTTCTGGGCCGCGGTGCTCGGCGGCATCATCATCACGCTGGTGAACTGGGTACTGGGCGTGCTCGTCCCCGACGAGGACTGAACCCGGGCCGGAACGGCTCGAACTCAGGCAGAAACAGCCAGGGCGATCGCCACCACGACCGACCAGGCCAGCATCGCCTGGCCCGTACCGGCAAGGGCGGGAATCAATCCCGGACCGTTCTTGCCGGTGCGCACCGGCTCGTTGGCGCGGATGGCCAGCGGCAGCGCCACCAGCGCGGCCAGCGTCCACGGACTGCGCCACACCAGCAGGGCCAGCGCCCAGAACGGGATCAGGATCAGCACCAGATGCAGCGTGCGGGTGCGCTTGTCGCCCAGCCGCACCGCCAGCGTCATCTTGCCGGACTCGGTGTCGGTGGGAATGTCGCGCAGATTATTGGTGACCAGCACCGCGCTGGAGAAGCAGCCGACCGATACCGCGCACACCAGCCCGGCCCAATCCACCCGAGCGGCCTGCACGAACTCGGTGCCCAGCACCGCCACCAGGCCGAAGAACACGAATACCGCGATCTCACCGAAACCGCTGTACCCGTACGGGTTCCGGCCGCCGGTGTAGAACCAGGCCCCGGCCAGGCAGCCCGCGCCCACCAGGATCAGCCACCAGGCGCTGGTGACGGCCAGCACCAGGCCGAGCACCGCGCCGATCGCCAGGCAGGCGACGGCGGCATTGCGCACCGCCGCGGGCGCGGCGAGCTTGGAACCGACCAGTCGCAGCGGACCGACCCGCTCGTCATCGGTGCCGCGAATGCCGTCGGAATAGTCGTTGGCGTAGTTCACGCCGATGATGAGTGCCACCGAAAGCAGCAGGCACAGCACCGCTTTCCACCACACGAACCCCCCGATCGAGGCGGCTGCCCCCGTCCCCGCCAACACCGGGGCGATGGCGTTGGGCAGGGTGCGCGGCCGCGCGCCCTCGATCCACTGTGCTGCTGTAGCCATGCACCACAGCCTAATGCGAGGGTCGGCGGCCGCGCCCGCCTGTGTGGCGGGCCTCGCCCATCGGGTTTTCCGGGCGGCCGCTCAGGCTTCCGCGGTCGCCTTGAGCTGCGCCAGCCCCTTCTCGAAGTCCTTGCCCACCAGGCGATCCATCGGGATCAACCGCCCGACGATGCCCATGATGCCGTTCTGCCGACCCGTCATGCGCCAGGTCACCGCCGTGGTGTCACCCTCGGGCCGGAATTCGAAGGTGACCCGGTTGGTCGCCTTGAACGGCTTCTCGAAATGCAGCTGGATGCCGATCTCCTCCGAAGTGGCGGAGGTGATCTCCATATCGCCGCGTCCGGCCTTGCGATTCCCGTTCCAGAAATAGCGGGCCCCGATACCGCGATCGGCTCCGCTGTAGACCCGCTCCATGGCGGGATCGGTGTCCTCCCAGGGCGACCACTTGCGCCACTGGTGGAAGTCGTCGATGAGCGCCTGCACCTGCGTGGGATCGGCCTTGATGACCGTTTCCCGGTGAATGTCGAATTCGGCCATGGCACGAGCCTAGGCCGAAAGGGTCACCGATGACCCCACCCTGGATAAATCCGGTTGAACCGGGTCCGGCGGGTCGGGTAAGCCGGGACCGATGCGGTACCGGCGCGGCGGCGGAACCGGGCCGCCCACCCGGCCCGGCGGATCCGGCGGCGGGACGGTCGCTCACCTACGATTGGCGAGGAATGTATTCGGAAAAAGGCAGTTCGAGCACGGGAAGCGCACGGGTGGCGGACGTGGGCGACTCGACCCTGGTGGCCCTGCTGGGCGAGATCGCGCTGCGCCGCGACGGCGTGCTCACCGCCGTACCCGGGGCCCGGGCCCGACTGCTGGTGGCGGCGCTGGCCACCCATCCCGGTCGCAGCCGCGGCGCGCAGGCGCTCATCGACGACGTCTGGGGTGCGGACCCGCCTCGCGCCCCCATGAACGCGCTGCACACCCAGGTCTCGCGCCTGCGCTCCGCGCTGCCCGAGGGCACGCTCGAAATCGGCCCCGCCGGATACCGGCTCGTCCTCGCCCCCGAACAGGTCGACCTGGCCCTGGCCCAGCAGTTGGAAAGGCAAGCCCGCCAAGCCCATTCCGCCGGCGACGACCGCGCCTGCCTGGATCTGCTGTCCGCCGCCCGCGCCCTGTGGCGCGGCGACCCCGCCGCCGACCTCCCGCCCGGCCCGGTCGCCGAGGAACTCGCCACCCTCGCCGCCACCCGCCGCCGTGCCCTGGACGTCCTGGAACTGTCGGCCCGCGAAGCCGTCGGCGATCTGCCCGCCGCCATCGAGCTGGCCCAGCACGCCGTCACCGCGGACCAGTTCGACGAGCCCGCCCACGCCACCCTCATGCGCCTGCTCGCCGCGGCGGGCCGCACCAACGAGGCCCTCGACGTATTCGCCACCCTCCGCACCCGGCTGGTCGACCACCTCGGCGCGGACCCGGGTCCGGCGCTGGTCGCCTTGAATACCGCCATCCTGCGCGGTGAACCGCTGCCCGGACCGGGTGGCGCGCGCGGAGCGGGTCCGACCGCATCGCCGTCGGACAGTGGTGTCGCGCGGGGATATTCGGCGGCATTCACCGAGTCCGGTACCGCCGACGGCGCGGCTGGGCTCCCCGTGAACGGCGGCGTCAGCGGTCGTCCGGATGCGGCCGCCGGCCCGGCGCGACGAGGTCTGTCCGGGGTGCCCGGCGCGGGTCCGGCCGGTTGGGGCGGCCTGGGCCCCGCTGATTCCTCGTATCCTGTGGAGACGGCATCGATCGACGGGCGCCCCTACGTGATTTCGGAAGCTCCTGGTGCGCGGGGGGAACTGTCCGCGGCGGGGCGTTCGCCCGGGTCGGGCGACGCGGGCCGGGTGCGCTCGCCGGGCCGGGTGGCGGGTTCGGCTGGGATGGCCGGAGCCGCGGAGGCTCGGGAGCTGTTGAGCGAGAACGCGATCGGGCTGCGTGCGGCACCGAATCCGCTGCTGGGCCGGGAGTCCGATCTGGCGGCGCTGGAGGCGTCATTGCGGTCCTCGCGGGTGGTCACCGTGCTCGGGCCGGGTGGGACCGGGAAAACCCGGATCGCGAACGAGCTGGGCGCGCGGCTGGCTCACGAGAACGCGGTGGCCCTGGTGGAATTGGCTTCGCTGCGCACGGATTCGGACAGCGCGGCCGATACCCGGCTCGAGATCGAGACGGCCATCGCGGCCACCCTGGGCGTGGCCGACATCATGCGTGACCCGGCGATACTGCGGCCGATACACGGCCGCGATATCCGCCAGAAGCTGCGCGAGGCGCTGGCGGTGCGCCCGACGCTGTTGATTCTGGACAATTGCGAGCATCTGATCGAGCCGGTGGCCGAGGTGGTGGCGGACCTGGTCGGCGTGAGCAATCAGCTGACGGTGCTCACCACCAGCCGCGCACCGCTGGAGATCACCGCCGAGACCGTCTATCCCTTGCCGCCGTTGACCATTGACGCGGCCGGTTCCCCCGCGACCGATCTGTTCGAAGCGCGCGCTCGGGCGGTGCGCCCGTCGGTGCGGCTGGACCCGGAGGTGGTGGCCCGGCTCTGTCGCACTCTCGACGGACTGCCGCTGGCCATCGAACTCGCCGCGGCGCGGGTGCGCACCATGAGCGTCGAGGAGATCGATTCCCGCCTGGACCACCGATTCGCCCTGCTGCGCAGTGGAGATCGCAGTTCGCCGCAACGCCATCGCACGCTGCACGCTGTCATCGAGTGGAGCTGGAACCTGCTCGACGAATCGCAGCGGTCGGCGCTGCGCCGATTGTGCCGATTCCCGGCGGGATTCACGCTGCCCGCCGCCGAGTGCCTGCTGGCCGGACCCGAGATCGACGATCCCGCAACGGCGGTCGACGGCCTGGTGAGCCAGTCGCTGCTGACGGTGCTGGAGGACGAGACGGGCGGCACCCGCTACCGCATGCTGGAGACGGTCCGGGAATTCGGCGAGGAACAGCTGCGCCACACCGGTGAGGCCGACCTGATCATGACCCGAATGTCGAAGTGGGCCAGGGACTTCGCGTTGGAGACGGCCCGCCGGTATCACACGCCCGAACAGGTGTCGGTGGTGCTGGGCGTGGGCGCGGAAATGGACAATCTGATCGCCGTGCTGCGCTCCGCCCTGGATCGGCGCGATGTCGGAACGGTGCACACGGTGTTCCCCGTCCTGGCCGGGCTGTGGCTGCAGCGTGGCGCGCACTCCGAGCTGATCGGCTGGTTGCCGCGCGTCCTGGCCCTGCCGCCCGACACCTTCCCGTCCGACCCGGCCGAGACCGACCTCTACATCTACGGCCAGCTCATGATCGGCCTGCATCTGACGTTCGGCGGGACCGACATGCGCCCGGTCGCGCGGGTGCGGGCCACACTGCGCCGGATACTGGCCTCGGGAGCGCCGATGCGCCCGGCCGCACGGTATGTCGCCGAACTGGCCACCCGGCCGCGCAACACCACGCAGCTGGGCCGCATGCTGAGCGCGGGCATCCGTTCCCCGGAAGAGCAGATCCAGATCGCGGCCCTGCTGCTGCGCGCGAACCTGTGCGAGAACAACGGCATCGTGTACCGCTCGATCAAGGACGCCGAGATGGCCATGCGCATCAGCGGCGACGGCGACGCCTGGGGCACCACCATGACCGCCCAGCACCTGGGCAGCATGTACGGCCAGTCGGCACGCTATGCCGAGGCGGTCGGGTATTACCGGCGTGCCGTCGATACGGTGGAGGAACTGCGGGCCTGGGACGAAGCCGCGGAGATGCGCAGCTTCCTGGCGATCACGCTGGCCGGTACCGGACAACCCGCCGCGGCTCGGCAGGCGCTCGAGCCCGCGCTCGCGGTGATCGGCGAGCTGCCCGTCGACGCTCCGGTCACCCGGCCCAACCATCGGATGGCCGCCGTGGTGGCCGCATTGGCGGAAATCGCACTCGTGGAAGGGAATATCGACACCGGACTGCGCCGATTCCAGCAGTTGCCCGCGCTTATGGACTGGCCCAATGACATCGGCACTCCGGGCCCGGCGACGTTGATCTATGTATCGGCGACCATCGACGCGCACGTCTTGCACCGGCGGGCCGACCAGGTGGGCCGGATCACTTCGGAACTCGTCGAGAACGTGGTCGGCGTCCTGGGCGAGCAGTTCTGGGATCTGCCGCAGATCGGCGCGATGAGCTGTGCCGTCGGCACCCACCTGCTCGCCACCGGCTGCGACCTCGAGCGTGGCCTGGAGCTGATCGTGCTGGCGCAGCGGGTCTTCGGCCGCCAGGACTACCCGGTCATGCAGTGGCGACGGCACCTGGATCTGCACCGCCCACTCCTCGGTCCCGAACGGATCGCCGCCGCGCAGGCCGCGGTGGCCGGTCTGGGGCGCAGACCGGCCGCCGACCGCATCCGCGAGCACTTCCGTGCCCTGGCCGGGCCGCGCTGAGGTCCCGGCCGGGATGCCCCGAGCCGGTGCGGCTCAGCGGGTTTCGACGCGGTCGTCCTCGGTGTGCGGGGAATGCGGGCCGGGTTGATCGGGTTCGGTCGGACCGGTGCGCAGCATCCGCCAGGCCAGCACGCCCAGCGCGACCGCCGCGAGGATCAGCAGCACCGCGGTGTTCGAGACCAGGTCGCCGAGTTGGCGCACCTTGTTCTCCATGGCGAATTCGGTGTCGGCGCTGAGGATTCCGGGCAGGGCGGCGGTGCCGTCGAAGACCAGGAACAGCGCGCCGAGGGCGATGAAGAACAGGCCCGACAGCACCGAGGTGGTGTGCAGTTCGACGCGGCCCAGGTGGAAGGTGCGGCCGCGCAGCCACTTTCGCTTACCCAGGTCGAAGCGATCCCACAGTGAGGCCAGCACGAACAGCGGGGCGGCCAGGCCCAGGGCGTAGACCGCGAGCAGCAGCCCGCCGTGCACCGGGGAACCGCCGACCGCCGCCACCGCGAGGATGGAGCCCAGGATCGGGCCCGCGCAGAAACCCGCCAGGCCGTAGACCAGGCCCAGCAGGTACACCGCGCCCGCCTGCTCGGGGCGGCCCTGCTTGGCGGCCGCGCGCTGGGCGAAGCCGAAAGCGAAACCGCGGCCCAGGATCTGCACCACGCCCAGCGCGATGATGGTCCAGCCGCCGATGGCGATCAGCAGTTCCCGCTGCCCGACCAGCAGCCGCCCGGCCAGCGAACCCGCCGCGCCGAGGGGGATCAAGGTCGTGCACAGGCCCAGGTAGAACAGGCCGGTGCGGGCGAGCAGCTTGCCCTGGGATTCGAAGGAATAGGCGAAGAAGCTGGGCAGCAGCAGCGCGCTGCACGGGCTCAACAGAGCCAGCAGGCCGCCCAGGAAGGCGGCGAAGAAGCCGATGCCGCCGGTCATTCCGTGGCCTTCCCGGCGGCGCCGGTGGGCTGCCCGGCGGTGGCGCGCGCGGCCTCGATGGCGGCGCGGAACTGTTCGATCGGCTGCGTGCCCAGGATCGGGCGGCCGTTGATGAGGAACGCCGGGGTCGAATTGACGCCGATCCCGATGCCCTCGTTCACATTCGCCTGCACGGCCGCGGTGGCGGCGGGGGACTCCAGATCGGCACGGAACTTCGCGATATCGGGAACGCCTGCGGCACCGGCCAATTCGACGAGCTTGTCGCGGGTGAACACGCCGGTGTTCTTCTTCTCGGGCGCGTTGTCGAACAGCGCCCGGTGGTACTCCCAGAACTTGCCCTGCTGTCCGGCCGCCCACGCGGCGCGGGCGGCGTCCTCGGACTCCGGTCCGAAGATCGCCATGCTGCGCCATTCGATGCGCAGCACACCCTTGTCGACATAGTCGGCGATGAGCTGCGGCTCGATCTTGGTGGCGAAGACCTTGCAGAACTGGCACTGGAAATCCGAGTATTCGACCATCACGACCGGGGCGTCGGCCCGGCCCAGAGCCAGCGGATCGTCGGCGTCGCGCTTGGCCGTCTTCGCCAATTCCGCGTACATGGGATTGGTCTCGGTGGCCGCGGTCGACGACCCGTCGGATTTCTTGTCATCGCCCAGCATTTGAATCGCGGCAATGACGAGAAGGCCGATGGCCGCCACGATGGCGAGCCCGGCGAAAGATTTTCTAGCGGTGGAATTCTTCAGTTTTCGGGACATGCGAGCACTCCTCAACGGCTGCATCGAGAATGACGAAAAGGTGCTGGATCATTCAGGGGGTCTAAATGATCAGCACGGCCGTCAGATGCGGAGCCGCCACCGGCAGGGTGGGCGCTCTGGGCTGCTTTCCGAGCGAGAACCGCTGCGGTGTGGTGAATTCCGGTGCGATCGCGAAACAATCGGCGACCAGCTGGTCACCGATGGCGCGCGGCGGCACGGCGAGCGTGCCGGTGGGATCGGATGCGGGACGCTCCTGCTTGCGGCACGACGGCACGAGATCGACGGCCTGTCCCCGCCCGGAATCCGGCGTCGCCTGTGCGTAATCGGCGGTGACCGCCGTCGGCGCATTCGATTCGAGCAGTGAAATCCGCTGTGACGAACCCCATCCCGCAATGGCGGCGGTGAGACCCATGACAATCGCCACGCTCGTGAAAAGCACGCCCCAGTACAGCCGAATGGACCTTCGGCGTAAGGAGGCGGGAGCGGGATTCACCGCACCGACCATAACAGAAACGCCCCGCCCATCGATTTCTCGAAGGGCGGGGCGTCCCAACCGCGGGGCGACGGGCGCGGGTTACGCGCGCCGCATGTACGCCTTCACCGCGAGCGGGGCGAAGATCGCGATCACCACGATGGAGCCGACCAGCGACCAGGCCAGGTTGGAGCTGTAGACATTGCCGTTCATCAGCTCACGGGCCGCATTGACCATGTAGTAGATCGGGTTCGCCTTGTTGATGCCTTGCAGCCAGCCGGGCATGGTCGACACCTGGGCGAACGCGCCGGACATGAAGGTCAGCGGGAACATGATCATCATGGAGATGCCCTGCACCGCCGCCGCGCTCTTGCCGGTGATGCCGACCAGGGCCCAGATCCAGCTCACCGCGAACGAGCAGAACACCACGACCAGACCCGCGACCACCACGCCCATGACGCCGCCCGCCGGGCGGTAGCCCAGCAGCAGGCCCATACCCATGGTCAGGGTGGTGGCCAGTGCGTAGCGCACCATATCGGCGATCAGCGCACCCGCCAGCGCCGAAATGCGGGCGATGGGAAGGGATTTGAACCGGTCGAACACGCCCTTGTCCATGTCCTCGCGCAGCTGGGTGCCGGTGACGACCGAGGTCAGCACCACCGTCTGCACCAGGATGCCGGGGATCAGGATGGGCAGGTAGTCGTGCACATTGCCGCCGATCGCGCCGCCGAAGATATAGGCGAACAGCGCGGTGAACAGGATGGGCTGCACGGTGACATCGAACAGCTGCTCCGGATTGTGCTTGATCTTGAGAATGCCGCGGTAGGCCATGGTGAGCGAATTCGCCACGGTCTGCTTCAGCGGAATGTGGTTGCTGACTTCGGGAATGGGCGCGGCCGCGGCCGCGTGCCGCCCGGTGGCAGGGGCGGTGAGAGTCGTGGTCATGCCGCGCTCCGTTCGGTCTCGGTGTCGTCCTCGGCGGCGTGCCCGGTGAGTGCGAAGAACACTTCGTCCAGGCTCGGCTTGGCGACATTGATCTCGTCGACCCGGATGTCGTGCTCGCGCAACCGGATCAGGATGTCGGTGGTGATGGAGGGGTCGGGCAGGGGAGCGGTGATGCGCCCCGCCTCGGGGGTGATGGTGGCCTCGACGATCCGGCCCGCCGCGCGGGAGAGCATCTCGCCCACCAGGTCCCGGGCCTCCTCGATGCGGTCCCGCTCGGCCAGCGTCAGCTGCAGCGCGGACAGGCCGACCGAGGACTTGAGCTCGTCGGAGGTGCCGTCGGCGATGACCCGGCCGCGGTCGATGACCGCGATCCGGTCGGCCAGCTGGTCGGCCTCGTCCAGGTACTGCGTGGTGAGCAGCACCGTCGAGCCCTCCCGCACCAGCCGCCGGATGGTGTCCCACATCTGGGCGCGGGTGCGCGGGTCCAGGCCGGTGGTCGGCTCGTCCAGGAACAGCAGCGGCGGCCGGGAGATCAGGCTGGCGGCCAGATCCAGACGCCGGCGCATGCCGCCGGAGAAGTTCTCCAGGGCCTTGTCGGCGGCCTCGGTCAGCCCGAACTCCTCGAGCAGTTCGGCCGACTTGCGCCGCGCCTCGGTCTTGGACAGGCCCAGCAGCCGCGAGAAGATGATCAGATTCTCGGTGGCCGAAAGCTTTTCGTCGACCGAGGCGTACTGGCCGGTGACGCCGATCAGCGACCGCACCGCCGTCGGCTCGGCCACCACGTCGTGGCCGAAGATCCGGGCGCTGCCGCCGTCCGGGCGCAACAGGGTGGCGAGCATGCGGATGGTGGTGGTCTTGCCGGCTCCATTGGGTCCGAGCACGCCGTAGACAGCCCCCCGCGGCACCGCGAGACTCACGCCGTCAACGGCCCGCTGCTCCCCGAAGACCTTGACCCGGCCGTCCGCCTCGATGGCGAGTGCCTCAGCAGGTGTGTAAGAAGTCATGGCTACACCTTGCGGGCCCGATCTTGCACCCCCCTTGCGCCGCGATTGCGTGCTCCGCGCAAGCGCCTCTTGCGTCGGCGACCGGTCAGGCCGACAGCTCCAGGGCGGCCGGGATCGCGGCGAACGCCCGGTGCAGCCCGTCCAGCAGCGCGGCCCGCCCGCCCTTGCCGTCGTCGTACATCCAGGCCCGGCCCGCGATGCTCCACGCGGTGGTGGTCAGCTCGGTCAGGATGTGCGGCCGCAGATCGTCGGCCGCGAGCCCGAGCTTGCCCCGGATCAGGGTCACCGCCTGCTTCTCGACGCCCGAGCGGTAGTAATCGACGTGCCCCATGAGCGCGGGCGCGGTGAGCACCAGCCGCCGGGTGGCGATGTAGCGCTGATCCCAATCCTCGGGCAGGTCGGCGGTGGACCGGGTGAGGGTATCCCGCAACGCGGTCAGGGTCGGACCAGAAAGCTCCCGATCAGCCAGTGCGGCAAGGTAATTCGACCAGAGCTCAGTCTCGGCCTCGATGGCCACGGCCTCCTTGGCGGGGAAGGCCCGGAAGAACGTACTGCGCGAGACCTCCGCCTCGTCGACCAGCTGCTCGATCGTGGTGGCGTCGAAACCCTGCTCGGTGAAAAGGCGCAGCGCCGCGTCGGCGAGGGCGCGACGGGTGCGCAGCCGCTTGCGTTCGCGCAGCGGGAGGGCGCGGTCATCGGAGGTCATGCCGGAATCCTAGCCCGATAGAGCCTGAGTCGCTAAAAAAACTACGTTCCGGTTGGGACTTGCGCACGAATGGAACTCAGTGTCAGAATCTAATCATCACCGAGGCACCATGGATCGAGGAGATCGAAATGAGCACCACCGCCACCCTGAACCCGGCGATCGTCGGCCAGGCCGAGAAGCACCACGCCGCGATCCTGTCCCGCGTGCTGTCGGGCACCACGCTCGACGAGCAGCGGTGGATCACCCTGAACCAGACGCTGGCCGCCGGCGCTCCCGTTGCCCGAGCCGAGCACATCGTCAAGATCGCGACCATGACCCGGTGGACCCCGGAGTCCGTGGCCGACGCGGTGTCCGCACTGCTGGAGACCGGACTGCTGGCGTCGCAAGGGGATCGGATCGAGGTCACCGACGCCGGCCGCGCGCTGGTCGCCCGGGTCCGCGCGGACTCCGGCCGAATCGTCGACGCCGCCTACGGCTCGGTCTCCCCGGAAGACCTGGCCACCGCCGCCCGCGTCCTGACCGTCATCACGGCGCGCATGGCCGAAGAACTGGCCCGCGCCTGAGCCGGAGTCGAAACGCCGGATGAATCGAAGACTGTCCCGAATGCGAAGTGCCCCGCGGATTTTCGCGGGGCACTCGTCGTATGGGGGCCGGGGCGAATCAGTTCGGCGAGGCGGCGAGCAGCAACTCGCGCAGCTTTGCCCGGTCCGGTTTGCCGGGGCCGCGCAGGGGGAGTTCGTCGAGCACGGCGAGTTCGCGGGGCGCGGCGATGGCGTCGAGTTCGGCGACGACGTGGTCGCGGAGTTCGTCGAGGGTCGGGGCGGTCGCGCCGGGGGCCGGAACGATCGCGGTGGCCACGCGCTGGCCGAGGCGTTCGTCGGGGAGGCCGAGCACGACGCACTCGGAGACGGACGGGTGGGTGATGAGGACGGCCTCGACCACCTCGGGGATGACCAGCAGGCCGCCGGTCATGATGGCCTCGTCGAGGCGGCCGGTGATGGCGAGCACGCCGTTGTCGAAGTGGCCGGCGTCCTCGGTGCGGAACCAGCCGGGTTCGGCGAAGGCCGGGTGGTCGGGGATATTGCGGTAGCCCTTGGCGACCATGGCGCCGCCCAGCAGCACCCGGCCGTCCTCGATGCGTACCTCCGTGCCCGTCAGCGGTACTCCTTCGTACACACAGCCGCCGCAGGTCTCGCTCATGCCGTAGGTGCGGAACACGGTGATGCCCGCCGCGCGGGCGCGTTCCAGGACCGGCTTCGGCGTGGCGGCCCCGCCGACCAGGACGCCGTCCAGCGAGGCCAGCGCGTCGGTGGCGGCGGGCTCGTCGAGGGCCTTGATGAGCTGGGTCGGGACCAGCGAGGTGTAGCGGCGCTCGCCGCGCATGCTCGCGATCGCGCCGACCAGGGCCTCGGGCAGGAAGCCCCCGGAGACATCGAGAACCGTCGGCTCGGTCCCGGCCAGAATGCTGCGCAGCAACACCTGAATGCCCGCGATGTGATGGGTCGGCAGCGCCAGCAACCACTGCCCGGGACCGCCCAGGCGCTCGTGGGTGGCGTCGCCGCTGGCCCGGAGATTGGCCGGGGTGAGCATGGCGCCCTTGGGGTTTCCGGTGGTGCCCGAGGTGGTGACCACCAGGGCCACGTCCTCGTCGATCTCCTCGCCGGGCCGCAGGCTGCCGCTCAGGCGCTGGGTCTCGCGACGGTCGGCGGTGGGAACCGGAAGCCAGGCGGGACCGTTGCCCTCCAAGGCCTCTCGGAGATGCGGCAATACTTCGCCCACCGCTGCGCCGGTGGGCATGGGAAGGATTCGGAGGGTATTGCTCACGTTCGCGATCGTGTCATTCCGTCGGGTGGCGGCGCGCGGAGGGGTCGGCGCCCGGTAGTCGATAGCTGCAGGGTCTCGTGCGGTCAGTTGGACGTCGGTGTCGCCAGCGGCCATCCACCGGCTGCGAGCCTGGAGGCCACCCGAGCGATATCGTCCTCGCCGGGCTGCTCCTTGGCAACTCGGGCAATGGCCGCCTCGATGTCGGTGCGATCGATGTCCGCGGGCGCCACTCGCTCGCGAATCAGCTGTTCCACCACCAGGTGCACCTCGTAGTCGGTGAGCCGCCGGTGCAGCACCGCCAGCAGCGCCACGTAGTCCGATTGCGGAATGCCCTGCGGATATCCGGCTTTCAGCCAGTCCAGCACCTTCTGCGCCACATTGGTGCGCGGCGGGACGGCGGTGGGTTCGGGCGATGGTGCGGGGGTGCTCACGAGCGTGCCTTTCGATCAGGCGGCGTCACGCGCCGAGCAGGTGAATACCGAGTCGGGTGGCCAGGAAGCCCTTTGCGATGAACAGCACACCCACCACCACCGCGATCATGACCACCGCGAAACACAGGGTGGACGCAACCAGCGCGACGGTGCGGGTGGTGCCGGTCGCGCCGTCGTCCACCTGGGCGCGGCAGCGGATGCCGACGGCGAACACGGTCGGCAGCCCGGCCCCGAAGATCAAGGCGGCCAGCATGACCCGCCACAGGTCGGAGAGGTTGTTCAGCAGCGTGTGCATCGCGGTCTCCTAACCGATTCCGACGGTGTCGTCATTGCGGCGGGCCGCGGTGTCGTCATTGCCGCGGGCCGCGGGGTCGTCATCGCGGTTCTGCGGTGTCGCGGCCGGGGCGGGCTCCCACTCGTCGGTGACGTTGTGCGAGTTGACCTCCGCGCGCTTGGAGCGGAACCAGATGAGCGCGGCCATCACGATCAGCAGCGCGAACACCACCAGCACACCCGCCGTGCCACCGATCACGTGCAGGATGGCCCAGCACAGCGCGCCCACCGCACCGGCCAGCGGCAGCGTCAGCGCCCAGGCCGTCACCATGCGCCCGAGCACGCCCCAGCGCACCTCCGCGCCTGGTCGGCCGATGCCCGAGCCGAGGATGGATCCGGTCACCACCTGGGTGGTGGACAGCGGCAGGCCGAAGTGGGCCGAGGTGAGAATGATCGCCGCACTGGTGGATTCGGCGGCGAAGCCCTGCGGCGGCGCGATGTCGACCAGGCCCTTGCCCAGCGTGCGGATGATTCGCCAGCCACCCAGGCAGGTGCCCGCGGCCATGGCCACCGCACAGGACACGATGACCCACAGCGGCAGCGGATCGCTGGCCTTGGCGCTGCCGTGCGCGATCAGCGCCAGAAAGATGATGCCCATGGTCTTCTGCGCGTCATTGGTGCCGTGCGCCAGCGAGACCAGGGAAGCGGTGCCGATCTGACCGAAGCGGAAGCCGCGGGACACGGTCTTCTCATTGCTGCCCTTGGTGATCCGGTACACCACCCAGGAGGCGATGGAGGCCACCAGCGCCGCCACGATGGGGGAGAGCAGGGCCGGGATGATGATCTTGGCGAGCACGCCCTTGTTGCCCGCCGACCAGATCACGCCGTGCCAGCCCAGCGCCGCGATGGTGGAGCCGATGAGGCCACCGAACAGCGCGTGCGAGGAACTCGACGGCAAACCCAACAGCCAGGTGAACAGATTCCACAGAATGCCGCCGACCAGACCCGCGAAGACGATGTCGAGCAGCGCCCGCCCGCTCACCTCCGACAGGTCCACGATGCCGGCGGCGACCGTGGCGGCGACCGCCACGCTGAGGAAGGCGCCGATCAGGTTGAGTGCCCCGGACAGGAGTACGGCGGTACGCGGCCGGAGCGCCCCGGTGGCGATGGAGGTGGCCATCGCGTTCGCGGTGTCATGGAATCCGTTGGTGAAGTCGAACGCCAAGGCCGTGCAAACAACGATCAGCAGAACGAGCAGTTCGGCAGACACACCGATCAGTCTGCGCTATACCCTTGACGCCCCGTTAACCGGTGCCCCCGGACGTATTTCACAGTTACCTTCGTGCTAAGGCATGCGGGCGGGTGATCAGTCACCCCGGATGTCCCTCCGGAGCGGGTGATTCGCCGGAACCTCCACGAAGACCAGGGGCACCCCGTCGGGATCGCGGACCCACATTTCGACCAGTCCCCACGGCTCGCGCTCGGGCGCGCGGTCGATCGCGACCCCGCGCAGCGCGAGTTCCGCGGCGGTGTCGTCACAATCACGCACCTGCAACCAGATGGCGCCCGCGAATCCGCTCGGCGCGTCCGCGCCCCGCCCGTGCCCGGCCACCTCGATGAGCGACTGCCCCGCGAAAAAGACCGTCCCACCCGGATACTCGCGGGCAATGGCCAGCCCCAGCGCATCGCGGTAGAACTCCAGGGTCCGCTCGTAGTCACGCGGCCGCAGGATCACCCGACTGCTCAGTATCTCCATGAGTGCAGCATGACAGCCGGACGTTTGCCCCTGCCGGAAATCAGAAGTAGTACGGGTACGGCTTCCAATCGGGCTGGCGCTTCTCGAGGAACGCGTCACGACCCTCGACGGCCTCGTCGGTCATGTAGGCCAGGCGGGTCGCCTCACCTGCGAAGAGCTGCTGGCCGACCAGTCCGTCGTCCTGGAGGTTGAAGGCGTACTTCAGCATTCGGATGGCCTGCGGCGACTTGCCGAGAATGTCGGCCGACCACTCCAGCGCGACATCCTCGAGCTGCTCGTGATCCACCACCGCGTTGACCGCACCCATCTGGTGCATCTCCTCCGCGGTGTAGGGCCGCCCGCGGAAGAAGATCTCGCGCGCGAACTTCTGCCCCACCATCTTGGCCAGGTAGGCGCTGCCGTACCCGGCGTCGAAGCTGCCCACGTCGGCGTCGGTCTGCTTGAACCGCGCGTGCTCGCGCGAGGCCAGGGTGAGGTCGCACACCATGTGCAGGCTGTGCCCGCCGCCCGCGGCCCAGCCGTTCACCAGTGCGATGACCACCTTGGGCATGAAGCGGATGAGCCGCTGCACCTCGAGGATGTGCAGCCGCCCGGCGCGGGCGACATCCACGGTGTCGGCGGTCTCGCCGGAGGCGTACTGGTAGCCGCTGCGCCCGCGGATGCGCTGGTCGCCGCCGGAGCAGAAGGCCCAGCCGCCGTCCTTCGGGCTGGGGCCGTTCCCGGTGAGCAGGACCGCGCCGACGTCGAGGGTCATGCGGGCGTGGTCGAGGGCGCGGTAGAGCTCGTCGACGGTGTGCGGCCGGAAGGCGTTGCGTACCTCGGGACGATCGAAGGCGATCCGTACCGTGCCCTGCTCGATGTGGCGGTGGTACGTGATGTCGGTGAGGTTCTCGAATCCCGGAACGGGCCGCCACAGCGTCGCATTGAAGGTCACGGGAGTGAACATACTTCTCCGGCCCGCCCGATGGTGAAGGCCCACCGCAGTTCGGCGGGGTGTTTTATGCGTCACGTGAAAGCCCGGCGGCGGAATTCGGCCATCCGACAAGGGCGCTGATTATTAGCGGGCGGGGTTGCCCGGACCCTCGGTCGGTCGCTTGCTACTCGGCGCTCCCGAATGCCTACCGATCGGTCACCGAAAGTGAAACGCTGCCAATCGATTGCGGAGGGCTTACAGTGCTGTTGCTGCTGTGGCAGTAGCAGCGCGTTGGCATCGTGTGTGCGGGGACACCGGTGCGTATAGTTGCGTGCGCTCGTTCATCGAAAAACTATCCGGAGGAACCTGAAAGTGGTTGCAGCACTGTCTGAATCCCTGCTCGATGACGCCAAGCGTCCGGCCTTCATCGCCGACGCCGTTACGGTTCTGGATGAGGAGGTGTCGGACAAGGGCGGCGCGTCGGGCCTCGTCGTCAAGGGCGGCTATGCCGCGATCAAGAAGGTCAGCCCGTCCATCGTGGGCGACGCGCTGGAGTCCTTCGCGCCCAAGTTCGTCGAGCAGCTCGAGCCGTACTGGGTCGAGTACCAGAACGGCGGCTCGGGCTCGTTCGCCGATCTGCTGGTGTCCAAGCAGGACGAGGTGGCCGACGCGCTGCTGTCGGTGACCGACGCACGGGCCGAGGCGTCCTCGCGCCCGGCACTGACCAAGGTCTACAACTCCATGCGCTCGTCGGCGAAGAAGCATGTCGCCGAGGCTCTTCCGCGCCTGGGTGACCTGGTGCAGAAGCACGCCGGGTAATAACGACCGACCGGTTCGCGGCCCGGCGAGGGGCCGCGAACAGTCTCGGTGAATGTCCGCGCGCCAAGGCGCGGTGATGCGAATGCCCGCGAGGTGGTTCCCGGGCACTCGCTTTTCTCTTCGAATTCAGCCCTGGGACTTGCCGACTCGCCAGTAGCCGGTGAAAGTGATGTCCGCTTTGGGGATTTCGCGCTCCTGTGCCAGGTGCCGCCGCACCCCCGCGGCCAATTTCTGCTCGCCCGCGATGAAGGCGTAGACGCCCGTGCCGGGCAGTTCCGCCTGTCGCACCGCCTCCGCGGCCAGCGCCCCGACCTCCACGTGCGCGTCCGTGCGGGCCAGCCAATTCACCTGCACGCCCTCGGGTTCGCCCAGTTCCTGCCGGTCCTCGGCGGACGGAATCTCGATGTACGCCGCGCCCTTCGCCCCGCGCGGCAGCGACCGCAGCACGCCCGCGATGCCGGGCAGCGCGCTCTCGTCGCCCACCAACAGCGTCCAATCGCTGTGGTCCGGAGCCTGATACGTGATGCCCTCGTCCAGCAGGCCGACCTGGCAGCCGGGCGTGGCATTGTTCGCCCAGGCCGAGGCCGGGCTGCCGTCCCCGTGCGAGACGAAGTCGACGTCGATCTCGGCCGTGCTGCCGAACTCCCCGAAACCGGCGGCCCGGTAGTCGCGCACCGTGTAGTTGCGCGCCAGTGGCCGATGCTCCTTGCCCATCATGAGGTACTGGGCGAACCACCCGAGATTGGTCGAGGAGGTGGGCAGCTTCAGACTCCCGTCGCGCCCGGGCATGAAGAGCCGGAACCACTGGTCGAATCCCATGGCGGTGAAGTTCGCGAGTCCCGTGCCGCCCAGCGTGACGCGGACGAAATTGGGGCTGATTCGTTTGCTGGCCAGGACCTCCGCGGTGAGGATCTCGCGGTGCTCGGGCTTGACATGCTTGCTGCGCTTCGCCATTCGCTTAGGTTAGCAAACCCTAACTTTCCAGCATAGGTGTGATCGGGGTGACGGAGCGCTCCGGGCGGCTGTCTGAGAGGCTGTGGGGGTGAATCCTTCGACTGCTCAGGCGCACGTCGTTGTCGACGAGCTCCCGCGCGGCGGAGTCCGGGACGTCGTCCTGTGCCCCGGATCGCGAAACGCGCCGCTGGCCTTCGCATTACAGGCGGCCGACCAGGCAGGACGCATCCGGTTGCACATGCGCATCGACGAGCGCACCGCGGGCTTCCTGGCCGTCGGCCTGGCCGCCGCGAGTGGCCGCCCGGTGCCCGTCGTCATGACCTCCGGCACCGCGGTCGCGAATCTGGGCCCGGCCGTGCTGGAGGCCAACTACGCCCGCATTCCGCTGATCGTGCTCAGCGCCAACCGGCCCTACGAGATGCTGGGCACCGGCGCGAACCAGACCGTCGAACAGTTCGGCCTCTTCGGCAGCCAGGTGCGTGCCGCCATCGGTCTCGGGCTGGCCGAGGCCGACGGCGGCGACGAGCTGTACGCCAAGCAGAACAGCGTGTGGCGTTCGGCGGTGTGCCGGGTGCTGGCCGCCGCCCGCGGCACCCGCTCCGGCAATGCCGGACCCGTGCAATTCGATATCCCGCTGCGCGAACCGCTGGTCCCGGACCTGGCCGCCGGGGATGCGCTGCCCGCCGGGCGGGACGGCGAACGGCCCTGGACGGCAACGCAATACGCCACCCTGGACGTGCCCCTGGATATCGACCTGACCCCGGACACGGTGGTCATCTCCGGGCACGGCGCGGGGCACCGGCCCGAACTCGCGGCGCTGCCCACGGTCGCCGAGCCCACCGCGCCCATGCACGGTCCGGCGCTGCATCCGCTGGCGCTGCCGCTGCTGCGGCCCAAGCAGGCCATCATCACCGGCCGTCCCACCCTGCACCGGCAGGTGTCGCGGGTGCTGGCGGATCCGGAGGTCACGGTGTTCGCGCTGACCACCGGTCCGCGCTGGCCCGATGTGTCGGGCAATGTGGTCGGGACCGGCACCCGCGCGGTCACCCACGGCGCGCCCCGACCGGAGTGGCTCGAGCTGTGCCGGGATCTGAACGAGAAGGCGGTCACGGTGGTCCGGGCCGAGCTGGCCGGACATCCGAAGCCGACCGGTCTGCACGTCGCGGCGGTGGTCATGGACGCGCTGCGTGAGGGCGATCAGCTGCTGCTCGGCGCGTCGAACCCGGTCCGCGACGCGGCCCTGGTCTCGCATCCGCGGCCCGGCATCCGGGTGCTGTCCAATCGCGGCGTGGCCGGGATCGACGGCACGGTGTCGGCGGCGGTCGGCGCGGCGCTCACCCATCCCGGCCGCACGGTCGCGCTGATGGGCGATCTGACCTTCCTGCACGACGCGTCCGGCCTGCTCATCGGCCCGGGCGAGCCGCGGCCCGAAGATCTCACCATCGTGGTCGCCAATGACGACGGCGGCGGCATCTTCGAACTCCTGGAACAGGGCGATCCGCAGTACGCGGGCGTGTTCGAGCGGGTCTTCGGCACCCCGCACGGCATGGACCTGGCAGCGCTGTGCGCCGCCTACCGGATTCCGCACCGCCAGGTCGATCCGGCACAGCTGGCCGCCGAGCTGAGCGGCAGCGCCCACGGCATTCGCGTGCTCGAGGTCGCCACCGAGCGGTCGAGCCTGCGGGAGCTGCACGCCACGGTGCGTGCGGGCGTCTCGAATTAGCGCGGGAGTCGCGAATCAGCTTGCTCGCGAAGGGGCGCCGGTCAGTAATCGCTGCCGGCGCTCTCGTCGCGGTCGTCGTCCAGGGGGACGGGGATGGACTGTTCGACGAGGTCTCCCTCGGAGGCGGTCCAGCCATTGTCTCCGGCGGGGACTTCGGTGATTTCGGAATCGGAGTCGAGCGCGTCATCCGCCGGATAGGCGGGAATGGACTGCTCCACGGAGTCGGCCTCGGGCACTTCGTCGATGCGATCGATCATCGGATGCTCCTCTCTGCCGAGCGGGCGGCGGACACTGTCGAGAATGCCCCCGTTTCACCTCTCGGGCAACCGTCCGGCATCACTCGCCGGGTAGGGCTCCATCGTCTGCGGGGTACTCGACCAGTGACAGCACCCGCCCCGCCAGGAATCGGGCAGTGCGTACCGAGCTCCCGGTTCTGGTCACTTCGCTGACCTCGACTATTCCGCGCGCGATGCGCGTCTCGACGCGGCGGCCCGCTCTGGTCGCGATAATTTCGTAGTTCCGAGACCCGTCGCCGGTATCGACGACGATCTCCACGCGATCACCTTTCATCTATCAATTCTCCTCCCTACCAGCATCTTTCGCCGCTGATACCGCCTAACGAACCGGTTGCGACGCGGGGGTGCAAGCACATTTCGAGGGCTCCGCGATGAATTCCGCGGCCCCGCGTCGTCCTCATCGATGACCGGGCCGCACCGATGGTTCGGCATGCCCGCTGGAGGAACCATGACCACACCGGCCTTCGATCTGGAAGCCGCCGCCGCTGCCGTGGAGGCGGTCGTCGCCGCCGTCGCCGAGGCCGACTGCGAGCGCCCGACGCCCTCGGGCATCACCGTGCGCGACATGGTCGCCCACGTGCAGGGCTTCACCGAGGCCTTCCGCCTGGGCGCGACCAAGGAGCTGCTCGGGCGTTCCCAGCCGCCGGAACCCGGATCCTCGCTCGCGCAGGATTGGCGCGATCGCATTCCGGCCCAGCTGAAGTCGCTGGTCGCGGCCTGGCGGGAGCCCGACGCCTGGGAGGGTGACACCGAGGTCGGCGGGGCGGTCGCACCCGCGCCGCAGATGGCGATCTTCGCCCTGGACGAACTGGTGATCCACGGCTGGGATCTGGCCCGCGCGATCGGAGCGCCCTATGCCCCGGCCGAACCGGATCTGGCGATCCTGCTCGGGTTCCTGCGCGACACCCCGCGTGAAGGCATCCCCGGCCTGTTCGGTCCCGTGATCGACATCCCCGCCGAAGCGCCACTCCTCGACCGGGTGCTCGGACTGACCGGCCGCGATCCGGCCTGGGCGGCGGACTGAAGCCCGCGCAGGATCCGGCGAACGTCGCGGCCCGCACGCCCGGCGAGGGGTGGTGCGTGCGGGCCGACGGCTCCCGGATCGGGCGGTCAATCGGCGGATTCGAGTGCGGCGGTGGTGAATACGCCCTGTTCGGCGGCCAGGGCGGCGGCCTCGGCGGCGGCGGTGATCGCCGCCTCGTCGACCGGGTCGCCGCTGGCGAGCAGGCGGTAGTAGAGCGGGGCGGAGACGGCGGAAAGGACTGCGCGGGGGTCGGTTTCGGGCGGGATCTCGCCGCGGGAGACGGCGGCCTCGACGCAGGGGGACCATTCGGACAGGCGGGTGTCATAGAAGGCGCGCAGGGCCGCGGCGGCGGTGTCGTCGCTGGTGGCGGCGGCGATGACGGCGCGGAAGAGGCGGCCCTGGCGGGGGTCGGTGAGGGTCTTGCCGACCAGGCGGGCGTTCTCGCGGAGGTCGCCGCGCAGGGTGCCGGTATCGCTGTGGGGCAGTGAGGTTTCCGCCATTTCCAGCAGCAGGTCGGCGACCAGTCCGGCGGGGGTGCGCCAGCGGCGGTAGACGGTGGTCTTGCCGACCTCGGCGCGCGCGGCCACCTCGGCGAGATCGAGGGTGGCGAAGCCACGTTCGGCCAGCAGGTCACCGGCGGCGAGCAGCACGGCCTCGCGCACGCGGGCGGTGCGGCCGCCCGGGCGGACCGAGCCCGGTCCGGCTGTGTCCTGATTCATAACGGGTCTCCAGTTCCATTTGCGATGGCACGAGTGTAGCGTCGCGATTGTTAATGAAACTGTAGTTCCGTTAGGAGTGGTGGTCATGGAATACCGTCGGCTCGGCGCTTCGGGTCTGCTGGTTCCCGCCTTGAGCTTCGGCGCGGGCACCTTCGGCGGCCGCGGCGAACTGTTCTCCGCCTGGGGCGATACCGACGCCCGGCAGGCGCGGCGGCTGGTGGATATCAGCCTGGACGCGGGCGTCACCATGTTCGACACCGCCGATGTGTATTCGGACGGCGCCTCGGAAGAGGTGCTGGGCGAGGCGATCCGGGGTCGCCGGGACCAACTGCTGATCTCCACGAAAGCGACGCTGCCCACCGGCCCCGGCCCGTTCGACGCGGGATCCGGTCGGTCCCGGCTGATTTCGGCGGTCGAGGGCTCGCTGCGACGGCTCGGCACCGATCGCATCGACCTGTTCCAGTTGCACGCCTTCGACGCGGGCACTCCGGTGGAGGAGGTGCTCTCCGCCCTGGACGACCTGGTGCGTTCCGGCAAGATCCGCTACGTCGGCGCATCCAATTTCGCGGGTTGGCAGCTCATGAAATCCCTTGCCGCCGCGGATCGGTACGGGTTCACCCGCTATGTCGCGCATCAGGTCTACTACTCGCTGGTCGGGCGCGATTACGAGTGGGAGCTCATGCCGCTCGGTCTGGATCAGGGCGTCGGCGCGGTGGTGTGGAGCCCGCTGGGCTGGGGCAGGCTGACCGGGAGAATCCGTCGCGGACAGCCGCTTCCGGCGGGCAGTCGCCTGCACAAGACCGCCGACGCCGGTCCGCCCGTGGACGACGAGAGGCTCTACGACATCGTCGACGTGCTCGAGGAGATCGCCGCCGAAACCGGTCGTTCCGTCCCGCAGATCGCCCTGAACTGGCTGTTGCGCCGGCCCACGGTGGCCACCGTCATCGTCGGCGCGCGCGACGAGGAACAGCTGCGGCAGAATCTCGGCGCGGTCGGCTGGAGTCTGGATGCCGATCAGGTCGCCCGCCTGGACAAGGCGAGTGCGGTGACACCGCCGTATCCCTACTACCCGTACTACCGCCAGGAGGGATTCGCCCGCGTCAATCCGCCCGTGGTGTAACCGATCACGGGTTCGAGTAGAGCCCCTGCGCGAGCACCGGCCAGGATGCCTTCAGATCGTCCTGCCAGTAGCCCCAGATGTGGGTACCGCTGTCGCGGAATTCGAAGGTGGCGGGGATGTTCAGCGATTCCAGCCGCTTCTGCAGGATGAAGGTGGACAGCTCCACATTGGCCTCGATGAACGAGCCGATGGCCACCGCCTTGGCGGTGTCGGCGGGCCGCTCCATCCGTCCGCGCGCGCCGGGGACGTCGAAGGCACCGGGAATGCCATTGCCGGTGGAGATGAAAAGGTTGGTGCCGCGCAGTTTCTCGGCATTGAGGGTGGGGTCGTTGGCGGCCCACAGCGGCCCGCCCTCGGGCCCCCACATGTTCTCGACCTTGCCGCCGCCGTAGAGCTCGGTGACCATTTTGATGGACTCCCGGCCCTGCGGCGTGGTGGTCTGGAAGAAGCCGCTGTACACGGCGGCGCTGCGGAACAGCCCGGGATTGAAGATGACCGAATTCAATACGGGCAGACCGGCCATGGAGATTCCGGCGATGGCATTGACGCCGTCGGTGCCCAGGGCGGCGTCCATCAGCGGCGGCAATTCCTTGCCGAGGTAGGTGGACCACTTGTTGACCCCGAGCGACTTGTCGGGCGAGAGCCAGTCGGTGTACCAGCTGAAGGCCCCGCCGATGGGCTGGACCACATTGACGTTCTTGTCGGCGAGGAAATCCAGTGCGTCGGTGCGCAATTGCCAGGTGGCCTGGTCCACGCCGCCGCCCGCGCCATTGAGCAGGTAGAGGGTGGGACGGGCCTCGGAGGTGTCGGCGGGGCGCAGCACATCGACCGGGAAGACCTGGTTCATGGCCGCGGAGTACACGGTGAAGGTGACGGTGTGATCGTCGCGGGCGGCCACGTTCTGGATGTAGGAACCGTCATCGGTCTTCAGCTCCGGCACCGTGACGCCGGACAGGGTGGGGGTGTCGGCTCCGGCGGGAACCCCGCCCAGGGCCGGGGATGCGGCGGACACCAGGGCCGCTACCGCCAACCGCGCGGTGATTCGACTGATCCGGACCGACATGGCGTCAGGAATATCACGTTTTCAGATCAGCGGGACCGGATTCGCGACACCCGTCCCGCGAGATCAGTACACGTCACGCACGTAGCGCTTCTCCGCCACCAGCTGCTTCTTGAACGCCAGCGCGCCGTCCTCGCTCAGCTTGCCGTGAATCCGCGCGATCCGCAGCAGGGTGTCGTCGACGTCCTTGGCCATGCGCGCGGCATCGCCGCACACGTAGAAATGGCCGCCGTCGCGCAACCAGGCCCAGAGCTCCGCGCCGTGCTCGATCATGCGGTGCTGCACGTAGATCCGCTCCCGCTGATCCCGGGAGAACGCCAGATCCAGCCGGGTCAGGAAGCCGGAGCGGAACATGTCCTCGAGCTCGGAGCGGTAGTAGAAATTGTCCGCCGCGTGCTGATCGCCGAAGAACAGCCAGTTGCGGCCCTTGCAGCCGAGCGCGCGCCGCTCCTGCCGGAACCCCCGGAAGGGTGCGATCCCGGTGCCCGGACCCACCATGATCATGGGCGCGTTGGGATCCAGCGGCGGCCGGAAATGCGGCGCCCGCTGCAGGAAGATCGGCACCTCGACGGCGGCGCGATCGGCCAGGAAGGTGGAGCACACCCCGCCGCGCCGGGCCGCCGACCCGATGTCCACCGGATCGCCGTAGCGCACCACGCCGACGGTCAACTGCACCTCGCGCGGACTCACCAGCGGACTCGACGAGATCGAATACTGGCGCGGCTGTAGCTTTTTCAGCGCGCCCAGCCACTCCACCAGATCGGCGCGCACCGGGAAATCACGCAGCACATCCACCGCCTGCCGATCCCACAGATACCCGTCGAGCTCATTGCGGTTGTCGCGGCGCAGCAGCTTGCCCAGCCGTGGGCTGGCATTGCGCTCGGCCACGAAGGACAACAGGTCCGCGCTCACCCGCGTGATGTCGTAGTGCGTGCGCAGCGCCTGGGCCAGGGTCAGCTCGCCGTCCTCGACGTCGATGATCCGCCGCCCGTCCAGCCCGGTGACCTCGAGCCATTCCGACACCAGCGCTTCGCAATTCGCGGGCCGGATGCCCAGCGAATCCCCGACCTCGTAGGTGGCCTCCAGATCGCTCAGGTCGAACCCGAACTGCCGCACCTCCTTCTCGGAGCCCGCACTCGACAATGGCTCATTGCGAACGAGTTTCGCGAGCAGCGGCGCATTGCGCGTGAAGGGCGCGGCGGTGATGGTGCGCGCCCGTCCCGGCGCAAAGCCCGGCGCGGTGACAGCGCCGACTCGCTCGGGCGCTCCGGTGCCGGGGCCGAACTGTCGCGTCGAGCCGTTGCCCGCTCGCGTATCGGGGACGCTCGATCCGGGGGAATTCGGTCCCGAGGGCGGGAAAGCCCACGCCGAGGGATGCGTGTGGGGCCCGGGATTCCGGCCGCGCGCGGCGGAGGAATCCGCCAGGACGTCGTTGCTGATCCCGAACGGCCCGCCCGGGGGAATCGAGGACGCGCCGCCGGACCCGTCGCGCGGCTCCTGGCTACCCGGCGCTCCGTCGATGCCGGGGACCTCCGGCGGCGCGGCGGTGTCGAACGCGGCGGCGAGGCTGGTGATGACGTCGTCGAACCAGGTCGCCGACAGGTCCTCGTGGTCGGGCTCGCTGTCCACGCGGGCCAATAGCCGGGTGGCGCCGCGCTGCGCGAACAGCTCGTCCAGTTTCCGGCCGTGGCCGCAGAAGTCGTCATATGACGAGTCGCCCAGCGCGAAGACCGCGTACCGCATGCCGGTCAGCCGGATCGCGCTGTCGTTCAGGCGTTCCCAGAAATCCGCACCGTTGTCGGGCGGCCCGCCATCGCCGAAAGTACTGCTGATGACCAGCACGTCACCCGCGAGATCCGACAATTCGGCCGAATCCATGTCCAGCAGCCGCGGAATGAACCCGGAATCGACCAGATAGGTCACCAGGGCCGCCGCCAGATCTTCGGCCGTACCCGTCTGCGAGGCCCACAGCACCGTCACGATGCGCGTCGCGGTCGAATCCCCGGCGGCGGCGGACCCGTCCGGCCCACCGGCCTCGAGCGCCGGTGCACCGAGATGCGCTCCGCGCGAGTACATCCCGCCCAGCAGGCCGTCGATCCAGAGTCGGCTGCGCTCGGAGATGGGCGCGGTCACCGGCAGCACCGGCACCCCGGTCACCGGCAGGCTCTGCAGCGCCGCCAGATACCCGCCGAGATAGATGCGCTCGACCTCGCTGAGCGTCGGTGCGATGGAACCGTCGAGCCCCAGCATGCTCGCCAGCGGATGCGCCCCGGCCGAATGCGTGGCTCCCGGAACGGCGTCGCTCGCCGCCGGATCGTGTTCCGCCGGAAGCGGATCGGCGGCAGTGCCGGGGTGGCCGCCGTCGACGGTGCCGAGTTCCGGTGTGTCCACGCGCAGGGCCGCGACCTTGCGCAGGCGGACGGCGCACGCCTTGAACTCCGGTTGCAGGGAGATCGGGTCGACGGCGTCGTTGGTGACGGCGTTGATGGTCAGGTATTCGCCCTGTTCGTCGTTCCAGTGGAAGGGTGCGAAGCAGGTGCCCGGGAGGACCCGGTCGCTGATCTGCACGGGCAGGACCGCGCGGCCGCGGCGGGAGGCGATCTCGAGCTGGTCACCCTCGCGCACGTCGAGTTGCGCGGCGTCGTCCGGGTGGACCTCCAGGAAGGGCCTGCCGTTCAGCTTGTTCAGTTTCGCCACCTTCCCGGTCTTGGTCATGGTGTGCCACTGGTGTTGCAGGCGGCCGGTATTGAGGACGAACGGGTGGTCCTCGTCGGGCATCTCGTCGGGCAGCAGGTGCGGGCGCGGCCAGAAGACGGCCCGGCGGCTGGGGGTGGCGAACGCCAGCCGGGGGGTGTGGCCGTCGGCGTCGGTGTACCGGGTCTGGCTGACACCGTCGTTGAGGTAGCGGATGGGGTTGCGGCGCACGGCGGGATCGGGGCACGGCCACTGCGCGGGACCGTCGGCGAGCAGCTCGTAGTCGATGCCGCTCAGGTCGTAGCCGGTGGCCGGATTGGCGAAACGCCGCAGCTCGTCGAAGATCTCGGCACTGGAGGAGTACTCGAAGCCCGGGAAGCCCAGGGTCCTGGCCATTTCCGCGATGAGCTGCCAGTCCGGTCGCGCGTCGCCGACCGGTTCCACCGAGTGTCGCAGCAGCGTCAGCGTGCGTTCCGAGTTCACCTGCACGCCGTCGGCCTCGGCCCACAGCGTGGCGGGCAGCAGCAGATCGGCATAGGCATTGGTGGCGGTGTCGGTGAACACGTCCTGGACGATCACCAGCTCCGCGGCCTCCAGCCCGGCGATGACGGTGCGCCGATTCGCCATGGAGGCAACGGGATTGCTGCACACGATCCAGCACGCCTTGATCCGGCCGTCGGCCAGCCCCCGGAACATCTCGATGGATCCGGGTCCCGCCTCGGCGCGGATGGTGCCCGGCTCCAGCCCCCACTCGGCCTCCACGAAGGCCCGGTCGGCGTCGGAGAGCACGCTGCGCTGTCCCGGCAATCCCGGTCCCATGTAACCCATTTCGCGCCCGCCCATGGCATTGGGCTGCCCGGTGAGCGAGAACGGCCCGCTGCCGGTGCGGCAGATCGCGCCGGTGGCCAGGTGCAGGTTGATGATGGCGTTGCTGGACCAGGTGCCGTGCGTGGACTGGTTGATCCCCATGGTCCACAGCGACATCCACTCGCCCGCCGCGCCGATCCACTCGGCGGCGGTGCGGATATCTGCCTCGGGAATGCCGGTCACCTCGGTGACCAGCTCCGGGGTGTATCCGGACAGGAACTCCGGCATGGCGTCGAAGCCCTCGGTGTGCTCGGCGATGAATTCGGCGTCTATCGCGCCGTTCTCGATCAGCAGGTGCAGCAGCCCGTTCAACAGGGCGAGATCGGTTCCCGGTTTGATCTGGAGGAACAGATCGGCGCGCGCGGCGGTGTCGGTGCGGCGCGGATCCACCACGATCAGCTTCGCGCCCGCCTTGAGCCGATCGGCCATACGCAGGAACAGGATCGGATGGCAGTCGGCCATATTCGCGCCGATCACGAAGAACAGGTCGGCGTGATCGAGATCGTCGTAGGACCCGGGCGGCCCGTCCGAGCCGAGCGAGAGCTTGTAGCCGCCGGCCGCACTGGCCATGCACAGCCGCGAATTGGCCTCCATGTGCACGGTGCGCAGGTGGCCCTTGGCGAGTTTGGTGGCGAGGTACTGGGCCTCGAGCGACATCTGCCCGGACACGTAGAGCGCGATGGCGTCCGGTCCGTATATGTCGAGAATCACCCGAAGTCGTTCGGCGGCTTCGTGAATCGCCTCGTCGACCGGCATCGGGACCGGCGGCTGCCCGCGCTCGGGGCGGCGGTAGGCGGTCTCCATGCGGCCGGGTGCGGCCATCATCTCGGCGTGCGTATTGCCCTTGGTGCACAGTCGCCCGGCATTGACGGGGTGTGCCTTGTCGCCCTTGACCTTGGTGATCACGGGTAGCCCGCGGGCGTCCGGCTCGGTCTCGACGGTGATGCCGCAGCCCACCCCGCAGTACGAGCACGCGGTCCGGGTGCTCGTCGGGGGAGTGGTCTGTTCCGGCATGGTTCCGAGTTAAACCAGCCCGGGTTGCGGGCGATTTACCGAACGTTATCGCCAGATGACAATCGGCCTCACAGTTGGATTTTTCGGCTGTGAGGCCCAGGTCAGGCCATTGTCGTGAGCAATGCCACGGCTCGGCGGCGCGGTTCAGCCCAGCTTGTAGCCGCGGTGCAGGGCCACGATCCCGCCGGTGAGATTGCGCCACTTGACCGATGACCAGCCCGCGTCGGCGATGCGCACGGCCAACTGCGGCTGGTTCGGCCACGCCCGGATCGACTCGGCCAGGTAGACGTAGGCGTCGGGATTGGAGCTCACCGCGCTGGCCACCTGCGGCAGCGCCTTCATGAGGTACTCCATGTACACCGTCCGGAACGGCGCGAGGGTCGGCGTGGAGAACTCCGCCACCACCAACCGGCCACCGGGCTTGGTGACCCGCAGCATCTCCCGCAGCGCCAGATCCGGGTCGGAGACATTGCGCAGCCCGTAGGAGATGGTGACCGCGTCGAAGGAGTCGTCGGCGAAGGGCAGGGCCATGGCATCGCCCGCGACCATCGGCACATTCCGCCAGCGCCCCGCCGCGAGCATGCCCTGGGAGAAATCGGCGGCCAGGCACCAGGCACCGGACTTGGCCAGCTCGACGGTCGAAACCCCGGTCCCCGCCGCGAGATCCAGCACCCGCTCACCGGGCCGCAGCGCCAGCGCCTTCCGGGTCATCAACCGCCAATAGCGGTCGATACCACCGGTCATCACCGTATTGGTGATGTCGTACCGCTTGGCAACGCCGTCGAACATCGACGCGACCTCGCCCGGCTTCTTGTCCAGCTGGGCCCGAAAGGATTCCCGCTGCCGTAATTTCGCCACGGTGTTTATTTTGCCCTCCGCTTCGCTCCGGGCGGGTTCGCGGCCCTGGAGGTCTCGTTCTTCCCTCCCTCCGCTCCTCCGCTTCGCTCCCCCGCTCCGCTCAGTCCAGAACGAGACGGGCCGCGAACCTTCGGGTGAATGGCCGGGACTGTCTACTTCCGGAGCCTAGTGTCG
>NZ_BJWY01000084.1 GCF_007990715.1 Nocardia seriolae NBRC 15557 | reverse complement strand
AGTATTAAAGGTTCACCCCGAACAGGCGTTGTGGATCTTTCCGGCCGTGATCGCCGGTCGAACAATTGCGTTGTTGCCGCATACAGCCTGCTCCTACCCTGGCTGTGTGCAATCGAAGTGGCCGTCGACTGGGCATCGGTGAGCGCGATGCGGGCGTGGCCGCTGACCGGTCGCTCGGAGGAGCTGGCGTTCATCGAGACCGCGGTGCGCCGACGTGGGAGCGCACGCGGGGTGGTGCTGTCGGGTCGCCCCGGGGTCGGTAAGACCCGGCTCGCCCGGGAAGCTGTTGCGCTGGAACGCCGCCGCGGTGCGTTCGTGTGCTGGGTGAGTGCGACCGAGTGCGCGCGGGCGGTGCCGCTGGGCGCGTTCGCGAGTTTGGTGACCGAGCCGGGTGATCCGCAGACCGTCGTGCGCCGGGCCGTGGATCGGATCGTCGGCGGGCGCGGGGCGGCCGTGGTCGCGGTCGACGATGCGCACCTGCTCGACGATCTGTCGGCTCTGCTGGTGAATCAGCTTGTGCTGCAGGGGCGGGCGACGCTGGTGGCGACGGTGCGCAGCGGCGAACCCGTACCCGATGCGGTGACCGCGCTGTGGAAAGACGAGCATCTCGAGCGATTGGAACTTCAGCCCCTGTCGGAGCGGGAAACCGAAGCGCTGGTGGCCGCGGTACTCGGCGGGCACGTCGATCCGGGGACGGTCCAGCGGCTGTGGCAGCTCAGCCAGGGCAATGTGCTGTATCTGCGGCAACTCGTCGCGTCCAGCGCTTTTCGAAGCGCCGGTGGCGCGTGGCGGTTGGCGGGCGATGTGGAGGTGCCATCGATGTTGGCGGACATGGTGATCGCCCATCTCGACGAGCTGGCGGCCGAGGTTCGCACGGTGGTCGATCTGCTGGCCCTGAGTGAACCGCTCCCGATCGGACTGCTCGGCGGGATCGTCGCGGGTGACGCGGTGGAGTCGGCGGAGGACGCCGGTGTGGTGACGATCGAGTCGGAGGACGACCTGTTCGTGGTCCGATTGGCGCACCCGTTGTACGGGGAGGTCCGTCGCGCTTCGATGGGGCGGTTGCGCGCCCGGCGACTGCGCGGCCGGATCGCGGCATCGTTGGCGGACAGCGGTTCTCGCCGGCCCGAGACGCGGATCCGCCGCGCGGTGCTGCTCCTGGATTCCGACCTGCGCCCGGACCCGGACCTGTTCATCGAGGTGGGCGAGCGGGCACTCGGGCTCGCCGATTTCCGGCTCGCCGATCGGCTCGGGCGCGCGGCGGTGGGGGCGGCGGGCGGCTTCCGCGCGCAGGCGATCGTGGCCTTCGCCGCCATGCTGTCGAGCCCGCCCGCGTCGGCCGACGCCGAGCTGGCCGTGCTGGCGAACCTGGCCGGCAACGAGAGCGAATTCGTCCGCGCAACCGTCACTCGCGCAACGAATCTCGGCTTCCGGGCCACATGCCCCGACGAGGCCGGGGCACTGCTCGCCGAAGCGATCGCCCGGGTGACCGACCACCCACTGCGGGATACGCTGCGCGCGCTGTCGGGAATGTTCGAGGCCGCCTGCGGTCGACTCGACACGGCGACGGCGCTCGGAACCGAGGTGCTCGCGGCCGACGACGCCACCGACGCCGCGGTGCTGTTCGCGTCCTGCGGCATGGTGATGTGGGCGGCGATGACCGGCCGAGCCGATCTGGGCGCATACGTCGCCCGAGGCACGGCCGCCGCCGAGAACGTCGCGGAGTTCGCCAATTTCCGGGCGGCGCTGGCCACCCAACACCTCAGCGGGCTGATCTGGGCGGGCCACCTCGACCTCGCCACCACGGTGGCGGCGGAATACCGGGGTTCGGTCGAAGATACGCCGATGGCCCAGTGCAGATACGTCACGGGCATCGCCGGTCTCGCGCGCGGGGAACTCGATACCGCGCGAAGCGAGTTGACCGAGGAGCGAGCGGGACAGGAGCCGTTCGGGAACTTCGGTGGCGCGCTGTACGGCACGCTGCTCTCCTTGACACAGTGCCTGGCGATTCGCGGTGAACGCGAAGCCGCGTGCCGAGCCCAGGCGGATATGCACCGGTACCGTCATCCCGCGGTCATCTTCTGCGACCCGATCGAGCGACTCGCCGATGCCTGGGTCGCCGCGTCGGAGGGCAATGTCAGTGCCGCGATCACGCTGGCGCACGAGGCCGCCGGAATCGCGCGGGGCCGGGGCCAGACCATGCACACGGCCATCGCGCTGCACACGGCCACGAGATTCGGTGACCGCACCGCCGCCGCCGAACTCGCCGAGCTGGCAACCCGTTTGGACGGTCCGCGCGCACCCGCCGCCGCCGCGCATGCCGCCGCCCTGGCGGCGGACGATGCCCGCGCCCTGATGGACGCCGCGGCGGCGTTCGAGCGCTTCGGTGATCAATTGTCCGCCGCCGATGCCCTGGCGCAGGCCGCCGACTCCTTCCGCCGCCACGGCCTCTACGGCTCCGCGCACACCGCGGCCGCGCGGGCGGTGCGGATCGCCGCACGCTGCGGCGGTCCGCACACTCCGGCACTGTCGCTGGTGGCCGTCCCGCTCCCGCTGTCGGCCCGCGAACGCGAGGTGATCACCTTGGCCGCACAGGGTTTCACGAATCGGGAGATCGCCGAGAAGCTGATGCTCTCGGCCCGTACGGTCGAGGGCCACGTCTACCGGGCGAGCGCCAAACTCGGCGTCACCGGTCGCCACGAGTTCGCCGCGATCCTGGGCTTCGACGACGCGCCCTGACCGCTCGACCCGGTCAGAGGTCGAGTTCCACATCGGAACAGGCCAGACCGTTGCAAACGGGCGGCTGAGCCTCGGGGCTGAAACGGGTCAGGCTCGGGCCGCCGGGGCGAGAACCTGCTCGCACCACTCACGGAAGCCGGTCGGGCTCTCGGTCGTATCCGTGCGGGGCACGGCATTGTCGAGACCGTTGTTCTTGGCGCGCATCATGTCGACGTAAGCGGTCGCGATGGCATCGCTGACCCCTCGGGCGGTGAGCGTGGCGCGGAACTCGTCGAGAGCTTGATGCCGGTAGCGGACGGGGCGGCCGAGCACTTCGGACATGATGTGCGCCATGTCGTTCGGTGCGAGATCCTCTGGCCCCAGTAGCGGCCGTTCGCCGATCCCCGACCAGGAGCGGTCGAGCAGCAGGTCGGCGGCCGCGGCGGCGATATCGCGGGTGGCGACCAGCGGCGCACTGTACTCGGCGGGCGCCGTGCCGGTGAACACGCCATCCTCGCGGATCGAAACCGCCTGCCACAGCAGGTTGTCCATGAACGAGGGGTTGGCCAGCGCCCGATAGGAGACGCCGGTGCTCGCGAGGAGATCGTCCATCGCCAGCGATGCGGTCACCAGCCCGGCGTGGTCGGCGACGCCGGTGCCGCGTCCGAGCGCCGAGACGCCGACGACGTGGCCGACCGCATGGGTGGTGAGGGCCTTGGCGGCGGCACTCGTGAATCCGGAGAAGGCAGCGTCGAGATCCGGCGCGGACTGGTCGGGCGGGACCAGCCAGAACACCGCGTCCGCGCCGGCGAAGGCGCGGTCCACGACATCGGGATCGCCGTGCGATCCGGCGACGATCTCGACGCGGGCGCGGACGGCCTCCGGGAGCTTGCCGGGATCGCGCGCGATGACGCGCAATTCCTCGGTGCGGGTTGTTGTTTCGAGCAGGATGTTCAGCAGTCGGCTGCCGATGTGGCCGGTGGGAGCGGTGATAACGATCATGCTTGAAGTCTGCTGACGGTTCGTCACGGCGTCCAAGACCTTCTCCGGCAGATTGATACCGTGAGGGTATGGATCTGGATCTGCGCAAGCTCCGCTACTTCGCCGCGGTGGCCGAGCACCGGCACTTCGGCCGGGCGGCGGAGCAGCTCTACATTGCCCAGCCCGTGCTGAGCCGTCAGATCAAGGCGTTCGAGCAGGAACTCGATTGTGTGCTGCTGGTGCGGACCACCCGCACGGTGGAGTTGACCGCCGCCGGGAAGCAGCTCTACGAAGAGGCGCAGGGAATCCTCGCGGCCGTGGACGCGGCGGTGCGGCGCGTGCAGGACACCGATCGTGGCGTGCGGCGGCTGGTGGTCGCGTTCTCGGCCGGACTGTACGTCTCGGAAGTGATTCGGGAATTCGCGCGACGGCATCCCGGGGTGGAGACCGATGTGGTTCCGGCGCGCTGGTGGGAACGCGAAGCGCCGCTGCGCGACGGCCGTGCTCAAATCGGTTACCTGCGAAAGCCTTTCGATGAATCCGGACTGAGCACCATCCCCGTCGGTCACGAGCCCAGGGTGGTGTGCATGCCCGCGACCCATCCCCTGGCCGCCCGTTCGGAACTGACCCTGGCCGACCTCGACGGCGAGCCCATGCTCGACATCCGGAACCGGCGGACCTTGTCACTGGAAGAGAAATTCGAGCTGATCGCCTCCGGCCACGGCCTGATCCTGGCACCGCTGAGCGCGGCCCGCGCCTACGTCCGCCCCGACCTCGTCCACCGCCCCGTCGCCGATGCCCCCGGGGTCGAGACCTGCCTGGTCATCGCAACGGGCCACCGCGACAAGCTGGTTCGGGAATTCCTCGACCTGGCCGTCACGATGCTGCGGCGTTGAACCGACCCACCGGGACCTCGCTCGATCACGCCGCGTGCAACGGGTTCGGGTGCGCCTCGATCGGCAGCCAACCCGGCCACGGTCGCGGGCCGATGTCTCCGCGAATGGATGCGAGGCGGCACGCCGCTTGCTCGCGGAGTCGGCGATCGTCGCTCGCGAGCCGGAAGGCCGCGATGGTCATCGCGAATTCCTGGATGTCCCGCAGCAGGTAATACCGCCCGCACCGAGCGACATCCTGGCCATAGGTTCGACAGAACGCCGCGTACTGCGCCGTGTCGAGCCAACCGAATGACCAGTACGCCATGGCCATCGGCACCAGATCCCACTCCGGCGGCCCGACCGTGACCGGCCCCGCATCCAGCGGCGCGGCACAGTCATCATCGCCACTCAACACACCGTCGATCCGCGTCGCCCCGTGAATGACGCACCGCGACCTCCCCCCCGGGCAACCCGTCCCAGCGCCCACGCAACTCCGCGAGATGATCCCCCAACCACCGCCGATCCCCCGCGTCCGCACCGATAATCCCGTACGCCAGCCCCGCAAACGGATCCAAATCAGCCGACCCGACCAGCCGATCCGGCAATTCATGCACATGTTTCAAAATCTCGGCCAGCCGAACCGGATCAAGGTGTGAGTGCGCAGCAAACATCCTGCTCTCGAATTCCATGGCTGAACACCTCATTCGGAACCGAAGTTGAGCACCGCGCCCCCACCACCGACCATCTCCCGGCAGAAGCACCTACATTATGTTCGCAGCCGCGCCCCACCCGGATACCTTTCCGCCGGACTTGCCGAGCCGCGCCGGTCGGTGGGGACGAGTAGGCATTGCGGGTGGCCGTGGCTGTTTCGAGTAGTGGTATACGCGCTCCGTCGGGGTCTGTCGGACGGATGTTGTTCGGATGGACGATGAAGTGAACGGTCGGGGTGGCGGGGCGGTGGCGCTGCGGGAGCCGGCTACTGCGGCGGGATCGTGGCTGCTGGGATCGACTGTGCGGTTGCTGCGGGATCCGCTCGGGGAGGGGATGCGCGGGTATGCCGAATGCGGTGATGTCACACGACTTTCCTATGGGGCGATCGCGCGGGGGCGCACCTCGTACGTGATCAACCACCCCGATGGGGCGGCGCATGTTTTCGCTGCTGCGGCGGGGGCGGACTATCGCAAGGATGGGCGGCTGTATCAGCCGATTCGGGACATGCTCGGGGATGGGCTGCTCACCAGCCAGGATGAGGTCTGGCTGCGGCAGCGGCGGCTGATCGCGCCCTTGTTCACCACCCGGGGCGTGAACGGATATGTGGCGGCGATGACCGGTGAAGTGGGTCTGCTGGCCGCGCAATGGCGTGCTCGGTCCGGTGGTGTCGTCGATCTGCGCGCCGAGATGACCGGGCTGACCCTGGGGATCGTGACCAGGGTGCTGTTCGGTGCGGATGCGACGAGCATGGCGCCGGTGCTGCGGGCGGGGTTTCCGGTGCTCGGGCGCGCGGTGTTGCGCCGGGCCATGGTGCCGAAACCGACACCGCTGCACTGGCCTACACCCGCCAACCGTCGTATCGCTCGCACGCAAGAACGGATTCGCGTCGTCTGTGACGAGATCATCGCCGCGCGGCGGGCCGCGCCGGAGCCCGGCATCGACCTGATCGGGCGGCTGATCGCCGCGCGCGACGGGGATGACGCACTGTCCGACAACGAGATTCGCGATCAGGTGAAAGTGTTCCTGTTCGCCGGTCACGACACCACCGCCACCCTGCTGACGTTCGCGCTGCATCTGCTGGGCAGGCACCCCGAGGTGCAGGCGCGCGTCCACGACGAGGCCACCCGCGCACTGCCGGCCGAACCGGCCGCCGAGGACCTGGCCGGCTTGCCGTACACCACGATGGTGATCAAGGAAGCTGCCCGTCTCTACCCGCCCGCGCCCTACATCTCCCGGCGGACGTCACGGGACACCGACATCTGCGGATACCGGATCCCCGCCGGTGCCGACCTCGCGGTCTCCCCCTGGGTGATCCACCACCGAGAAGACCTGTGGCCCGACCCGTTCCAGTTCGATCCGGAACGATTCACCCCCGAACGGGAAGCGCAACGCCACAAATTCGCCTGGCTGCCCTTCGGTCAAGGCCCCCGCGGCTGCATCGGCTACCGCTTCGCCATGCTCGAGGCCGTCCTCACCCTGGCCATCCTGGTCCGCGACTTCGAGTTCACCTGCGACCCGGGCGACGTCCGCGTCACCACCGATCTCGTACTGCACCCGGTCGGCGCGGTCCCCTGCCGGATCCGCAGCCGCCCCATCCCCGCCCGAGGAGAAGTTCCATGAGCCGCAACCCATCCCGACCCCGCAGCCGCCACCTCCTGATCGCCGCCCTGCTGATCGCCGCGCCAGAGCTGGGTCTCCCCTCCCCCGCCACCGTGAAAGACACCGCGCAGCTCCAGATCTGGTTCGACGGCTGGGGCGGCGGCACCGTGACCAGCAGCCCGGCGGGCATCAACTGCCATCAGAGCCGCTACGACTGGCAAACCGGCGCGGGCGGTCAGATCACCGGCACCTGCGCGATCTCCGTCCCAGCCGGAACATCGGTCACCCTGACCGCCCGGCCCGACCCCGACTCCTACTTCAACCTCTGGGACCAGGGCGATACCCCCACCATCACCAGGACCGTGTCCGGATCCTCCAGCGCCACCGTGGTGTTCTGTCCCAACGACGACCTGTGCTCCGCCGCCTACTGACGCTCCGATGCGGGTGCGTGTAACGCCGGACGGGTGCTTCGACACCGATCCGTGATATCGCTCTACGGCCGTATGGAGGAAGCCATGCCGACACATCCGGATCAGACCCGCACGGAGAGTACGAGAAAGTCTCTGTTCCAACGGAATACGATCTTCGGCACCCGCGTCGGCGGTCGCCTCGCGGTGGCCACGTCGGTGGCGCGGGTGCTCGCCGGGCTGCTGTTCATCCTCACCTCGTTCCCCAAGTTCCCCTTCGCCGGGCAGGCGCACCGCGACGAGATGGCGGCCTTCGTCAGCTTCGGATTCCCCGACTCACCGACGATCGTCCTGCTGGTCGGATTGCTCGAGCTCGGCGGCGGACTGCTGCTGGTGCTCGGTCTCGGGACCCGGATCGCCGCGATCGCCCTGGCCGTCAACATGATCGGCGCGATCGCGACCGCCGGGGTACGGGTCGGCGGCCCGTTCCATCTCGGGCTGGCCCCGACCCTGCTGGCCGTCATGCTGTTTCTGGTGTGGTCGGGCACGGGCGCCTTCGGACTCGACCGCCGGATCGCCGACGAGTAGCGGGATCGAACGGACCTCCCGCTATCGTCGAAAGGCGAGCCGGCAGTCGGAGATTCCGGGGTGTCGAGCGCGCACCCCGGACATCGACGCGGTCATGACCTCACCTCATCCGGACAGTTGCCCGGAGCCTCGCCGAATGAAGTAGTCGACCAATCTGGGACACGCGACCGTGCGGACGGCCCTGGGGTCGGCGGCCTTGACCATCAACGCTTCCAGCAGCCTTCCGAAAATCTGGACATGGACCGTGAAATCCATGTCCCGGGTCAGCCTGGTGCCCCATCCTCCGGATCGACGGGTGTCACCGCGGTACCTGCCAGGCTGTCTGGAACACCAGGGCGAGCAGGCCGGCGTCGATGACGAACCCGAGGACGAGCGCGGGCGCGAAGAACAACACCAGCAATGTCGTGGAACCGGCAACGCCCGCCACGGTCAGCGCGGCCCACCAGGACGCGGGGACCAGCCATTCGAGTACCGCAGCCGCAGCCGCAGCCAACGCTACGAACGTCACAACGGCCAGCACCGCTCCCACCGAGTGGACGAGCCGGCCCTCGACACCGCGTCCGCTCAGCCACGAGCGGTCCAGGTCGAACGGGTTGCCCGCGTCGGACCCGGCGGACCGGTGCGCGGGATTCGGAAGCAGAAAGACCAGGTGCACCCACCCGTGCGCGAACAAGATGGCCGCCACCAGCCACGCACCCATGGCACTGCCCCGATCCAGCGACCACCAGACAGCACCGGCCACCACCACGAGCACGACCGCAAACGGCAGCAGACCTATCATCGCCCTCACCGCGCACGCCTTCCCCAGCAGGCCCGCATATTCCTTCTCATCCCCGCTTGCTCCGTTCTCTGGAATCCGCGTCACCCGACACGGTCGCTATCGCCTCGAATCGTCATCGGGCCGCGGGATCCAACTTCGCCTCGTCCGGGTACCGGTGCATCGGCGAGAACCCCGACTCGCTCCCTGGCACGAGCGCCAACGGTCACTCGATCACTCGTGCCGGTATTCCTCGCGTTCCTGCTGTGCGCCATGGCGGGTGCGAGCGACCAACCCCGGATCCGAGCCGTGGTCGATCGGACGGAATCGCCGATACACGTAATCCAGCGCGATCATGAAGTACACCAGCGGAACCAAGATGTAGATGATCAGCACGACCGCGATCCAGTTCGCGCCGGGCCCGGTGAGGTCGCGACAGACCCACTCCTGCATGCTGACAGGCAAACGTCCCACCCAGCTTGTACCAAAGACGCCGGCGCATCGACGGCGTGTTCATACCCACCAAATCTACGAACCACTCGCCCTCGCCGAACGAGGACGAAGTCACCCTCACCAAGGGACCCACGTCACCTCGACGCACCCAGCCGCCGACCGCCCTGACGACTGCCCGCATCGACGAACAGCTCGTGTCGATAACGAACGTTCACGAGACATGTTCGGCTGCAGCAGGTTTCCGCAGGCCGGGTTTGTATCGGTTGCCGTGTACAACCCAAACTCGGACCACGGCAGGTGGCGCTGGCACGGCAGATCGCCGCACCGGCGGCTGACCAGGCGCTACTAGAACTTCGTTGGACTATCGGCGATTACTACCGGAACCCCATCATGCACGGCGCGAGTCCGCACGAGCTGGCCACGGTGGTGGACGCCTACCGCGCCAATCGCCCCACCCTGCGCCGGGCGGTGGCGGCGAACCCCGGAATGTTCGCGTAGCGCCGAAGTCGGTCGCGCAGCGCGGAATTGCTTCGGGCTATGCCGAATTCTCCTCGTCCTCGGCGAAGCCCGGCAGCCATTGTTCGAGCAGGCCGTAGAAGGGGCCTTCGGCCTCGAGCTGCGCGCAGACCCCGATCATGCCGCCGAATACCCGGCCCAGGATGAACAGGTCCGGGCGATCGGCGGGCAGGGTGAAGGCGAACAGATTGCTCACCGAGAAGTTGTCCATATCGGTCGACCGGCCGACCTGACCCTGCACCAGCTCGCGGGTGAAGCGGAAGTTCTCGCTCCGGCCCAGGTGCGCCAGCGGGCCGAATTCACGTCGCAGGGGCTCCATTTCGAGGTCGGCGCCCGCTTTGACGAACCCGGCCTCGATTGCCGCCCGGGTCAATCCGTCGTAATCGTCGTCGAGCACACAGCGGATCAGCGCGCCGACCGCCGGGAGGCCGTCGGGCGTCGGGGTGACGGCGCCGAAATCGACCACGCCCAAACGGTTGTCGGCCAGCAGGCGGAAGTTCCCCGGATGCGGGTCGGCGTGCAGGTAGCCGATTCGGCGGGGCGAGGACAGCAGGAATTCCGCGAACAACTGACCGGCACGATCGCGCTCGGCGAGGGAGCCGTCGGCGATGATCGCCGCGAGCGACCTGCCCGCCATCCACTCGGTGATCAAGACCTTCGGCGCGGAGGCGATCACCCTGGGTACGAAGAACTTCGGATCGTGCGGCCCGAGCGCCCGGGCGAAGGCCCGCTGATATCCGGCCTCGATCCGGTAGTCGAGCTCATCGTCGGTCCGATCGATGAACTCCTGGATGAGCGCCTTGGCATCGATACCCGGCACCATCGCGGAAAAGGCCCGGGCGAACAGTTTCGCCGATTTCAGATCCGCGCGCAGCGCCTCGTCCGCGCCCGGGTACTGGACCTTGACCGCGACGGGCCGGCCATCCGCCCACACCGCGCGATGCACCTGCCCGATGCTGGCGGCGGCGACCGGCGTTTCGTCGAATTCGGCGAACCGGTCCGGCCAGCGGGTACCGAGCTGCTGGTCGAGCATCCGGTGCACCGACTCGACGGGCATCGGCGGCGCCTGCTCCTGCAGCCGCACCAGTGCCGCGCGGTAGCGATCCGCGAACTGCGGCGGCACCGCCACCTCCATCACGCTCAATGCCTGCCCGATCTTCATCGCGCCGCCCTTGAGCTCACCGAGCACCGCGAAAACCTGTTCGGCGGCCTCGACCATGAGCCGTTCGTCGAGTTCGCCCCGCTCGGCCCCCGTGACGATCCGCTTGCTCAGTGCCGCAGCACGTTTGGCCATAATGCTCATCGGAAGCGCCGCCAATTTCGCGGTCCGCTTGACGCCGAGACGCCGTATCCCCACCACCCAATCAGTGTCAGACGGGACGATCGTGCCGTCAAGGAACCGTTACGCGCGACCGGCGCCCCTCCGACGTGGCGAAGCCGGGCTGGCGCGAGGACACTGAAGGCGTAGCACCGCATTCGTCTCCAAGGAGCATCGCGATGGCATCCGACCGGCCTTTCGGAATGGACCCCGAAGAACTCGAACGCATACTGCGCGAGGCCGGAATCGAATTGGGCGACCTGCTCGGAAAGGTCGGCGAGTACATCGATCGCGCCAGCCTGGCCACCACCCTGACCTCGCTGCTGGGTCAGTTCGTCCAGCCGGAGCGCACGCGAGCGCCGAAACCGGAGGCCCAGACCACCGGTGAGACCGGCAGCGGCGTCTGGGTCATCTACACCGTCGACGATACCGGTGGAGCCAGAGTCGAACAGGTCTTCCCCACCGAACTCGAGGCCCTGCGCGCCCATCGCGACAACACCGACGAACGCCGCCGAGTCCGCTTCCTCCCATACGGCGTCCCGGCGACAGCACTCGACACGCCCTGACGGTCGAGTGCTGTCGAAAGAGCCGGTCGCCGAACCCGGTCCGACCTGTACTACCCCTCCGAGCACAGGTCGGCGAGCCGGACCAGGTCGCTTTGCAGCGCGGGGTCGCGGTCGTGGTGGGCGGGAACCGTCAGGTGGACCAGGCGGTCGAACCAGACCGGCAGGCTGAGCACGCGGTATTGCTGCACGATGCGGGTGCCGGATTCGCGGGGTTCCAACCGGAATCGCCATTCGGTGGTGTCGCCGTAGATGCCGCCGTGGGTGATCCACACCAGTTCGTGGGGTGGGTCGACGACGGTGAATTCGCACACGCGGCTCCAGCGCATGAAACCGGATCGGCTGTGGCCGCGGAAGCGGGCGCGGACGGCGGGTGCGGTTGCGCCGTCGAGCCATTCGGCGCGCAGGCATTCGTGGCTCCATTCACCGATGCGGGTGACCTCGGCCAGTACCTGCCACACCGCCTCCGGCGCGGCGCGGGTGTGCACCTCGTGTCGGCCGCCCAATGATGAACGCAGGGGCGAGAACCGGGCGGTGCGCCAGCGCCGGAACGCGGAGCGGCGATAGCGGGCGCTCATCACGTGCAGCATCACCCAGCGTGGAACCGCGGGAATCAACCCCGTGATCGCGGGCCGGTGCGTCGTCGATGATGAACAGGCCCTCGTCGAAGACCTCGATCGGCCCGAGCGGTTTGACGTTGTACTCGGTATTCCAGTGCCGCCATTCGGCTTCGGTGATCGTGGCCGAGACGATCGGCATCATCTCGGTCTCCTCACGATCCAGATGCGGCAGCAGCACCGCGCTCCATCGGTCGATCGCGGCGATCAACTCGCCGCGCGCGTCGTCGGAATCGCGATACGCCCGGGCGGCGGTCCGCAGGGAATCCATTGCCGGATCGACGGATCGATGGTCGGCGTGCATCCGATCGAGCAGGCTGTGCGCCTCGGCATTGCGTCCGCGCACCAGCGGGTAGAGGTGCTCGTCCTCGGAACGGTGGTGCTGGTGCAGGAAGTGCATCATCCAGTCGAGATGCGCGGCGAGCGCGATGCGCTGGGCCGGGAAGGGCGGTGGGTCGGTGGTGAGTGTCTCGGTGGTTCTGGTCAAGTCGCGTCGCAGCGCCGTGTGGACGACGTGCATGACGCGGGTGTCCGCGGGTCCGGCGAGGCCGGTGACGGCGGTCATGGCATTCTCTACTCCTCGTGCAGTTCGAGCAGCCGCACAATCGCGTCGGCCGCCCAGCCTCGGTACTGCTCGTGTGACCACCCCGTCACCGTGGTGAACAGGCGGTAGACCTCGTTGCTGAACACCGCCTGGACCGCATCGGCCTCGAGGTCGGTCAGTGGCCGCCGGGCTGCGGCCGCCACCAGCGCGGTGCGCGAGATGCGTTCGTCGCTACGGCATTTCGCATCGAGCGCGGCCAGTTCGGAGTTCGTCTGCGCCGCGATGTCGAGTATCCGGCGCAGGTCCGCGGTGCGCCGATAGATCGAGGCGAAGACCTCGGCCATAGTCGCGGCGCGTACGGCGAGGCCGCCCTCGCCCACGTCGAACCCTGGACGGTCGTCGAGGCTCACCGCCGCGTCGTCGCCGACGACGGCGATGTCGAGCACCGTTTTCAGCAGCAGGACCTTGTTGCCGACGGAATAGACCGTCTCCACCGAACATCCCGCCGCGCGCGCGATGTCACGCATGGACGTGCCTTCCCATCCCCGTTCCATGAACAGTCGCGATGCGACCTCGAGCACGGATTGCCGTGTCCGGGAAGCCAATTCCCGCCGTAGCGGCGATTCGTATCGGCGAGGCCCGGGCGTGGTCACCCATCAAGTATGGAACGGCTCTGTATTCATCACAAGCGTGTTCCAGTGATTTCCTCGACTCGAATCCGCAGCCACCACGGATCCGGCCGCACGAGGTAGGTACCGGCGAGCGACGGTCAACCGGACGAAACCCCTCGGTCGGACGGGCGGACGGACTAGCCTGTTCGAGGGAGTCCGTGGTCGATCGGCGATTGAACGGTGATGGGATGGACGGAGAGACCCCGGTCGAACAGCCGCACACCTCACGCATTTACGACTACTTCCTCGGCGGCAAGGACAACTACGAGGCGGATCGGCAGGCCGCGGAGGAAATTCTGCGCGCCTGGCCCGATATTCGGATCGCGGCCCGGGTCAACCGCCGGTTCATGCATCGCAGCACCCGGTTCCTGGCCGAGGCCGGGATCCGGCAGTTCCTCGATATCGGCACCGGCATCCCGACCGAGCCCAATCTGCACCAGATCGCCCAGCAGGTCGCTCCCGACGCCCGGGTGGTCTACGTCGACAACGATCCACTGGTCCTGGCCCACGCCCGGGCGCTCATGACGGGCAGCGAGCAGGGCGCGACAACCTATATCGAGGGCGACGTCACCGACCCGGATGCCATCCTGCGCGACCCCGAGCTGCTCGGCTCCCTCGACCTGTCCCGGCCGGTCGGACTGAGCATGATCGCGCTGCTGCACTTCGTCGAGCTCAGCGTCGACCAGATCGTGAAGACCTTCCTCGACGCCCTGGCCCCCGGCTCCCACCTCGTAATCTGCACCATCACCGCCGATTTCGCCCCCGAGCAGGTGCGGGCCGCCCAAGAGGTCTACCGCATCCGCAAACTGCCCGCCCTGGTGCGTACCCGCCAGGAGGTCACCTCCTGGTTCACCGGCCTGGACCTGGTCGCCCCCGGAATCGTGCCACCGCATCGCTGGCATCTGATGGAGTCCGCCGCCATCTCACCGTCGTTCGACGCCAAGGTCTCCTGCTACTGCGGTGTGGCCCGAAAACCGTAGCCCGCCCGTGCCCCAGGATTATCGCGACCTTCGCGACCGCGACTGCGGCCACCGCGCCCACCGACCAACGCCACTGGGTCACGACGAGTCCGCCGAGTCCGGCGTGGATTGCGAGCATCGCGAGGATGACCGCGACGACCAGAATCGGGGTAGTCCGGATACGCGGTTTCTATCCGAGGTGGCTCATTCGAATGCCCGGGTGGTTCCGGAATCGATACGCAGCCAGTCGATGTCGAGTTGCCGGCGGGTGAATCTGTTCAGGTCGTCGGTGATGAGCTCCTGGATTCGTCGCAGTTCGTCCTGCCCCGTGGCGTCGATGCGGATCGTCAGCGTCGTGGCGTCGGCGTGCAGGGCGGCGCGGCCCCACGGGGTGAATTCGACGGTGCCGTCGTTGCCCTCGGATGCGGCGCGCACGGTCAATTCTCCGCGCGCGGCAACCTGATGTGCGGGCTCGTGCTCGCCCGTGCCGCCGTGGGGCCGGAATCGGTGTGCGCGAGCACCGTTCATGGTGTCGGCCATGGCCGCGGCATGCTTGCAGAATTGTGCGAGGTAGCGTGCGGGGCGGTCGGTGGAGATGCGCGCTTCACTGCTCGGCATCGGGTTCACCGCCTTTGGTCACGCGCACGAGCCAGGCGGCGACCCGGCCTGGGGGGCGGGATGATCTCCAGCTCGGTCGGTTCGATGGAATCGACGTGCCAGCCGTCGCCGAACGCCTCGGTGATCTCGGTGCGGCTCAACCGGCGCGGGCCCCAGGTTCCGGTCTCGGGGTCGCTGAAACCCACCATGAGATACCGGCCGCCGGGTGTGATCGCGGCGCGCAGGCTGTCGACACAGGCCGCGCGGGCCGAGCCGTCGAAGATGTGGAACAGCCCGCAGTCCAGCACCGTGTCGAAGCGCTCCGCGAGCTCGCCCAGCCGGCAGGCGTCATGGCGGATGAATCGTACGGTCAGCCCTCGGTCCCGGGCCTTGGCCCGGGCGGTTTCCAGGGCGGCCTCCGACTGATCCACGCCCACCGCGTCATGCCCCTGCATGGCCGCCGGCAATGCGTGTTCGCCTGTGCCGCAACCGATATCGAGCACCCGACCGCGCAGCTCGCCCGCCCGCGCGAGCGCCAGCAGGGCCGGTTGCGGCCGATCGATATCCCAGGGTGGTTTGGTCGCGTAGAGGTCATCGGCTCCGGTCGCCGAGTGATCCGGATGCGGGGAATGACCGGGTACGTACATGGGGTGCTCCCATCTGATCGGCACTGAACCGAATTTATCGATACACGGCGTCTCCAGTCGAGGGTTGATGTATTCACCATGGGCGTCATGTACGGTGGGCGTGTGCCGAAGCTGTGGAACGAGACAATCGAGTCGCATCGCGTCCAGGTGCGCGACGCGATCATGGCCACCACCGCGGCGCTGGTGTTCGAGCTCGGCCTGCGGGCGGTCACCATGGCCCAGATCGCCGAGCGCACCGGCATCGGCCGCGCCACGCTGTACAAGTACTTCCCCGATGTGGAATCGATCCTGCACGCCTGGCACGGCCGCCGCATCCACGAGCACCTGCGCCAACTCGCCGATGTGCGTGACGGCGTAGGCGATTCGAACGAGCGACTCACCGCCGTCCTCACGGCCTACGCCCACATCGCTCAGCAGACCGGCAACCACGACGCCGAACTCGTCCGCTTCCTGCACCCCGACCCTCAGATCGCCGAAGCGCAGCGCCAATTGCGCGAAATCGTCAGCAGCCTCATCGCGGAGGGCGTCGAGACCGGCACCCTCCGCGACGACATCCCGCCCCCCGAACTGGCCGCCTTCTGCCTGTACGCCCTCGCCGCCGCCCGCGACGCCGAATCCGAAGCTGCGATAACCAGACTCGTGCACCTGGCACTGTCCGGCCTACGTCACCACTGAACCACGATCCGGCTCCCCCGTCGCCCGCCCGGGTCGCCCGTGACGAACGTCCTTCGGGCTACAGCGAGCGGGAGATGATTTCCTTCATGATCTCGCTGGTGCCACCGTAGATGCGGTTGACGCGGGAACCGACGTACATGCTCGCGATCGGGTACTCCATCATGTAGCCGTAGCCGCCGAAGAGCTGCAGGCACTTGTCGACCACCTTGTCGGCGGTCTCGGCGGCGAACAGCTTGGCCATGGACGCGGTCGACGGGTCGTTCGTGCCGTCGATGTACTGCTGAATCGCGTAGTCCACCAGGGTTTTGATAGCCAGCGCCTCGGTCTTGACCTCGGCCAGGGTGAACGCGTTGTGCTGGAACTTGCCGATCGGACGCCCGAACGCCTCGCGTTCCCTGGAGTACTTCAGCGCCTCGAGCACTGCGGCCTCGGCCAGTGCCGAGCACAGGCTGGCGATGATCAGCCGCTCCCGCGCCAGCTGCTCCATGAGCTGGTAGAAGCCCAGACCCTCCTGCGCGCCGAGCAGATTCGCCACGGGCACCCGCATATCGGAGAAGAACAGCTCCCGGGTGTCCTGGCCGTGCTGGCCCATCTTCTCCAGCACCCGCCCGCGCTCGAAGCCGGGCAGATCCTTGGTCTCGGCCACGATCAGGGAGACACCGGCCGCGCCCTGGGACGGATCGGTCTTGGCCACGATCACCAGCAGATCGCAGTGGGTGTCATTGGAGATGAACGTCTTCGAGCCGTTGATGACGTAGTGGTCGCCCTCGCGGATCGCGGTGGTGCGCACCGACTGCAGGTCGGACCCGGTGCCCGGCTCGGTCATGGCGATGGCCAGCACCAGCTCACCGCTGATGATGCCGGGCAGCCACTTCGCGCGTTGTTCTTCGTTGCCGTAGTTGTAGACGTAGTGCGACACGATCGGCGAGTGCACCGAGAAGCCGAACGCATTGTCGTGGGCGTAGACCAGCTCCTCCTGCACCACCGCCTGCAACCCGAAATCGCCTGCCGCGCCGCCGAATTCCTCGGGCAGGTCCAGCCCGAGCAGCCCGGCGTCACCGGCCTTGTTCCAGAATTCGCGGTCGACCTGATGTTCGCGATTCCACCGCTCGCGGTTGGGCGGAATCTCCTTGGCGAAGAACTCCGCAGCATGCTTGCGCAGCTCGCGGTGCTGCTCGGTCTCCCAGGTGGGACGGTAATCGGGGAAGAGTCGGGACATCGTCGTTACCTCTACTTTCCGGTGGCGGGGGTACGGACGCCGTTGAGCGGCAGGTCGTTCGCGGCGGCGATCGCCTCCAGCTCGGCAATGGTCTTGTCGGCGAAGGCGTTCCGGAAGCCGTCGTGGCTGCCGTCGGCGTCGAAAACGCTCAGCGCGTTCATGAAGAAGTGCGGCTCCACCGCGCCGAGGGCGACGAAACCGTCGCGGCACTCGTAGATGCCGTAGCCGGGGAACGCGCCACCGAGCACGGCATTGGGTCCCATGAGCCGGTAGCGCACGGCATCGCCCGCGCGGGCCGCCGCCTCCTCCAACGCGACCCGGTAGGGTCGTCCGACGCCGGTGCTCGCCCGCGCCACCAGGGCGGCCAGGGCGGTGGAGACCGCGCGCTCCGCGCCCAGGATGTCGGCGGCGGGGACCGTGGGCATGCGCGGCGGGGTGAGGGTGGCGTGCACGGCCTGATAGTTGAGGTCGTGGCCGGGCACCTCGGGATCGTCGGCGTGCCCGACGATTTCGATGAGCGAGAGCTCGGGGAACCGCTGCTGCGGTTGCGCCAGACCGAGTTTCGCCAGCGCGCTCGGCCGCATGGAGGTGACCAGCAGATCGGCGGTGGCCAGCAGGTCGTCCAGCTTGGCGCGGTCGGCGGCGGCCTTGACGTCCAGGGTCACCACGGTCTGGGTGCTGACCAGCGCGCGGTACCAGTCCGGCGCGGCCGCGGCCAGCGGGTCGCCGGTGGGCGGTTCCACCTTGGTGACCGTCGCACCGAGCTCGGCGAGCCGGGCTGCGGCCAGCGGGCCGGGCAGATTCACCGCCAGCGAGACGACCTCCACACCCGCGAGGGGCAGCATCGTTGCATCCTCCATGCCAGCGAACGATACGTATGTATAGTCAACAGGTCAACAGTAGTAGTTACTCTGCTTAAGAATAGTTGATTACTACGCGTCGTAGAATCGCCTGATGCCGACGAACCGAGGGGCGCTGTGCTGAATCCACGGGCCACGAATGACGACCTGACCGCCAAGGCGCGCATCCGCAACGCGGCCATGGACCTCTTCTCGCAGTACGGCGAGTCCCGGGTCTCGATGCGCGCGGTCGCCGCCGAGGCCGATGTCACCCTCGGCCTGGTGCAGCACCACTTCAAGACCAAGGCCGGGCTCATCGCGGCGGTGGACCAGCTGGTCGTGGACTACTTCGCCGCCGCGGTCGCCTCGGTCCCGTTGACCGGCACCCCCGGCGAGAACGTCGCCGCCCGCAACGAGGCCGTGCGAATCATGTTGCGCGACAACCCCGCGGTGGTGAACTACGTGCGCCGTGCCATCCTCGAACCCGCGGAAACCCAGATGCGCCTGCTGGAAGCGCTCATCGAACTGACCCGCCGCGAGGTCGGCAATCTGCGCGAAGCGGGCCAGGCCTCGACCGCCCGCCGCGAATCCACCCAGATCGTCGACGTCCTGGTGGGCCAGTTCGGCGAACTCCTGCTCGCCCCGATGATCGACGCCGTCTGGGAGCGCGTCGCGGGCGCGGGCGACACCGCCAAGCCGCGGCTGTCGATCACCGTCCGGGACTGAGACACGCGAATTGCAGTGTCGGGCAATCGGTTCGACCGCGCTACGGAACGCCGGGCCCGATCGCATCGGGATCGGACCCGGCGCCTATCCGCAGTGTCTGACCTGCGGCTTCGCGATCAGGGAATGTTCAGGATCTGACCGACACTGATCATGTCGGGGTTGTCGAGGCCATTGGCCCGGACGATTTCCATGAAGCGGTCCCGGCTGCCGAGCTCGTGTTCGGCGATCGCTTCGAGGGTATCGCCGGGCTGCACCGTGTAGGGGTGCGGTCCGGCAGCGGCCGGTGCGCTGACCTCGCCGGCCGCCGTGGGGGTGTCGGTCGCGGTGCGGGTGGCCCAGATAGCCTTGTCGCCCGCGTACATCACCAGATTCCGATCCGGTTGCAGGACAATCCGATCGGCACCCTTGCCGGTGGTCTGCGTTGACCACGCGGCTTTGCCGTCGGATTTGTAGAGCACGAAATTGCCGTCCTCCTGCATGACGGCCCGTTGCACATCTTGACCGTGGGTTCCGGAGGCCCACACCTCATTGCCTGGTTCGGTAAGGACCAGATTGCCGTCGTTCTGCAGGGTCAGGGAGTATCCGCCGTTCTGAAGCGACTGACCCAGCCCGAGCTCATCACCGATCCGCAAGGTATCGCTCACGACTGTTCCTTTCGAAGAAGGTTCACTCGCACTCGACCAATGACGTGCTGCACACGAGTGTGTACAGCGATCCACGGTACGCCTGGCCGTCAACTCAATCGACGAGCAGGCGGGTCAGGACGGTCACCACGGCGGCACGGGCCGCAGTGACGGGGAGGGATTGATGGCGGCGCAGCACATCCCAGGTCTCCCACGAACCGATCGCGAAGGCGGCCTCGCGGGCGGCGGGGTCGAGGGCATCGAGCTCGGGCAGATGCGTGCGCAGGTGGGCGCGCAGCGCGGCGCGGCCCTCGTTCAAGCGCTCGGAGAGCACCATCGATTCGTGTTCGCGCAGCAGCGCCGCGCGGCGGGTGCTCGTGATCTTCTCGAACAGGCCGGACCGCAGCGTGACCAGGGCGTCGATGCGCTCGCACAGATCGCCGGTGACCGGTTCCAGGAGCACGATCCAGTGCCTGGCGATCTGGGTCTGCGCGGCATCGAGATACAGCGTTTCCAGGTCCCGGAAGTGGTGGTACACCGACCGGGTGGCGACGCCGGCGCGCTCGGCCACCGCCTGCGCGGTGGGCTGGAGACTGCCCTCGTCGATGAGCGCCAGGGCGGCCTCGAGGACCGCTTGGCGGTTCCTTGCCGCGCGTGCTGTGCGTCCGTCCATCGTCGGCAACCCTACACAGAAAAACCACTAGTTGCACAGATCATGCAAATACATTTAGGGTCGGCGACATGCACGCATTGCGGACACCGGACGAGCGGTTCGCCGACCTGCCCGACTTTCCCTTCGGACCGCACTATCTCGAGGTCGCGGCCGGAGACGGGAGCGATACCCGCCTGCGAACCCACTATCTCGACGAGGGACCCCGCGATGGCGAGGTCGTCCTGCTGCTGCACGGCGAACCCTCGTGGAGCTTCCTTTACCGGAGGATTATCCCGGTCCTAGTGGTCGGCGGATTGCGGTGTGTCGCACCGGATCTCATCGGTTTCGGGCGCAGCGACAAGCCCGCCGAGCGTGCGGACTACAGCTATGCCCGCCACGTCGAATGGCTGCGCGAGGCGCTGTTCGACCACCTGGACCTGTCGGGGATCACGCTGGTCTGCCAGGACTGGGGCGGTCTGCTCGGATTGCGGCTGGTCGCCGAGCATCCCGACCGATTCGCCCGGGTCGTCGTCGCCAATACCGGACTGCCCACCGGCGACGCGAAACTCACCGAGTCCTTCGCCGCCTGGCAGCGGTTCTCCCAGCAGACGCCGTCGTTCCCGGTCGGCGGGATCGTCGCGGGCGGCTGCCGCACCGAGCTGACTCCCGACGTGGTGGCGGCCTACGACGCGCCGTTCCCGGACGAGAGCTACAAGGCGGGCGCGCGGGCCTTCCCGCTCCTGGTGCCCACCCGTCCCGACGATCCCGCCGCCCCGGCCAATCGCGCGGCCTGGGAACGGTTGGCGCACTTCGCGAAACCGGTCCTCACCGCCTTCTCCGACGGCGATCCGATCACCGCGGGCGGCCATCGGGTGTTCCAGGAGAAGGTGCCCGGCGCGGCCGGACAGCCGCACACCACCGTCCTCGGCGGCGGCCACTTCCTGCAGGAGGACCGCGGCCCGCAACTCGCCGCCCTGGTGCGCGAGTTCATCGCCGCCAACCCGGCGTCCGACGTCACCGGAGGTTCCACGAAATGATCAGCAGAAGAGGCTTTTTCGGCACCGGCGCGATGGCCGGGGCGACCGCCGCCGCGGTGGCCGCCGCCGGGCCCGCGGCCGCGACGCCGAGCCGCCTGGACAATCGCCGGGACAAGCCCAATATCCTGGTCGTGATCGTCGACGAGATGCGCGCCCCGATGTGGTTCCCCGAGCAGTCCGTGCTGGACACGATCCTGCCGAATATCGCCGCGCTGCGGAACAAGTCGGTCTCGTTCGAGCAGCACTACACCGCGGCCAACGACTGCACGCCCTCGCGCGGCGCACTGCTGACGGGCCTGTACTCCCACCACGCCGGGGTGCTGTCGACCTCGCAATCCGAACTGGCGGCGGCCTTCCCGACCTGGGGCACGATGCTGCGCGAACAGGGCTACCGCACCAGCTGGTGGGGCAAATGGCATCTGGGCCACTACGCCGACACCACCCCGGGCGGGCTGGACCGCTACGGCTTCGACGGCGGCACCTACCCCTCCCCCAACGGCGCACCCGAACAGGGCCTGCAGATGGACGGCCGCATCGTCGACCAGTTCGTCGACTGGTTCAACAACGATGCGGCACAGGGGCCCTGGTGCACGACGGTCTCGCTGGTGAACCCGCACGACATCCAGTGGTGGCCGCGCTGGACGCGACGCACGCTGGCGCAGTACGACATTCCGCGCTGGATCAACGACCTGCCGGGCAACTTCGAGACCATCGAGCAGCTCTCCCGCAAGCCGCGATTGCAGAAGGCCCTGGTCGAAGTGTCGGCGGTGACCTTCGGGCTGGCGCCCTACGGGACGCCCGGCGCGGACCAGGAATGGATCGATCTGCGCAATCTGTACCTGTGGTTCCAGCAGCAGGTCGACCTCCAGATCGGGCGTGTACTCACCGAATTGGCGGCCCAGCCCGAGGTCGCCGCCAATACCGTCGTGGTGTTCACCTCCGATCACGGTGACTACGCGGGATCGCACGGCCTGCACGGCAAGGGCGGTGGCGCTTACGACGAGGCCATCCGGGTCCCGCTGTTCGTGCACGATCCGCGCGGCCTGCTCACCCCGCAGCCGGGTACCCGCGAACAGCTGACCTTCAGCATCGACATCGCCGCCCTGCTGCTCACCATCGGCACCGGCGGCTCCGGCTGGCGCTCCGACGACCGGTACGCGCACCTGGCCGGACGACACGATATCGCCACTCTCGCACGGGATCCGGGCGCGGCCGGGCGGCCGTGGGTGCTGCACACCACCGACGAGCACTCCATCGAGGAGGCGGCCGTGCGATTCAACGACGACGCCCCCGGCCACGTCATCGCCCTGCGGACCACCGACGCCAAGTTCGTCCGCTATTCGCACTGGCTCCCCGGCTCCCCGCAGATCGACACCGCGCAGCCCGAGGAATACGAGCTCTACGACTACTCGACCCGCGACGGCCAGCTCGAGCTCGACAACACCGCCGCCATCGGAGGCGGGCTGCGCGACACCATGAGCCGCCTGCACGATCAGGCGATCGAAACCGAACTGCACCAGCCGCTACCCTCCTATCTGCGACAGGCGCAGCAGGACGGATGGAATGACTACAACACCCAGACCGCGAAACCCTTCGGCGAGCAGCTCTCCGACTTCCTGCGGGACGGCATCGGTGCGAAATAGCCTGCGGGGCAGCGTGGTCGGCGGTTCCACGGCCGGGTTGCTCACCGCCACGGCGGGACTGCTCGCCGCGGCGGCCGGTACCGCCACCGCCATCCCCGTGCCCGCCGTACCCGCCGCGCCGCCCGGATTCATCGGCGCCGCGGCCGTCGCGCAACCGATCACCGATGTGCCGCCGGTTCCGCAGCATCCGTACCTGGCGCCCAACGGCAACTCCGGCATCCACGACGACGGATGGATGAGCAATACCAACACCCGGCCAGGCCCGCTCGGCCACGATATCCGGGTGGTGTCGGCGGTGGTCGGCGGCGAATGCGGGTCCATCGCCTTCGATCGCGCCGGTCGCCTGGTGACCACCTGCATCGGCCCGAACCCGGCGCTCTACCTGCTCGACCCGGTCACCCTGAATGTGCTGGGCCGCAGCGCCCTACCGGGTGATCCGGGCGCTTTCCTGCGTCCGGGCGCGTTCGGTAACTTCACCGGCGGGGCCTACTTCTATCTGGACAACCAGGACCGCGCGGTCATCGCCTCGCGGGACGGCCACATCCGGGTCTTCACCGAGAACAGCGGCGGCGACGGCTTCACCCTGGCCCGCGACTACGACCTGACCGACGTGCTGCGCCCCGGCGAGACCTTCAACTCGGCGCTGCCCGACAGCAACGGCCTGCTGTGGTTCGTCGCCCGCACCGACGGCGTGGTCGGCACGCTGGATCTGAACACCGGTGCGGCACAGGCGATCCGGCTCGGTGACGGCGCGGACGGCGAGATCGAGAACTCCTTCGCGGTCGGCAATGAGGGTGACGTCTACATCGTCACCAACCGGGAACTGCTGCGCTTCGACGCCGGCCCCGGCGGCGCGCCCGGCATCACTTGGCGCGTCACGTATGCCAATAGCGGACAGCACAAGCCGGGCCAGGTCGACGACGGCACCGGCACCACTCCGACCATCCTGTCCGGCGGCTACGTCGCCATCACCGACAATGCGGACCCGATGAACGTGGTCGTCTATCGCACCGCGCCCGGGGCGGCGCAACGGCAGGTGTGCGCGGTCCCGGTGTTCGGCGCGGGCGCGAGCGACACCGAGAACTCGCTCATCAGTGCCGGAAACTCCCTGATCGTCGAGAACAATTACGGCTACACCGGACCCGAGGCCGCCCTGCTCGGCAAGACCACCACACCAGGCCTGGCCCGTATCGACATCGACCCCGACGGCAATGGCTGCCACCAGGTCTGGACCAACACCACCGAAGCCGCCCCGACGGTCGTGCCCAAACTGTCCCTGGCCACCGGCCTGGTCTACACCTATACGAAGGGCACCGAGGTCAGCGATCCCTGGTACCTCACGGCCCTGGACTTCCGCACCGGTGCCACGGTCTGGAAGCAGTTGGCCGGGACCGGCCCCGGCTTCAACAACAACTACGCCGGAATCGCGATCGGCCCCAACGGCACCGCATATCTCGGCGTCCTCCCCGGCCTGATCGCCCTGCGCGACAACTGAACCGGGCAACCGCTGCCGTGCCGGTCACGCCGACCCGCGGCCCGTTCGGATACCAGTGGGGACCTCGGAGATCCCGGAATCGAGGGTCGTGCCGGAGTGATCGACCCGGCCCCGGGCGGGTTCGCCGGAGCGCCGAATGGGCGTTCGGCCGGGTGGCAGTCGCGCAATGAAGATCATCGCGGGCCCGCCGGACGTACAATTCGGCCAGGTTCCCTGCTCGACCCCGCTGAGCTGGAGGTGAGGTTGTCCGCAACCGCCGCTCCGGGCACGACGGCCACGGTCGTCGCGCGGCTCGAGGCGGTACGGAGCGGCGGCGGAGGGCTCGTACTGCTGACCGGCGAGGCGGGGATCGGCAAGACGTTCCGGGCCCGGGCGTGGGCCGAGGCGGCCGAGTCCGCCGGGTTCACCACGGTCTGGGCCACCGCCCAGCCGGGAGCACCCGCGTACTGGCCGTGGATTCAGGTGCTGCGGGCGATGTCCGCGGCCGAGATCCTGCGCGACGTCGACGAATCACTGGATCTGCGAGCGCGTTTCGAGCTGTTCGAGCAGGTGACGGTCGAGTTGGCCGCGGCCGCCGCGAAAACGCCGCTGCTGATCGTGCTCGACGATATGCACCGCGCCGATATCGCGTCGCTGCGGCTCCTGCAATATCTGGCGGGCTCCGTGCGGCGCTTGCGGATTCTGCTGGTCGCGACCCTGCGACCGGCGTCCGAGGCCGACGGCTGGGCCGAGGTGCTCGCGATCGCCGAGACCCTGCCCGTGGCCCCGCTGCCGGAAGCCGAGGTGGCCCGGATGCTCGCGGCGGCGACCGGTGAAACGGCGGACCCCCTTGCGGTGCAACGGATTCTGCTGCGCACCGGGGGCAACGCCTTCTTCGTTCGGGAGCTGGTCGGCCTGGTCGCCCACGATCCGGGAGCGCTCGAACAACTGCCGGAGACGGTGCGGGCGGTGGTCGCGGCACGGGTCGCCGACCGGTCCGCGTCGTGTCGGCGGCTGCTGGCCGTCATGGCGGTGCTCGGGACCGCCGCGCCACTGCGCCGGGTGGTGGACGCCTTCGCCGAACCGGCACCCGTGGTCGCCGATCTCCTCGACGAGGCCGTGGCCGCGGGCTTGCTCACCCTCGACGACGGCGTCACGGTGCGATTCGTCCACGAGATCGTGCGCGACGCGGTGTACGGCAATCTGCCGACCGCGCACCGGTTGTACTGGCACGGGGTGATCGCCGACCGGATGGCGTCCGAGCCGGATCCCGAACCGGCCGCCATTGCCGAGCACTGGCGGCTGGCCGGGCCCGAACATGCCGCCGAGTCCGGTCGATGGTGGCAGCGCGCCGGAGACGAACGGCTGTCCGCGCTCGCGTACGAGGACGCGGCCCGGTGCTACGAGCGGGCCTCGGAGTCGCCCGGTGACACCGGCATCCGCCAATTGCGCCTGGGCGACGCCTGTCTCGCGACCGGCGACACCGCGCGCGCCCGGGCCGCCTACCTGGACGCGGTCGCGACCGGGCGACGCGACCAGGACCCGGACCTGGTGGCCGCCGGCGCGCTCGGACTCGGGTCCGGTCCGGCGGGATTCGAAGTGGCGCTGCACGATCGCGAGCAGGTCTCCGCCCTCGAGGACGCGCTCACCCTGCTGCCCGCCGAACCCGGGGCCACCCGCGCCACGGTTTTGGCCAGATTGTCGGTGGCACTGACCTATCCGACGGACGGATCGCGCCGCGCGGAGCTGGCCGACAGCGCCCTGCGCACCGCCTCCGCCGCCGGTGACGAGGCCGCGCTGGCCGCGGCGCTGGCCGCACGCTGCGATGTGCGCTCCGGCCCGGAGCACGTGGCCGAGCGCCTGGCCGATGCCGAGCGCATCATCGAGATCGCGCAGCGGCGCCGGGACGCCTCGCTCGAACTGGTCGGCCGCCGCATGCGCATCGTGGCCCGGCTGGAACTCGGCGACATGGCCGGATTCACCGAGGATGCAAGGCAATTCGAGCTCCTCGCCCGCGCCCTGCGGCAGCCGCTGTACCTCTGGTACGGGCCACTGTGGCGGGCGATGACCGCGCTGGCCGCGGGCAGCTTCCCGCAGTGCGCGCACGCCCTGTCCGAGGCCGCGCGCCTGGGCGCGAGCGCGGGCAGCGCCAACGCCTACGTCCTGACCTCGACCCTGCGCTGGTGCCTGGCCGTCGACTCCGGGGACCGCGACGACCTCGAGGTGGTCGGCCGCCTCCTCGACGAGATCGACGCGGTCTGGGTGGTCTTCACCAAGGCCCTGGTCGCCGTGCAACTGGGGCACATCGACGAGGCGCGCACCCTGCTGGATATCGCTGCCCGCGAACGCGATGCGCTGCCCCGGGACGGCAACTGGCTCGCGACCGTGGCGCAGGTGGCCGAGGCGCTGGGCAGCGTCGGCCCGCATCCGATCGCCGGGTGGGTCTACGAACAGCTGCTCCCCTTCGCCGGATTGTTCGTGGTGGAGGGCATCGGTGCGGTCCTGCGTGGATCCGTCGAACGGCATCTCGGCCTGGCCGCGACGGCGCTGGGCCGCAATGAGATCGCGGCGGCGCACTTCGAACGGGCTCTGCGGGCCAATCGGGGTCTGGGCGCACCGCTGCTGGTGGCCAAGACCATCGCCGATGCCCGGCGTGCCCCGGCGACCGTGCCGCCGGTCGCGGCGGACGCGCGATTCGCGCGGGAGGGCGAATTGTGGCAGCTCGCCTTCGGCGGGCACACCGCGACCGTGCGGGACTGCAAGGGCCTGCACGACATCGCGCGGCTACTGGCCCGGCCCGGGGTGCCCGTCCCGGCCTTGGACCTGGTGACCGCCCCCGGGCATTCCGGTGCGAACGCCGAAAACCTCCACGAGCCAGGCGATCTCGGTGAGCTGATCGACGACCGGGCGCGCCGCGAATACCGCCGCCGCCTGTCGGAGCTCGAGCAGCAGGCCGACGCCGCGGATCTCGCCGGTGACGGGGACCGCTCGGCGCGCATCGCCGCGGAGCGCGCCGCCCTGCTCGCCCAGCTGAGTGCCGCGTTCGGGCTCGGCGGCCGCCCGCGCCGCACCGGCAGTCCCGTCGAACGCGCCCGCACCACCGCCACGGCCCGCATTCGCGACGCCATCCGCCGGGTCGCGGCGGCACACCCCGAACTCGGTCGCCACCTGCGGCTCTCCATCAAGACCGGCACGGTCTGCTGCTACGAACCCGACGGTGAGGTGCGCTGGCTCACGTCGTGAGATCGTTTCTCACGCCTCCCGAGTAGGACCACTACTCACCGAGGAGGCATCCGATGCCACGCACCACCAAATCCGAGGCCCCGATCGCCGTCGACGCGGACGTCATCGAGGCCCGCTACGTCGAAATGGGCGGCTACACCGTCGGATTCGAGACCTTCAAACAGGATTTCGATCCCGCCCCGCTGTTCACGGGCCTGCCCGACGACCGCTGCCAGTGTCCGCACTGGGGACTGGTGGTCAGCGGCCGCCTGGTGCTGCGCTACGCCGATCACGAGGAGACCTTCCGCACCGGCGACGTGTATTACGGCGCGCCCGGACACCTTCCGCTGGTCTTCGCCGGTTCCGAGGTCATCGAGTTCAGCCCCACCGAGGCCTTCGGACAGACCATGAGCGTGGTGGAGCGGAACATGCAGTCCGCGGCCGCCGGTTCGTAAGGAGACGATCATGTACCTCGCGGCATACCATTTCGACGGCGATCCGGGCGTGCTCGCCGCCGCCTACCACCGGCTGATGGCCGGTTTCCCCGAAGACGCCATCCTGCTGCACGCGGCGGTCCGGCGGCCCGACGGCTTCACCGTCTACGACGCCTGCCCGGACGTCGAGACCTTCCGTTCCTTCAGCACCGGCGACGAATTCCGCGAAATGCTCAGTGCGGTAGGGCTTCCCGCGCCCCGTGTCGAGCCGCTCGGCGAGGTCGAGTCGAGCCTCGTGCGGCAGGTGACGACATGAGCGCACCGGTGGTGCACGATCCACTCGCCGCACTGGACGCCACGGCGCAGGCCGCGCTGGTCCGGTCCGGCGAGCTCGGGCCCGACGCGCTGGTGCGCGCCGCGATCGACCGCATCGAGCGGCTGAATCCCACCTTGAACGCGGTGGTCAGCACCCGCTACGAGCAGGCGCTGACCACCGCGGCCACCGCGTCGGGTCCGTTCGCGGGCGTCCCGTACCTGCTCAAGGACCTGGTCGCCGAAATGGCGGGCAGCCCGCTGACGGAGGGTTCGCGCTACCTGCGCGGGCATGTGTCAGCGGTGGATTCCGCACTGGTCACCCGGCTGCGCGCGGCCGGGCTGGCCATCGTCGGGCGCTCGAACGCACCGGAATTCGGGATGACCCCGACGGTCGAGCCGGAACTGTACGGTCCGTGCCGAAACCCCTGGGACATCACGAGATCCACCAGCGGTTCCAGCGGCGGGGCGGCCGCCGCGGTGGCCGCCGGGCTGGTGCCGATGGCACACGGGAACGACCTGGGCGGATCGCTGCGGTACCCCGCCTCGGCGTGCGGGGTGTTCGGATTCAAGCCGACCCGGGCGCGGGTCTCGCTGGCCCCGCTCTACGGCGACGTGATCAACGGTTTGGCCGTGGAGCACGCGATCACCCGCTCGGTGCGCGACAGCGCCGCGCTGCTCGATGCGACCGCGGGCGCGGAACCCGGTGACCCCTACCTCCCGCCCGCGCCGCGCCGACCGTTCGCCGCGGAGGTAGGAGCGGATCCCGGGCGGCTGCGCATCGCCTATTCACCGCGCACCGCGGATGGCACGCCGGGTCACCCCGACTGCTTGGCGGCCCTCGATGACGCGGTGGCACTGCTGGTTTCGCTGGGCCACGAGGTGATCGAGACCGATCTGCCCGGACTCGACGACCGGGTGGGCGCGGCCATCGGCACCATGTACCAGGCGACGATGGCCTGGATCATCGCGCACTGGACCCGACGCCTCGGACGAGCCCCGGCCGACGGTGAACTCGAGCCTCTCACCGCGGCGTTCTGGGCGGGCGGACAGCCGGTTTCGGCCGCGCGGTATCTGCTCGCGATCGAGGACCTGCAACGCTTCGCCCGGCAGGTGGCGGGCTTCCTGGCCCCGTTCGACGCCTGGCTCACACCCACGCTCTCGACACCGCCGCTGCCGCTGGGCGAGATCACCTCGACCCCCGACCAGCCGATGCGCGCCCTGCAGAACGGCGGCCGCACCGTCGGATACCCGGGCGTCGTCGCGAACATCACCGGCAACCCCGCCATGTCGGTGCCGCTGTGGTGGAACGCCGACGGGCTCCCGATCGGCGTCCACTTCCTCGGCCGCTACGCCGACGAGGCCGGACTGTTCCGCCTCGCAGCCCAACTCGAAGCCGCACGCCCCTGTTCGAACCGGATCCCACCGGTCAGCGCATAGGGGTCGGGATCTTCACCGGGCCGCACCGGCGTGCGCGATGCCTTCGCCGAAATGTTCGGGCAATGGCCCGAATTCGGATGAGCCGGGTCCGCGCCGGTCAGGCGCCGATCGCCGCGGCCATGGCTGGCCAGAATTCGTGCAGATCGTCTTGCCAATAACCCCAGGAATGGGTGCCCGGGTGGGAGCGGTAGGTCGCGGGGATGCCGAGGGTGGCCAGGCGGAGGGTGAGGCGGCGGGTGCACTCGCCGGTGGCGGCCTCGATCGGGCCGCCCTGGGTGATCTGGGTGCGGAGCATCGAAGTGCTTCCGGCGATGCGGTAGTCGTCGAGATTGTCGTGGCTGCCGGGGAGCCCGGTGCCACTGGAGATGAAGATGGTGTGCCCACGCAGTAGATCCGCGTGCAGGTAGGGATCGTTGGCGGCCCACCCGGGGCTGCCGAGGGGTCCCCACATATTCTCGACGTCCCCGCCTGCCTTCACCCCGGTGGTCAGGTGTACGTATGCCTCCCCGAGCGGGGAACTGGTCTCGGCGCACCCGCTGAACGCCCCGACCGCCTGATAGAGGTCCGGGGCGGCCTCGGTGAGGGCCAGCGACGAGGTCGCCGACATCGACAGTCCGACAAGCGCATTCCGCCCCGAGGTGTGCAGCGCGGCATCGATGATCGGGGGTAGTTCGGCGGTCAGATACGTCTTCCACCGATTGCGTCCGAGCACCGGATCGTCGCGCTGCCAATCGGTGTAATAGCTGCCCCCGCCGCCGTGCGGAATGACGACATTGACGCCCGTGGCCGGGGCGAAGCGCGGCAAGTCGGTCATGGTCGGCCAGTCGACTTCGTCCTCCGCCTTGACCGCGCCGATCAGCAGATACGCGGTCGGCCGCCCGGCGCTGCCGCCGTCGGGGATCAGCACGTCCTGTTCGATGACCCGGTCCATGGCCGCCGAATACACACCGATCGCCATCTGGTGATCGCCGCGCCACTCGATTCGATCGAGGTATGCGCCCGCGGCGTGCGCGGGCGAAACGATCACCGAGGCGAGCGCGACCAGGGCGGCGATCACGGCCGCACGGACCGCATTCCGGAAAAGGCGAAGGTGCATAATCGGTTCCGCACTTTCTGTTTCGGACGCGGCCCGTGCTATCCGTGCTTTCTCAGCGTAACTCTCCGTGCTGGTACAGAATTGGCGGTCGGTTGGATCCGCCCGACATTTGCTCCTCAGTCATGCTCGATCACGGTATTGCGCAGCACGCCGATGCCGTCGATCTCGACCTCGACCTGGTCACTCGGCAGCAGTGCGCCCACGCCGCCAGATGCCCGGCGTAGTTGCTGCCCGCGCACACGATGGTCCCGGGCTCGCACGGAGCCAGCAGTTCCAGTTCTGACAGTCGCGCCACCAGCGCCCCGGGTGTTTCCGCGCCCCAGGGGAACTCGTGCACCTTGTCGCCGTGGGCGATACCGCGCCCGACCTGTCCGTCGAGCGCGTAGCGAACGATCCGCATGCCGTTTCCGTTCTCCGCCAGCGCTTCCCGCACCAGCTCGACCGGATGCCAGGCCGTGCGGCCCGCGCCGTGGAAGATCTGCTGACGGCACGAGACGCCGGTGGCGGCGACAATGGTGTCGGCCGGTTCGGCGGCCAGCGCCGGGAACAATCGATCCTCGCCGACCGCGAGCGACGTCTCGTAGTGCTCGGATTCGAACCCGAACGACCCGGCCATGCCGCAGCATCCGGAGTCGATCTCCTCGACCACCGCACCGGGAATCCGCCGCAGCAGGGCCATGGTGGCGGCGGTCCCGACCTCGGCCTTCTGATGGCAGTGCCCGTGGAACACGATGCGCCGCCCGGCGAATCGCGAATCCGCACGCAGCTGCAGCCTGCCCGCGTCGATGGCTTCGACAAGCAGCTCCTCGACCTGCCGCACGCGTGCGGCCACCTTCCGCACCGCCTCCGAATCGGGCAGCAGGGCGTTGTTCGTCGCGCAGCATGAAGACGCACGAGGGCTCACACCCGACGATCGGCGACCCGGGAACGGTCGTGGTCGTCAGCGAATCGACCAGTGCCCCGGCCTTCTTCTTGGCATCGTCGAGCAGCCCCTTGGACATGGCAGAGCGCCCACAGCAGCCGCCGGTGGCCAGTTCCGCCTGCCACCCCGAGCGTTCCAGCAGTTCGATGGCGGCCTGGCCGATGTGCGGTTCGGTGAAGGTGGTGAACGAGTCCGCGAGCCAGTTCAGCCCTGTTCGTTGGCATCGAGAATCGCCGACCACTCGAAGTAGGAGCGCGCCAGTTTCGCGGTGCGAGAGGCGGCCAGGGCCTTCTCGCTGATCGCGTTGAATCCCAGCCCCGGCGGCAGCATCAACCCCTTCTGGGAGCAGCCGACGGTCACATCGACACCCCACTCCTCGTGCCGACAGTCGATGGACCCCAGCGAGGAGATCGTGTCCACCAGCAGCAGGGCGGGATGCTCGGCTTCGTCGATGGCCGCCCGGATCTCGGGAATCCGGCTGGTGACACCGGTCGAGGTCTCGTTGTGCACGACCATGATCGCCGAAATCCGGTGCGCCGTATCGGCCGCGAGATGTTCGGCCACCGCCGCCGGATCCGCACCGTGCCGCCAATCGCCCGGCACGAATTCCACCTCGAGCCCGAGACGTAGCGCCATTTCCCGCCATAGGGTCGCGAAATGGCCGGTCTCGAAGGCGAGTACGCGATCACCCGGCGACAGCGTGTTCACCAGGGCCGCTTCCCAGGCCGCGGTGCCCGAAGAGGGGATAGATGATCACCGGCCCGGTGGTACCGAACACCGGGCGTACCCGCTGCAGCAGATCCTTTGCAAGATCTTGGAATTCGGGTCTCCGATGATCGATTGTCGGTTGCGCGATGGCCCGCAGGACGCGATCGGGGACATTGGTCGGGCCGGGAATCTGGAGAAAATGGCGTCCGCTGTGGGCTGCCATAGCTCGAACTTCCGTCCTGTGCCGTGATATTGCACACTGTGCCGTGAAAAGGTGCAGCAAGGGTAGGGATGCGCGATGAAGGAGTCAATACCTTGCGAAATGTCTTGAACACCTTGCGAGTTCTCGAGGAAGTGGCGGCCCGCCAGCCCATCGGAGTAGGCGAACTGGCCCGCGTCCTGGACCTTCCCAAGAGCACGGTGCAACGCGCACTGGTCACCCTCGATACCGCGGGCTGGATCCGTCCCGCTGCGGGCGAGGTCACCCGCTGGGTCATCACCACGAAAGCCCTTGCGGTGGGCGGCAGTGCGGGCGGCGACCTCGGCCTTCGCGGCACCGCTCTGCCCGTACTCGAGGACCTCCGGCGCAGCACCGGCGAAACCATCCACCTGACGATCCCGGAAAACGGCAAGATGGTCCTGATCGAGCGCCTGGAAACCGGCAAGCCGGTCCGCACCAGCATGGCCCTCGGACATGCCCTCCCCATGCACGCCTCCGCCAACGGCAAGGCCGTCCTGGCCTTCACCCCACCCGACGACCTCCGCTCCCTACTCCGCGACGACCTCCCCCGCTACACCGACACCACCATCACCGACCCCGAATCCCTCCGCGCCGAACTCAACCACATTCGCGCCCAAGGCTTCGCCGTCAACCACGGTGAATGGCGTTCCGACGTAGGCGCAGTAGCCGCAGCCGTCCTTTCTCCCGACGGCCACCCCCTCGGCAGTCTCAGCATCAATCTCCCAATAGGTCGCCTGACTCCCGACTCCGAACCCACCTTCGGCGCGGCCGTATATGCTTCTGCCGCAACCCTTTCCGCCCGGTTGGTATAAAATCCAACTATTCTGAATGGCCTTGTATCACATGCCATTTCGGCTTCAAAGTCAGTGTGATCGGCGGTAGAATTAGTGCATGGGTTCGAAGGC
>NZ_BJWY01000083.1 GCF_007990715.1 Nocardia seriolae NBRC 15557 | reverse complement strand
CGACACTAGCAGCCGTCCACCGACGCCGAACCTCACAGCACTCTCATCGATGTGGAACACGAACCGCTACAGACACATAGCAGCTAACTCTCAGTGCTACACGATTGCGAACACAAATCACTTCCAAGATCGAAGCTGATACACAAAAACCCAGGCATGACCTGGGTTTTCGGGAGTGGGCGCAGAGGGGATCGAACCCCCGACCGCTGGTGTGTAAAACCAGTGCTCTACCGCTGAGCTATACGCCCGGACTGCCCGGCGGGGCCGGGGTCGGATTGTGCTGCCGGACGCGGGGTCCGGAGGCACGGGTTATGAATCTAGTGTGGCGAGGGCTTTTTCCCAAGCTTGCTGGTCACGGGGCTCACCGGGGCCGTTCATTTCGGCGAAGCGGATGATGCCGTCCTTGTCGACGACGAAAGTGCCGCGGTTGGGGTAGCCGGATTTTTCGTTGAAGACGCCGTAGGACTGGGAGACGGCGCCGTGGGGCCAGAAGTCGGACAGGAGGGGGAAGGTGTAGCCCTGTTCGGCGGCCCAGATTTTGTGGGTGGGGGGTGGGCCTACCGAGATGGCGAGGATTTCTGCGTTGTCGTTCTGGAACTTGGGGAGTTCGTCTCGGACCTTGCAGAGTTCGCCCTGGCAGATGCCGGTGAAGGCCAACGGGTAGAAGACGAGCAGGACGTTCTTCTCGCCTCGGAAGCTCGACAGGGAGACTTCCTGGTTGTTCTGGTCCTTCAGCGTGAAGTCCGGTGCGAGCGTACCGACCTCGAGCGGCATGGCTACCCCTCCATCCTGTGTCCTGGCGCAGCGCCGGGCCCGCGAAAGGACCCGCGCACCGGGCGACTCGTGGTGGAGGCACGGGGCATCCACCACGGTCGCTCGGTTGACTGAAACCTTAGTGGAGGGTCTCAGCGCTGTTTGGAGGGCGTCTTGGGCTGGGTCAGCTTGGTGCCGGTCCAGGTGCCCAGGGACACCGGGGTGGTCGCGGTGAGGCCGGCGGGGGTCGCCGACTCGCCGATTTCGCTCGGATCGACATGGCCGGGCTGACCGGTCTTGGGGGTGAGCACCCACACGACGCCGTCGTCGGCGAGCGGGGTGATCACATTCAGGAGCTCGTCCACCAGGTCACCGTCACCGTCCCGCCACCACAGCAGTACGACGTCGACCACCTCATCGGTGTCTTCGTCGAGCAACTCGGAACCGGTGGCTTCCTCGATCTCGGCGCGAAGCGCGTCGTCGGTATCTTCGTCCCAGCCCAGTTCCTGAACCACCATGTCGTGTGTAATGCCAAGCTTCTGAGCGTAGTTCTGCGCGTCCGCCGCGGCGACCACGGTGGTGTCCTCCTCAACTCCAGACAATAGGTAGTTGCAAGCGAACATGGTAAAAGCCCCCAACGCAAGCCGATCGGCCGAATTCGCACCCTAAATGTCGTATGTGAGACCAATGGGACCCGAAGGACAGGTCGGTTTCACTTGCCCGGGCAGGCGTTCCGAACAGCGGTTAGAGCGTCGTTGACCTTCTTGCTCGCGTCGTTCAGCGGCGCCACCGACGACCCGCCCGACATCTTCCGGATCTCCGCGGCCAGCGAGCGCGCCGCGTTCACATAGTCGGTGAGCTTGCCCGCGAGATCGGCGGGCAGATCCGCCCGGGTCGCGTTCAACTCGGTCTCGATCGTCTTCGCCGCGTCCTCGAGCGCCCCGGCCGCCGCGTCCCGCTTCGCCACTTGGTCCGCGGCGCTGGCGTCGTGCGCGTCCACGAACTCGTTGTAGCGGTCGACCGCGGTCCCGGCGGTCTTGCGGAACGGATCGCAGTTGTCGGCCGTGGCCTTGGCGACCTGCGCCGCGGCCTTGGACGAACTGGCGGCCGCCGCGGACGAGGACACCTCGGCCCGGTACGAGGTCACCTGAGCCTGATCGACCGTCGGGGTACCCTCGACCGTGTTCGCGCAGCCCGCCAGCATCAACCCCGCCGCCACGGCCGCGGATGCGCAAACCAATCCGAACCCCCGCGGGTTCAGCAGCTTCACTTGAGTCCTCCCCGATCCAGCGCGGCGGTGGTGGATGGCGTCGCGAGCGGCGCGATTCCCTGCGCAACCGTACTGGATTTCCGGCTGACATGATGACCTGGGCCGCATCATCGGCAAGGATGTGAGATGCGCCCCAGACCGATCGTTACGGGTATGCCGCCGACCAGCGGATACCCGGGGTATTGACGCCACACCCGATGTCCCACCCCATGTGTACGAGGAGCAATCGTCTTGACGGACTTGATGCACCCTACTTCGTCGAACTCCGCCAACGGTTCCCCGGGACCGGACGCCGGATCGACCCGCAAATCCCCGGCGGGGGGCCGGGTTCGAGTGATTCGCGAGGGGGTGGCGTCATACCTGCCGGACATCGATCCGGAGGAGACCAGCGAATGGCTCGACTCCTTCGACGAAATGCTGACCCGCGAGGGCCCCGGCCGCGCCCGCTACCTCATGCTGCGCCTGCTGGAACGCGCCGGTGAGCGCCATGTCGCGATCCCCGCGCTGACCTCCACCGACTACGTCAACACCATCCCCACCGAGAACGAGCCCTGGTTCCCCGGCGACGAGGAGGTGGAGCGCCGCTTCCGCGCCTACATCCGCTGGAACGCCGCCGTCATGGTGCACCGCGCCCAGCGCCCGGGAATCGGTGTGGGCGGCCATATTTCGACCTACGCGTCCTCCGCGGCGCTCTACGAGGTGGGCTTCAACCACTTCTTCCGCGGCAAGGACCACATCGGCGGCGGCGACCAGGTTTTCATCCAGGGCCACGCCTCGCCGGGCATCTACGCGCGCGCCTTCCTGGAAGGCCGCTTGACGCCGGACCAGATGGACGGTTTCCGTCAGGAGTACAGCCACGGCGGCCCGGGCCACGGCCTGTCGTCCTACCCGCACCCGCGCCTGATGCCGGACTTCTGGGAATTCCCCACGGTGTCAATGGGTCTGGGCCCGATGAACGCCATCTACCAGGCCCGGTTCAACCACTACCTGCACGACCGCGGCCTGAAAGACACCTCGGATCAGCATGTTTGGGCATTCCTGGGCGACGGCGAGATGGACGAGCCGGAATCGCGCGGCCTGATCCAGGTGGCCGCCAACGAGGGCCTGGACAATCTGACCTTCGTCATCAACTGCAACCTGCAGCGCCTGGACGGCCCGGTCCGCGGCAACGGCAAGATCATTCAGGAGCTGGAGTCGTTCTTCCGCGGCGCGGGCTGGAACGTCATCAAGGTGGTCTGGGGCCGCGAGTGGGACGCCCTGCTGCAGGCCGACCGCGACGGCGCGCTGGTGAACCTGATGAACACCACCCCCGACGGCGACTACCAGACCTACAAGGCCAATGACGGCGCGTACGTGCGCGAGCACTTCTTCGGCCGCGATCCGCGCACCAAGGAACTGGTCAAGGGCCTCTCCGACGCCCAGGTCTGGAACCTCAAGCGCGGCGGCCACGACTACCGCAAGATCTACGCCGCCTACGCCGCGGCCATGGCGCACCAGGGCCAGCCGACGGTCATCCTGGCCAAGACCATCAAGGGCTACGGCCTGGGCAAGCACTTCGAGGCCCACAATGCCACGCACCAGATGAAGAAGATGACCCTCGACGATCTGAAGGCGTTCCGCGACCTGCAGCGCATTCCGATCACCGACGCCGAGCTCGAGGCGAATCCGTACCTGCCGCCGTACTACCACCCCGGCATGGAGGCGCCCGAGATCCAGTACATGATGAACCGCCGTCAGCAATTGGGCGGTTTCGTGCCCGAGCGCCGCACGATGGCAAAGCCGCTGCAACTTCCCGGCGACGAGGCCTACCGTTCGGTCCGCAAGGGTGCGGGCAAGCAGCACGTGGCCACCACGATGGCCTTCGTGCGCCTGATGAAGGAGCTGTTGCGCGACAAGGAGATCGGCAAGCGCATCGTCCCGATCATCCCCGACGAGGCCCGCACCTTCGGCATGGACTCGTGGTTCCCGTCGTTGAAGATCTACAACCGCAACGGCCAGTTGTACACGTCGGTCGACGCGGATTTGATGCTTGCCTACAAAGAGTCGAGCGTCGGCCAGATCCTGCACGAGGGCATCAACGAGGCCGGTTCGACCTCCAGCTTCACCGCGGTGGGTACCTCCTACAGCACCCACGGCGAACCGATGATCCCGCTCTACATCTTCTACTCGATGTTCGGTTTCCAGCGCACGGGCGACGGCCTGTGGGCGGCGGCGGACCAGATGGCGCGCGGCTTCGTGCTCGGAGCAACCGCCGGGCGAACCACGCTGACCGGTGAAGGTTTGCAGCACAACGACGGTCACTCGCTGTTGCTGGCCTCCACCAACCCGGCCTGTGTCGCCTACGACCCGGCCTTCTCCTTCGAGATCGCCCACATCGTCCGCGACGGCATGCGCCGCATGTACGGCGGCGGCGTGGTCGCGGGCTACCAGGAGTCGCTGCCCGGCACCGATCCCGAATCGCACTCGGCGCACCACGAATTCGGCGGCGAGGACATCTTCTACTACATCACCCTCTACAACGAGCCGTATGTGCAGCCGGCCGAGCCGGAGAACATCGATGTCGAGGGCCTGCTCAAGGGCATCTATCTCTACAAGCCCGGTTCGGCGGGCATCCTGCGCGCGAACATCCTGGTCGCCGGCGTCACCATGCCCGACGGCCTGCGGGCCCAGGAGATGCTGGCGCACGATTGGAACGTGCAGGCCGATGTGTACTCGGTGACCTCGTGGGGCGAGCTCCGCAAGGAGGCGCTGTCGAAGGAGATCGCGAAACTGCGCCACCCGGACGAGGATCCGGGCCAGCCCTACATCACCCAGATCCTGTCCAAGTCGCGCGGCCCGTTCGTGGCGGCCTCCGACTGGATGCGCGCGGTGCCCGATCAGATCCGCCAGTGGGTGCCGGGCGAGTACATCACGCTGGGCACCGACGGTTTCGGTTTCTCCGACACCCGCCCGGCCGCGCGCCGCGTGTTCAATGTGGATGCCGCGTCCATCGTGGTCGCCGCGCTGCAGGGCCTGGCCAATCAGGGCCGGATCGCACAGGCCACGGTCGCCGAGGCGGCGCGTCGCTACGGGATCGACGATGTGAACGCCGCGCCGAAGGCGGCACCCGGTACCGAGGGCGGCGACGCATAACCGAACATATTTACCGTGGAACGTAAACCGCCGAGGCCGCGCCGGATCAATGAAGAGGGCACCTCATCCCACGAGGTCTATCTCCCCACCGGCGCGCTCTCCCCGAATCGGCAGACGCGCGACCCGCTTCCGGACACCCTCCTGAAACGGGTCAAGCAGTTCTCCGGTCGCCTGTCCACCGAGGCCGTGGCCTCGATGCAGGATCGGTTGCCGTTCTTCGCCAATCTGGACGCCGCCCAGCGGGCCGGGGTGCAGATGCTGGTGCAGACGGCGGTGGTGAACTTCCTGGAATGGCTGCAGGACCCGGAATCGGACATCCGTTTCAGTCTCGATGCCTTCCAGGTGATTCCCGACGATCTGGCGCGGCGGCTCACGCTGCGCCAGACCGTCGACATGGTCCGGGTGGCCATGGAGTTCTTCGAGCAGTGGCTACCGGCGCTGGCGCGCAACGACCGTCAGCTGGTGGCCCTCACCGAGGCGGTGTTGCGCTACGGGCGCGAGCTCGGTTTCGCCGCCGCCTCGGTGTACGCGTCGGCGGCCGAGTCCCGCGGCGCGTGGGACACCCGATTGGAGGCCCTGGTCGTCGATGCCGTGGTGCGCGGCGACACCGGGCCCGAGATGCTCTCGCGCGCGGCGACTCTCAATTGGGATGCCACCGCACCCGCCACCGTGCTTGTGGGCACTCCCCCCAAGGATCAGGTGGCCGTTGTCAGTTCCGTACATAGTGTGGCCGCCCGGCACGGCCGCAATGCGCTCGCCGTGGTGCAGGGTTCGCGGCTCGTCATGGTAGTCAGCGGACATCTCGGGGACCCGCAGTTCCCGTCCCAGTTCCTCACCGATCTGCTCGCCGAGGCGTTCTCGGAGACCCCGGTGGTGATCGGTCCGACCATGCGGACGCTGTCGGCCGCGCACGTCAGCTCGGTCGAGGCCATGGCCGGTATGGAGGCCGTGGTGGGCTGGCGGGGCGCGCCGCGACCGGTGCACGCCTCCGAACTGCTGCCCGAACGTGCCCTGCTGGGTGACCGCGCGGCCGTGGACGCCCTCAACGAGCATCTCGTGTTACCGTTGGCCGCCGCCAGCGCCGATCTGTCGGACACCCTGGATGCCTATCTGGACTGCGGTGGAGCCGTCGAAACCTGTGCCCGCCAGCTGTTCGTTCATCCAAATACGGTGCGCTATCGCCTCAAGCGGATTGCCGACATCACGGGCCGGGATCCCATGAATCCGCGCGATGCCTACGTGTTACGTATCGCGGCCACAGTAGGCAGACTGACTCGAACCCGTAACGAATCGCCCACTCCTGCCACTGATGTGACTCCCGTCACAGACCCCTCGGATGGGGTGTAACAAGATCTGCGGATCGGGCGATCCGGACAACCCACTTGGTCTTTTGTGGACTCCTCACAAAAGAGCCATGCAAGCTTCATTCGCGCCGACATCTCGTGAGAGCGCCGCCACAGTGTTTTCTTAATCCCGTGATCGCATTGCTCGCCCCTGGACAGGGCTCTCAGACACCCGGCATGCTCACCCCTTGGCTCGAACTTCCCGGCACCGCGGATCGCGTGGCGCTCTGGTCGAAGGCCGCGGGGCTGGACCTGCTGCGTTTGGGTACGACTGCGACCGCGGAAGAGATCGTGGACACGGCTGTCACCCAGCCGCTCGTCGTCGCGGCCGCTCTGCTTGCTTTTGCCGAAATCCCGCAGGATTCGCTTCCCGCGGATACCGTCGTCGCCGGACACTCGGTCGGCGAATTCGCCGCCGCCGCCGTCGCCGGAGTCATCTCCGCCGATGACGCGGTGGCCCTGGCCGCCATCCGCGGGGCGGAGATGGCCAAGGCTTGCGCACTCAAGCCGACCGGCATGTCCGCGGTGCTCGGTGGTGACGAGGCGGCAGTGCTCGCCCGGCTCGAGGAACTCGGCCTGGTTCCGGCCAACCGCAACGCGGTGGGCCAGATCGTGGCGGCGGGTAAGCTCGAGGCGCTCGAAGCCCTTGCCGCGAACCCGCCCGAAAAGGCCCGCGTCCGTGCACTCCCGGTCGCAGGCGCCTTCCACACCGCGTTCATGGCACCCGCCCAGGACGCGGTGGCGGAGGCCATCGCGAAGATCGCTCCCAGCGAGCCGGTCCGGACCCTGCTGTCGAACTTCGACGGGCAGCCGGTCAGCTCCGGTCAGGATGCGATCGACAAGCTCGCTGCTCAGGTCACGCGCCCCGTGCGCTGGGACCTGTGCACCGAAACGATCCGTGCGGCAGGGGTTTCCGCGGTGGCAGAGTTGCCGTCGGCGGGCACCCTGGTCGGCATCGCCAAGCGGGAGCTCAAGGGCACCCCGAATCTGGCGCTGAAGACCCCCGCGGACCTCCCCGCGCTCGCCGAGCTGACCGCAACCAGCTAGCTTGGCTCGCGGCCCGCTCCCATCAACGGCGATGGAGCAATCGGGTCGCAAAAACGAATATCCCCACCCCTCAACAAAAGTAAGGAGCCACCACAGTGGCCGCTCTGACCCAGGAACAGATCGTCGAAGAGCTCGGCAAGATCATCGAAGAGGTGACCGGTATCGAGCCCTCCGAGGTCACCATCGAGAAGTCCTTCGTCGACGACCTGGACATCGACTCGCTGTCGATGGTCGAGATCGCCGTCCAGACCGAGGACAAGTACGGCGTCAAGATCCCCGACGAGGACCTGGCGAGCCTGAAGACCGTCGGCGACGCGGTGGCGTACATCCAGAAGCTCGAGGCCGAGAACTCCGACGCGGCCGCCGAGCTGAAGGCCAAGTTCGGCGCCGAGGGCGAGTAGGAACCGACACCGTGACCACTCCTTCCACCTTGAACGGGAACTTCCCCAACGTCGTCGTCACGAGCATGGCGGCGACCACGTCGATCGCCGGTGACGTCGATGCGACGTGGAAGGGCCTCCTCAACGGCGAGAGCGGCATCGACACTCTCGAGGACGACTTCATCACGGAGTACGACCTCCCGGTGCGAATCGGCGGCCACCTGAAGGTGTCGCCGGACACGCTCCTCGACCGTGTCGAGATCCGTCGCATGGCGTATGTCGAGCGACTGGCCATCACCCTCGGTCGCGAGGTGTGGAAGAACGCCGGTTCGCCCGAGATCGATCCGCTGCGACTGGGCGTCGCCATCGGCACCGGCCTCGGTGGCGGTGACGCGCTCATCGACTCGGTCGACAAGCTGAAGAACGGCGGCTACCGCAAGATCTCGCCGCTGGCGGTTCAGATGGTCATGCCGAACGGCCCTTCGGCCGTCGTCGGTCTCGAACTCAAGGCCCGGGCGGGAGTGATCACTCCGGTCTCGGCGTGTTCGTCGGGTTCGGAGGCCATCGCCAACGCGTGGCGGATGATCGTCATGGGTGACGCCGACATGGTGGTCACCGGCGGTGTCGAGGGCTTCATCGACTCGGTGCCGATCGCGGCGTTCTCCATGATGCGGGCCATGTCGACCCGCAACGACAACCCGAAGGCGGCCTCGCGCCCCTTCGACAAGGACCGCGACGGCTTCGTCTTCGGCGAGGCGGGCGCGCTCATGGTCGTCGAGACCGAGGAGAGCGCCAAGGCGCGCGGCGCCACCATCCACGCCCGGCTCATGGGCGCGGGTATCACCTCCGACGGGTTCCACCTGGTGGCTCCCGATCCGGAGGGCGCCGGTGCGGCTCGCGCCATGCAGCGCGCGATGCAGACCGCTGGGTTGTCGCCCAAGGACGTCACCCACATCAACGCACACGCGACGTCCACCTCCGTCGGTGACACCGCGGAGTGCAACGCGATTCACAAGGCGGGCGTCAAGCACGCCTCGGTTTACGCACCCAAGTCGGCACTGGGTCACTCGATCGGCGCCGTCGGCGCTCTCGAGTCGATTCTCACGGTACTCAGCATCCGGGACGGCATCGTCCCCCCGACGCTGAACCTCGAGAACCAGGATCCGGCGATCGATCTGGATGTCGTGCACGGCGCGGCGCGTCAGCAGGACATCCAGTACGCGATCAACAACTCCTTCGGTTTCGGTGGGCACAATGTCGCGCTCGCCTTCGGCCGGTACTGACGCGCAACTCAGAAGAACCGCGCACTTCTAGAACCGGTCAGTAAGACAAGCGGTCCCGGCAGGGGATCTCGGATCGAGATCCCAGACCCCACGGTGTTCATTCCAAGAGCCCCTGCCGGGATTTCGACATTTCGCAGCCGCTCTGAGTCCGCAGCCGTACGGAGCGACCGCACTTCCTTTATGAGGAGAGTTCGCGATGACCATCATGGCTCCCGCACATGCGGATACCACCACCGATCCCCGTGACCCGCTGGGTCGGTTGCAGCGCTTCTTCGATCCCGGAACCGTGCTGCCGCTCCACCCCCGCGACAAGTCCGGCGTGCTGGCCGCCATCGGTGAGATCGACGGTGTGCGCACCGTCGCGTACTGCTCCGATGCGACCGTGATGGGCGGCGCCATGGGCGTCGAGGGTTGCAAGCACATCGTCGATGCGATCGATACCGCCATCGACTCCAAGATTCCCGTTGTCGGCCTGTGGCATTCGGGTGGCGCGCGGCTGGCGGAGGGCGTCGAGGCCCTGCACGCGGTCGGCCTGGTCTTCGAGGCCATGGTGCGCGCGTCCGGCCAGGTCCCCCAGATTTCGGTGGTGCTCGGCTTCGCCGCCGGTGGCGCCGCCTACGGTCCCGCGCTGACCGACATCGTGATCATGGCCCCGGAAGGCCGTGTCTTCGTGACCGGACCCGACATCGTGAAGACGGTGACCGGCGAGAGCGTCGACATGGAGACCCTGGGCGGCCCGATCACCCACGGAAAGAAGTCCGGCGTGTGCCACATCGTCGCCGATGACGAACAGGACGCCATGCACCGTGCGCGCCGCCTGGTCTCGATGTTCGCCGAGCAGGGCGAATTCGACCTGGCCGCTGCCGAACACGGCGATGTGGACCTCAAGGCCATGATGCCCGCCTCGGCCAAGCGCGCCTACGACGTGAAGCCGATCATCAACGAACTGCTCGACAATGTCGACGGTGAAAGCACTTTCGAGGAACTGCAGGGCGGCTACGCCCGCTCCATGGTGGTCGGCCTGGGCCGCCTCGGCGGCCGCACCGTCGGCGTGCTGGCCAACAACCCGATCCGCATGGGCGGCTGCCTCAACTCCGAAAGCGCCGAGAAGGCTTCGCGTTTCGTGCGCCTGTGCAACGCCTTCGGCATCCCGCTGATCGTCGTCACCGACGTCCCCGGCTACCTGCCCGGCGTCTCCCAGGAGTTCGAGGGCGTGGTCCGCCGCGGCGCGAAGCTGCTGCACGCCTTCGCCGAGGCCCGCGTCCCCCGCGTCACCCTGGTGACCCGCAAGATCTACGGCGGCGCCTACATCGCCATGAACGCCCGTTCCCTCGGCGCCACCGCGGTGTACGCGTGGCCCGGTTCCGAGGTCGCCGTCATGGGCGCAAAGGCCGCGGTCGGCATCCTCCACAAGAAGGCCCTCGCCGCCGCCCCGGAATCGGAGCGCGAGGCCATGCTCGAGCGCCTCACCGAGGAACACGAGCGCATCGCCGGCGGCGTCGAGCGTGCCATGGCCATCGGCGTCGTCGACCAGATCGTCGAACCGGCCAAGACCCGCTCCACCATCGCGGCGGCACTCGCGGCGGCCCCGTCCCGCCCGCAGCACAACAAGAACATCCCGCTGTAGTTCAGCGGCAACGCAATAGCGGGCGGTCTCCGCGGAGACCGCCCGCTGTCGTTTGCATCGGCCGCCGTGTACAAAACTTACGAAATTTCGACGATACATGCGTGATACAGCATGGATACTCGAGGTTTCTAGCGTGCGGGCATGGCAGAGACGCTCGGAGGCGGGGTGGCGGTGGGGCCGCGGACGCCGTGGTATCGGTCGATGTTCGTGCAGCTGCTGATCGCGGTGGTGGCCGGGATCGTGGTGGGCAGGATGTGGCCGTGGCTCGGGACCGATCTGAAGCCGTTGGGGGACGGGTTCATCAAACTGATCAAGATGGTGATCGCGCCGATCGTGTTCTGCACGGTGGTGCTGGGGATCGCGCACGTGGGGAATTTGAAGTCGGTGGGGCGGATCGGGGTCAAGGCGCTGATCTACTTCGAGGTGGTGACCACGTTCGCGTTGCTGTTCGGGTTGCTGGTCGGGAATCTGGTGAAGCTGGGGGCGGGGTTCAGCATCGATGCGCAGACGCTGGCGACCGGGGCGGATCAGATCGCGAAGACGACGCAGAAGGCCGAGCTGCCGCATACCGTCGACTTTCTGCTGAACATCATTCCGACGTCGCTGGTTTCGGCGTTCGCGGAGAACAAGCTGTTGCAGGTGCTGTTCGTTTCGGTGCTGTTCGGGCTGGCGCTGGCCCAGTTCGGGGAGAACGGGCCGCCCGTGGTGCTGGAGGCCATCGATCACGTCAGCCGGATCCTGTTCATCGTGATCGGGTGGATCATGCGGCTCTCGCCGCTGGGGGCGTTCGGGGCGATGGCGTTCATCGTCGGGCAGTATGGGCTGAAATCCCTTGGCACGTACGGGAAATTGATCGCCGCCTGTTATGGGGCGGCCCTGTTGTTCATCCTCGTACTGGCCGCGATCACCCGGATCTTCGCGGGCGCGAGCCTGTGGAAGTTCGTGCGCTACATCAAGGATGAGCTGTTCGTGGCGTTGGGTACGGCCTCGACCGAGGTGGTGCTGCCGCGCATCATGACCAAGCTGGTGGACGCGGGCTGCTCGCGCGCCACCACGGGTTTGGTTGTGCCGACCGGCTATTCGTTCAATCTGGACGGTGCGACCCTGTATCTGGCGATCTGCGTGCTGTTCCTGGCGCAGGCGCTGGGCGTGGATCTGAGCGTGGGCGAGCAGCTCACCGCGGTGGCCGCGCTCATGCTCACCTCCAAGGGCATGGCGGGAGTGCCGGGTTCCTCCTTCCTGGCGCTGTCGGCGACCGTGAGCGCCATCGGGCACGGCTCGATTCCCGTTGCAGCCGTGTCGATTTTGCTCGGGGCGGACCGACTCATGGATTCCATGCGGGTCACGGTCAACCTGCTCGGCAACTGCGTCGCCACGCTGGTGATCGCCAGGTGGGAGGGGCAGCTGGACTCCGAGCGGCTCGCCCGGGTGCTGGACGGGTTGCCGGTGGAGCCGCTGTCCGACCCGGATCCCATGGCCGAGTCGGCCCACATCGCGGAGCCGAATCCGACGAGCGAACCGGATCCGACGGGCGAGCCTGCGCGCGCGTGAGCGGTGTCAGGCCGGGGGGATGTTGGCGTTGTGGTGGAAGACGTTGTCGGGGTCCCAGGTTGCTTTCAGGGCGGTGAGGCGGGAGTACTTGTCGCCGTAGGATTCTCGGACGCGGGCGGAGTCCTCCTCGGCGAGGAAGTTGACGTAACCGGCCGACGACGCGGCGTGCGGGCGCAAGGCGTCCCAGAGGTCGCGGACCCATTGGCGTTCGGCGGGGAATCCGGCCGGATCCGGGGTGAGGGCGCTGATGTTGATGACATAGCAGGGGTTGCGGGGACCGCCGAAAGCTGTTTCGCTGTCGGCGATTTCGCTGTAGCGGCCATGCAGCGGGAAGATCGGGACGATGGTCATCGGCGAGCTGCGCAGCGGGAAGCGGGTGACAATGGTGTCGAGCACCTCGTCGGACAGCTCGTTGACGTAGAGGGCCTTCTCGTAGCCGAACAGACCGGCCGGGGTGCCCTCGTCGAACATCTGCTGCAGCGCGGTGTACGGGATGGGGGTGACCAGTTCCCAGGCTGGGGCGGGTGCGGCATCACGCAGGGGCTTGATCACCGCTTCGAGCTCTTCGGGTGCGCCGAAACCGGCCACGGCGACACTGAATCCGGGCTGCCCCTGATACACCTCGGGAACGAACGGGGCAGGGGGTCCGCAGACGCCGAAGGCCCCGGCACCGTAGACATCGGGCAGGGACTCGATCAACGCGCGGCCCGCCCGCAGCCCCGCGGCACCGTTTTCGGGGGTCCACCACAGCATGGCCAGCTGGGCCAGCGGCGACACCTCGTGCAGGGCGAAGGTGAAGGTGGTGACAATGCCGAAATTGCCTCCGCCGCCGCGCAATCCCCAGTGCAGCTCGGGATTCTCCTCCGGCGAGGCGGTGACGATCCGGCCGTCTGCGGTGACCACTGCGGCGGTGACCAGATTGTCGCAGGCCAGGCCGCAGCGCGGGGTGAGCCAGCCCATGCCGCCGCCGAGGGTCAGGCCGCCGATTCCGGTATTGCTGATGAACCCACCGGTGACCGCCAGTCCGTGCGCGGTGGTCGCGGCGTCGACCTGACCCCAGGTGGCACCGCCGCCGCAGCGGGCGAGCTTGGCCTCGGTATCGACGACGACCGTGTCGAGGTCGCGCAGATCGATCATCATGGCATCGTCGGCCACCGCGTGACCGGCATAGTTGTGGCCGCCGCCGCGCACCGTCAGATCCAGCCCGTGCCGGCGCGCGGCCAGCACCGCCGCCGCCACCCCGGCCGCACTGGTCGGCCGCACGATCACCGCCGGGCGGCGATCGAAACATCCGTTCCAGACCTGCCGGGCCGTGTCGTATTCGGGATCGCCGGGGGTGATCACCACCCCTTCGACGCTGGTACGCAGCCCCTCGAAATCGATGTCCGCAGTCGTCATCGTCCCGCTCCTTCGATATTTTCCGCCTCGATGAACGAACCCAGGCTGCGCTACGCGACGGCACCAGCACATCGGTCGTTCGCCCTATCGACAGCACCTTGTCTCGTGCCGCTATCCGGGGATAACGGACGCAAGCGCACCCGGGTTCATCCCATCCGCGCGACCGGGCCCGGGTCGGCGATTCGCCGGGCGGGCGCTCGGGGCCGGGCGTATGGTTGCCTGGCTGGCATTGGGTTCTGGCGGAGGCGGGCGGTATGCGGCTCGAACCCGGGGCGGAGTTCGCGGGATTCACCATCGAGCGGGTGCTCGGCACCGGCGGCATGGGCGTGGTCTACCTGGCCCGGCATCCCCGGCTGAATCGCCTGGTCGCCCTGAAGGTGCTCAGCGATGTGATCGCCACCGACGCGCGGGGGCGGGCCCGTTTCGAGCGGGAGGCCGCACTGGCCGCCCGGCTGGAGCATCCGAACATCGTGGCCATCTATGATCGCGCGGGAGCCGACGCCGAAACCCCTTGGCTCTGTATGAAATTCATCGGCGGCGGCGACGTGTCACAGCTGCTGGCCGCCCGGCACGGGCCCCTCACCACCGACGAGTCACTGCGCATCCTCACCGATGCCGCTCACGCCCTCGACCACGCCCACCGCCACGGCATCCTGCACCGCGACGTCAAACCCGCCAATATCCTGCTCGACCCCTCCGACCACGCTCCCGACCGCGCCGTGCTCACCGACTTCGGCATCGCCCGCGCCCTCGACGACACTCTCACCGCCACCGGCATGGCCGCCACCTTCGCCTACGCCGCCCCCGAACGCTTCCACGGCGCCCCCGCCGACCACCGCGCCGACGTCTACTCACTCGGCTGCACCTTCTACGAATTGCTCACCGGCACAGAGCCTTTCCCCCGCCCCGACCAGGCCGCGGTGATCGCCGCCCACCTCAACACTCCCCCACCCCGACCACTGGACACCCGCCCGGACCTACCACCCGGATTCGACGACATCATCGCCACCGCCCTGGCAAAGAACCCGACCGACCGCTACCCGACCTGCGGAGCCCTCGCCGACGCCGCCACCGACATCCTCGCCCGGGCGCGCGCCGCACGCGGAAACCCCCGCACCGCACCGACTCTCGAAGCGCCACCGAGACCGGAGTTCATCGAGACCCTCCCACCCGCGCCACCGGCACCGGCCACGCACGCGATCCCTTTCACCGAGTCGAATCAAGCCGTCCCACCCGGCCCGGAATCCACCGAGATCAGCCAGGGCACACCATCCGCGGACCTGAGGCCGAGCTCTACCCCAGACACCGAATCCGCCGGAGCACCGAGCGCGATCGACGCCCGACCCGAATCCACCGGCGACCCCCGACCACCCGACTCGACCCGCACCCCACCCGGCGACCCGGACCGGCCCGCAACCGGTCCCCGCGCGGATGCCGCAGTCTCACGACCGGAAGGCGGGCCACGGGTCGATTCGGCACCGGGGTATCCACTCGATCCGTTGCCGGAGTCGATCCGGGTCGGGCTCGACAGCCCGCACCCCGAGATCCGGCGGGGAGCGGTGCAGGCGCTCGGCACCCAGCTGCCCTCCGGGGACGAGCGGAGAGCCGATGCCGCACGGAAAGCACTGCGGCACATAGCAACCCACGACAACCCGGTGGTCGCGCCGGCCGCACGGGAAGTGCTGGGCGGGGCCGCGACATTGGACAGCCCGCGGCTTCCCCGGGCGCGCTCGGAACCCGGCGCGAGGTCGGCCGCCCGGGCCGAGCCGACTCTGAAAGCCTTGCGGCACAGCGAAGCACACGAGAGTCCCGGCGGCGGAGAGCCTCCGGTCGCCGTTGGAAGCCGAGGTGGCCGATGGAGCGCGGTAGCCTCCTGGATGTCCGGGGTGTTCGCGATTATCGGAGCGGTGCTGCTGCTCGTCGCTCGGTTCACTCCGGGCGCGGTGGACCACTACGACGAGAGCCGGATCGATCCACTCGGCTATCACGGCGATTACTACCTGGTCGGTCTGGCAATCGCAGCCGCCATCGCCGGTGCCTCCGTTCTGATTCCGCGCTGGCGACGCGGGATCGGCCAGGGTCTGCTCGTGGGGCTCGCGGTGGTCGGGGTGTGGGCGACCATTGTCGTCGAGGTCCTCGGCAACCGGCTGAACCACGGGGAGGCCCACAGCTCGGGCGACTCGATCTCGACCGCGATCGGCTTCACCTTCGCGACGTACGGCCACATTTGCCTCGTTCTGGCGGGTATTTCCGCACTCCTCGCCCTGTGGCTCGCGCGCAGCTTCGACATCGGCCCGCGCCTGCCCCGCGACCCGCTGTCGATCGTGATGCTGGTCCTCGCGCTGCTCGGCGCCACCGCGATCGGCTTCACCCACTCGCAGTTCGGCGGCTGGGACTTTCTGAGCGGCGACTACACCTGGATCACCGTCTCGGCGGCCGCCACCGCCGCGGTCCCGATAGCGATGCTGTTCATGGGATCTCGCACCTTGGCCGCCGCGATCGCCATCGGCTGGGCACTGGGCGGCCTGTTCATGTGCTTCTTCTTCTACTCCTTGGGCCGGCACCTCGACACCTGGCTACCCCAGGCCCCCGACGGCGACGGCAACCCCAGCGCCACACCCGTCCGCCTGCTGGCCCTCACCCTGCTCGCGCTCATAGCGACAGCCGCCCTCTCCCTCCGCCGCGCCCGGCGCTGAATCGTCGAGCGGCTTATCGAGCAAGGGGATTCGCACAGCGGATTCGGCGCACCGGTGCCACTCGATGATTCATCAGGAGAGGAGACGGACCCGGTCGGCGGATTCGTTCTGGCTGGAGCATTCCTGGAAGGGGTTGGGGGTGCCCTGACGTTCGCCGCAGACCCAGCGGACGGTGTCGACGGTGACGGCTATGTCGCCGTCGGATTGTTTGCCGCGCTCGTCGGCGTAGGCGGTGACCACCGAGATCGCGGTGGGGCAGAAGTCGTTTCCCTTGGCGGTGGAGGCCACTACCGCCAGGCCCCAGGGGCCGGTGCCGCAGTGGACGGCCTCGTGTCCGGCGGCGGGGAACGGACCGGAGGTGGGCGCTGCGGGCTTGGGGTGGCCGGAGGCTGGGGAGGCGCCGGGTGCGGCGTTGTCGTTGCAGGCGGCGAGGGTGAGGGCCGTCGTGACTGCCAGTGCCGCGCCCGCGATCTTCGCCGTTACCCTTGCGATCTTCGCTGTCGCCCCTGCGATCCCGGCTGTGGTCCGCACGAAAGCCTCCTCGTCGGTGTCCCCTTGGGCATTCTGCCCGGTTCGCGGGGTTCGCGAGGGATGCCACGCGTGTTTGGCGCGGCGGGTGGCGTGTCAGCCGACGTCGCGGCGGAGCCAGGTGACTTCCGCGCCGTCGCCGCCGAGGCGGTAGGGCTCGAGGATGTCGTCCCAGGGGGCGCCGAGGGCGCGGTCGATGGCGGCCGCGATCTCGGTGGCGGAGCTGCGGCCGTGTGCTCGGGCCTCGGCGACGATGGCGCGCAGGCGGTTCTCGCCGACCATGATGTCGCCGCCGGCGCCAGTGAGTCCGGTCCAGAGGCCGAGGCCGGGGACGAAGGAGAAGCGTTCGCCGTCGACGCCCTCGCTGGGGTCCTCGGTGACCTCGAAATAGAGGACCGGCCAATCTCGCAATGCTCTGGCTAATCTGCCCCCGGTGCCGACCGGGCCGTACCAGTCGGTGGTCGCCCGCAGGTGTCCGGGATCGGCGGGCTGGGCGGTCCAGCGGAGTTTCGCGGGTGCCTTGAGGGTGGAGGTGAGTGCCCATTCGATATGCGGGCACAGCGCGGCCGGCGACGAATGGATATAGACGACTCCAGACGTCGCCTCCGCGAACTGACTAGACGCGCGCACCACTGACACCTCCGGCTCGACGAGGGACGTCTTCCCCAACGGCCCCTGCCCGAGCTCGGCGTTGCCCGAGTTTACTGGAGTGTTCGGTGTTGCGGGTGTTACTTAGTGCACGTGTCGTTCGTCGTCGATCACAGTGGGTACTACGCGAACTCCGCGATGACGCCATTGCTGAGCGGTGGCCACGCGGTCCGGGCCCAGTCTCCGAAATTTTCGTCCGCGAGCGCCAGACACGCCATGCCGACGTCCGGGTCCACCCAGAGAAATGTCCCCGACTGCCCGAAGTGCCCGAAGGTGCGCGGCGAGTTCGCGGTTCCGGTCCAGTGCGGTTTCTTGTGGTCGCGGATTTCGAATCCCAGTCCCCAGTCATTGGGGCGCTGCGACCCGTATCCGGGCAGGACGCCATTGCGATCCGGGAATTGCACTGTGCTTGCTTCAGAAACCAATTCGGCACTGACGACAGCCGGTTCCAGCAATTCCTCGGCGAACCGCAGCAGATCTGCGACCGAGGAGCGGCCCGCGTGCCCGACCGGGCCCACCAGCGCCGAGGCGGTCATGCCCAGCGGCTCGAAGACGGCCTCGCGCAGGTACTCGTCGAACGGGATGCCGGTCTGCGCCGCAACGAAATCGGCGAGCACCTCGAACCCGGCGCTGGAGTAGATGCGCTTGGCACCGGGCCGGGCCAGCACGTCGGTGGTGTCGAAGGCCAGGCCGGAGGTGTGGGCGAGCAGGTGCCGCACGGTGGATCCGGGCGGCCCCGCGGGCTGGTCCAGCTCGATCGCGCCCTCCTCGACGGCCACCAGAACCCCGTACGCCACAAGGGGTTTGGTCACCGAAGCGAGCGGATAGACCTTCGCGGTGTCCCCTTCGGAGTCCACCACGCCCTTACCGCGCACGACGACACCCGCCGCCGCGTTCCGGACCGGCCACTGTCGAATCTGATCGAGCGCTCGCACGGGCCCAGCCTACTGCGTCCGATCGGCCCCTCGGCCGCGCTCCTGGGGCGGATCGGTCCCCGATTACGAACGCACTTCGGGCACCGCAATTTCCGCCGTCACGAACCGGTTCAGGCCCGAGCGACGGCGGCCGTAGCCGAAGTACACGACCAGCCCGACCGCCGACCACAGGGTGAAGGCCAGCCAGGTCACGCCCGGCAGGTGCCACAGCAGCCACACGCACATGGCGACGCCGATCACCGGCACCACCGGCACCAGGGTCCGGAAGGTGCGCGGCAGGTCGGGTTTGGTGCGGCGCAGCACCAGCACGCCGATGTTCACCAGCCCGAACGAGACCAGGGTGCCGATATTGGTGGCGTTCACCAGCTCTCCGAGCGGCACCAGCGCCGAGAGCACGGCCACCACCCCGCCGACGATGAGGGTGTTGACCGTCGGCACCCGCTGCTTGCCGACCCGCGAGAAGACCCCGGGCATGAGCCCGTCGCGCGACATCGACACCAGGATGCGGGTCTGCCCGTAGAGCACGGTCAGCACCACCGAGGCGATGGCGATGACCGCGCCGCCGGCGAGAATGGTGGCGGGCCAGCCGCGTCCGGTGACCTGTTCCAGCACAGTGGCCAGGGACGCGCCCGAACTGCTCACGTCGTCGATGCCGACCGCGGCGACCGCGGTCAGCGCCACCGCGACGTACACCAGCGTCACGATGCCGAGCGAAATGATGATGGCGCGCGGCAGATCCCGCTGCGGGTTCTTGGCCTCCTCGCCCGCGGTGGAGGCGGCGTCGAAGCCGATGAAGGAGAAGAACACCATCGAGGCCGCCGCACCGACGCCCGAGACGCCGTAGGGCGCGAAGGGATGCAGGTTCGAGGAGCTGAAGGCGGTGACTGCGACGCACACGAAGAAGATCAGCACCGCGATCTTGATCATGGTGGTGGCGGTGGTGACCCGCGAGCTCTCCTTGATGCCGCCCAGCAGCACCACCGTCGCCAGCAGCACCACGATGGCCGCGGGCAGGTTGAACACCCCGCCGCCGCCCGGCGGCTGCGCCAGCGCGTCCGGAATCCGCCAGCCGACGGTCGAGCCGAGGAACTCGTTGAGGTACTCGCCCCATCCGACCGCCACCGCCGCCACCGAGACGCCGTATTCGAGCAGCAGGCACCAGCCGCACACCCAGGCCACGATCTCGCCCAGCGTCGCATAGGTATACGAGTAGGCCGAGCCGGACACCGGCACGGCACCGGCCAATTCGGCATACGACAGCGCCGAGAACAGTGCGGCCACCGCGGCGATCACGAACGAGACGACGACGGCGGGCCCGGCCAGCGGCGCGGCCTCACCCAGGACGACGAAGATGCCGGTGCCCAGCGTCGCGCCGACCGACAGCGAGATCAGCGGGATCAGTCCCATGCTGCGGCGCAATGCGGTGTGCTCGCCGTCGGATTCGATCTGTTCGACGGGCTTGGTCCGCAGCAATGATGCGGTAATCCGTTGGATTCCGGGCATGTACGGCCACGCTACCGGCCGGGAGCGGTGTTTCACCCATCAGGGTGGCCGTGTCCAGGGGCATTCGCGCGGCTCACAGCTATGTACCGGCGTCGACGCCATCCCGCGTGGACTGCGGGCCCGGTTACGATCGGACCTATCATGAGTGAGCAGGTCACGATCCACGGCGAGGTGGACTCGGGTTTCGGTCCGGTCGCCGACGCGTTCCGCCGCAATTTCACCCGGCACGGCGAGATCGGGGCGGCGGTGGCCGTATTCGACGGTGATCGGCCGGTGGTGGATCTGTGGGCGGGGCATCGCGATCGCAAGCGGAGCGTCGCCTGGGAGCGCGACACCATCGCGCCGGTGTTCTCCTCGACCAAGGGCATGGCCGCGTTCGTGCTGGCCTGGGCGGTGTCGCAGGGACTGCTGGACTACGAGGACCCGGTGGCCCTGCACTGGCCGGAGTTCGCCGCGCACGGCAAGGAATCGGTCACGGTGCGGCAGCTGCTGGACCATCAGGCGGGCGTGCCCGCGCTGGATCGGGTGCTGCGGCTGGCGGACGTGGCCGACCTGGACGGCACGGCGGCGGTGCTGGCCGAGCAGAAACCGTTGTGGCGGCCGGGAACCCGGCACGGCTATCACCCCATCACCGCCGGGCTGTATCAGCGCGAGCTGATCCGCCGCGTCGATCCGCGCCATCGCACGCTGGGCGCGATCTTCGCCGAGGAGTTCGCCGGGCCGCTGGGCCTGGACTTCTATATCGGCCTGCCCGAGGATGTTTCGATGGATCGGGTGGCCGTCATGTCGGCCACCGAGGGGCTCGACGTGCTGCGCTACGAGCGAGATCTGCCGGTGCGCATCGGGATTCAGCTCTACGCCAAGCGCGGCCTGTCCTACCGGGCGCTGAACAGCCCGCGCATGGGCGCGGCCGCCAAGGCCGCCCGGCGCGAATTCCTCGCGGTGGAGAGCCCCGGCCACGGCGGCGTCGGCACCGCCCGTGCGCTGGCCCGCGTGTACGGCGCGGCCGCCGCGCGCACCGGCGCGCTGCCCATCGATCGAGCCCTGCTGGACCGGCTGGCGGCCCCCGACACCGCCGACGACGTCCCCGCCGAGGATCTGGTGCTGCTCACCCCCAGTCGCTATCACCTGGGCTTCCGCCGGTCCCGCGGCGGTTTCCGGTTCGGCTCCGACAAGCGCGCCTACGGCACCACCGGATATGGCGGTTCGTTCGGATTCGCCGATCCGGCAACGAGTCTGGGCTTCGGCTACGTGATGAACCGGCTGGGCATGGCGGTGCTCGACGATGTGCGCTCCCGCAATCTCCGCGAGGCCCTGCTCCGCTGCCGGTGAGCCCGCCCGGGGCTCCCGGTCAGCCCCGGACGTCGTGCACGTGGTGCACGAGATCGTGGATGAAGTAGCGCGCCATGGAGTCGACGGTGAAGGCGGAACCGTTGCCGCGCAGGGCCGCCCGGGATCGCTCGGCCACCGGGACGGCCTCGAAGGCGCGGGCGACGGTCTCGGCCGCGGTCGCGAGTTCGGCGGCGACGGCGGCGGTTTCGGCGGCGGCGTAGTTCTCCGCGACGGCCGTCGCGTCCTGGTCCCAGTTGGAGAACATGAGAATACCGTTGTCCCCCACCGTGACCGCGGGGTCGTAGCCGCCCAGGGTCGGACCCGGCCGGGGGCCGCCGGTGCGGGTGATATCGAGGCGGTGGGTGAAGATGCGGCACACGTCGCGGACGTGGGCCGCGTACTCCACCGTCGACCAGGTCGAATCATCCGGGCACAGGCGGGCGTCCGGTCGTTCCAGCGCGACGGCCAGGCGGGCCGCGCTGTCGCGGGTCAACCCCGGCACGGCCTCGAAGGCGGTGGCGTCGGGGTCGAATCCGCATTCGGCGCAGGTGCGTTCGAGCACCCAGGTCCAGTCTTTGGCATCGGGAACGATCGGCATGGCAGACAACTTACGGTGTCGCTAAATTAGCGTCCACCAATATCCCGCCACATGCCGCCAAGATGGCGACACGTTTGCCATCACTCCATCCAGCGGTGCGCCTTCTCGAACAGCTCGAGGGTGATGGCGTGCAGGAAGTCGCCGACCTGCTTGGGAGCCTTGCCCGCACAGGCCCGCGCGTGCGTGCCCTCCAGCACGATGCCGAGCTTGAAGCAGGCCAGCACCGAGTACCAGGTGACATGGGTCAGATCGCGGTTCGAGAACTCGCCGTAGTGGGCGATCATCTCCTCCGGCGTGGGCAGCCCGCCGACCGCGCCCAGCGAGCCGACCAGGGCCGCGCCGGTGGTGCCGGGCTCGGGCCGGGTGGCGATCTGCCAGCCCAGGTCCAGCAGCGGGTCGCCGATGGTCGACATCTCCCAGTCCACCATGGCCACCACCTCGGGGCCGTCGAAGGAGAACATCATGTTGGCCAGGTGGCAGTCACCGTGCAGGATGCCGGGTTTCGCGGGAGCGGGGCGATTGCGGTCGAGCCATGCGCCGACCCGCTCGACGCCGGGGATCTCCGGCCCGGGGTAACCCTCATTGACGCTGTAGGACTCGAGTTCCTTGAGCCAGCGCGGCACCTGACGCTCCAGGAAGCCCTCCGGCTTGCCGTAGTCGGCCAGGCCGAGCGCCTCGTGGTCGACCGAGCCGAGGCGGGCGATGGCCTCGACCGCCGAAAGACCCATCTGCCGCCGGACTTCCGGGTCGGAGGCGTGCAGTTCGGGCAGTTCGTTCTGCGGGTTGAAGCCGGTGATCGGCTCCATCAGGTAGAAGGACGCGCCCAGCACGGACTCGTCCGGGCAGGCGGCGATCACCTTGGGCGCGCGGATATCGGTGTCGCCGAGCGCGCCCAGAATCCGCGACTCGCGCTGGATGACGGTGTTGCTTGCCGCGCGCAGATGCTTGGGCCCGCGCCGCAGCACGTACTCGCGACCGCCGCGGCGGAAGCGCAGCATGATGTTCTGGGTGCCGCCGCCGAGCGGCTTCACCTCCTCGAACTCCCCGCCGGGCAAGCCCTGCTCTTCCATCCATTTCCCGACGATCGCGAAATCGACGACGTCACGATCCACCTCGACCGGCTGCGCTACAGACATGCCGCCCATTGTGCCGTAGAGACCCACACCAACTGAAGGCATACGCCAGCAGTAGAAGCGCCCCCCGATCGCGGCCCGTCTCGTTCTGGACTGAGTGGAGCGGGGGAGCGAAGCGGAGGAGCGGAGGGAGGGAGCGAAGCGGAGGAGCGGAGGGAGCGAAGCGGAGGAGCGGAGGGAGCGAAGAACGAGACCTCCAGGGCCGCGAACCCGCCCGGAGCGAAGCGGAGGGCAAATTGGACAGAGCGTAGTGTGCGTGAGCAAATGCGCACCCTGTTGATCGACAACTACGACTCGTTCACCTACAACCTGTATCAGCTGATCAGCCAGGTGAACGGGGTCGAGCCTGTCGTCGTGCGCAATGACGAGGTCGGCTCGATCGAGGAACTCGGGCTCGACGGGTTCGACAACATCGTCATCTCCCCCGGCCCCGGACGGCCCGACGTGGCCCGGGATTTCGGCATCTCCGCCGAGTTGATCGCCCGCTCGGAACTGCCGTTGCTGGGCGTGTGCCTGGGCCATCAGGGCATTGTGATCGCGGCAGGCGGGGAGGTGGTCGCCGCGCCGCGGGCCCGGCACGGGTATCCGGATCGCATCACCCATGACGGGCGGGAGCTGTTCGCCGGTGTGCCGCAGGACTTCTCGGCGGTGCGGTATCACTCGCTGTGCGCCGCGCGGCCGCTGCCCGAGTCGCTGGAGGTCACCGCGACCGCACCGGACGGGGTGATCATGGGCGTCCGGCATCGCACCCGGCCGCGGTGGGGCGTGCAATTCCATCCCGAGTCCATCGCCAGTGCGCACGGCGAGCTGCTGCTGCGCAATTTCGCCGCGCTGACCGCCGAATACCTGGAGCGTCAGGGTGTTTCGCGGGCGACCGGGCGAACCGCGGTGACCCGCACGCCGATCCCCGTCGCGCCCTCGCCCGCTGTCGCGGAGCCGGTCCGCTATCGCGTCGAACAGGCGGTGATCGAGCGGGCGGTCGATGCCGAGGCCGTGTTCGACGCACTGTATTCCGCGTCCCCGCACGCCTTCTGGCTCGACAGCGAGCATGTGGAGCCGGGACTGGATCGCTTCTCCTTCCTCGGCGACGCCTCCGGCCCGCTGGCCGAAGTGGTGCGCTACCGGGTCGGCAGCGGACACGTCGAGATCGAATCCGCGACCGGACGCCGGACCGTGCCCGGCGGGGTGCTCGACTATCTGTCCGCCGAGCTACGCCGTCGCGAGATCGACTTCCCGGATGTGCCTTTCGATTTCGCGGGCGGCTACGTCGGCTATCTCGGCTACGAGATGAAGGCCGATTGCGGCGCGCGGGCCGGGCACCGCGCCCCCACCCCCGACGCGCAGTGGATCTTCGCCGATCGGCTGATCGTGGTCGATCACGAGGCGGGCCGCACCCACCTGCTGGCGCTGTCCGAGCCGGAATCCCCCGCCGCCGCCCGGGATTGGCGCACCTGCGCTCGGGCAATCGTGGAAACCCTTCCGACCTGGGAGAATCCACCGCTGCTCGCCTTGCACGTGGAGGAGGCGGCGGTCGAGTCGGTCCTGACCCGCGGCCGCGCGCGCTATCTCGCCGATGTCGCCGCCTGCCGGGAGCAGCTGCTCGCGGGCGAGTCGTACGAAATCTGCATCACCGACGGCGCCCATCCCCCGGTCGAGGCCGACGGCCTGGCGGTGTATCGCGCGCTGCGCCGCAGCAATCCGGCCCCCTACGCGGCGTTCCTGCGCTTCGCCGAGCTGGAGGTGGCCTGCTCCTCCCCCGAGCGCTTCCTCAAGGTGGACCGCTCCCGGACCGTGGAGAGCAAACCGATCAAGGGCACCGCGCCCCGCGGCCGCACCCCCGCCGAAGACGCCGAGCTGGCCGCGGCATTGGCCCGCAGCCCCAAGACTCGCGCCGAGAACCTGATGATCGTCGACCTGCTCCGCAACGACCTCGGCCGGGTCTGCGAAATCGGCTCGGTCCACGTCCCCCACCTCATGTCCGTGGAGACCTACACCACCCTGCACCAACTGGTCTCCACGGTCCGCGGCACCCTGCGACCCGACCTGACCGTAATCGACTGCCTCCGAGCCTGTTTCCCGGGCGGTTCGATGACCGGCGCCCCCAAACTCCGCACCCTGGAGATCATCGACACCCTCGAAACCGAAGCCCGCGGCGTCTATTCCGGCACCATCGGCTTCCTGGGCCTGGGCGGCACCGCCGACCTCAATATCGTCATCCGCACCGCGGTCCGCCACGAGGGCCACTGGCGCGTAGGCGCGGGCGGCGCAATCGTCCTGGACTCCGACCCGTCCGACGAATACCGCGAAATGCTCTGGAAGGCCGCCGCCGCCCTGCGCGCCCTCCCGGGCCTGGGCACACCACTACGCACCCCGCTCCCGTCGCGCGGCTGATCACGCACCCCTTGCGCGGCCGATCGCGAACCCGCCGACGGCCGCGTCGGTCTCGCCTCGGACGAGTCGCTATTTGCGCCGGGTGCGGCGGGATTTGTCTTCCGGCTCCACGGGTTCGGGCTGTTCGCGGGAGCCGGTGAGGCGGCCGAGCAGGGAGATGCCGGGGAGTTTGTCCAGGCGGGTGAACACCTCTTCGCCGAGGGCGGTGACGGATTCGAGGCGGGTGAGGATCTTGTCGTAGGCGACGAAGGCGGGTTCGGCCAGGGCCAGGGTGCGGTCGAGGCGGTCGATGGTGGAGTTGAGGCGTTCGACGGCGGTGGTGAGGTTTTCGATCAGGTCCGGGAGTTGGGCGGCGAGTTGGATGGAGGCGGGTGGAAGGCGGACGGCGGTGTCGAAGGCGGTGGAGGCGGTGACCTGGGCGGGGTCCAGGGCCTGACCGGCGGCGTTCTGGGCGGCCTCGACCGCGGCCTGGGCGGCGGCGAGGATGTCGCCCGCGGTGGGCACGCGCGGGGTTGACGGTTTGGGGCGCGGGGCCGGGTTCTGGCGGCCGGTGCCCTTGGGGTTGGTCATATGTCTACTGTGCCGGACGTTTTCCGGATTTCGGTGGAGGGATGGTCGCGATCTCTTGTCGGTGGCGCATGACATCATTCGGGCACCATGAATCTGACCAAGGGCGGGCATACGGCGGTTCCGACATCGCTTCTGACGGTGGTGCTTTCGTGGCGGTCACCGGAGCGGGAGGTGCGGGCGCAGGCCGTGCTGGTGGGCGAGCACGGGCGGGCCCGGTCGGACCGGGACTTCGTGTGGTTCGACGCGCCGCGGCACGTGTCGCAGGCGGTGACGGTGGATCGGGAGCCCGAGGCGGGGACCGCGCGGCTGTCGGTGTCGCTGCCGCGCACCGGGTCCGAGGTGGCGGGAATCGTGGTCATCGGATCGACGCCGGGGAGTTTCGCCGAGGTCGCGAGCCTGACACTGACGGTGTTCGACCACGATCGCCCGGTGGCCCGCTACGCGGTGAATGCCTCGGAGCCGGTTCCGGCCCTGGTGCTGGGCGAGTTCACGCGCGCCGGGGACGACTGGGAGTTCCGGGCCCTGGCCGACGCCGGTGTCAGCCTGGCCGGTCTGGTGCGCGAGTTCGGCGTGCGCTGGGATCCCGCGCGCTCGGTCGAGCCCGAGCCGCGCCGCACCCCGCCGCCACCGGATTCCGAACGCGCGGACTGGCATCCGGATCCGCGCGATCCGGCCCGGCTGCGCTGGTGGGACGGCACCACCTGGTCCACCGCGACACGCCCTGTTCCGCTTCAGGATTCCCGGCACTGCCCGCGCTGCGGCGAACCGCGCCGTCGTCGTCTCTTCGGCGCCGACACCCCGTGCCGTGAATGCGCCACCGAGACAACCGAATACCTGGCCGACTGGCGGCCCCGCGCCGAGCGCGCCCTGCGCCGCGTCACCCCGCACGAGGACTGGGACAGCCTGTGGGCCGCCCTGCGCTATCAGCGCGTCGACCGCGCCGACGCCCTCGACCTGCTGCGCCCGCTCGCCCACGATCACCTGGAACGCCTGGTGGCCTTCACCTTCGCCGACGGCACGGTCGGTCCGGAGGACCTGGACGATTTCGACGAGACGGTCGCGGAGCTGTCACTGTCCGGCCCGCTCATCGAGGATCTACGCCGTCGCATGCACCGCGGCCGGATGCTCACCCGCCTGCGCTCCGGCGAACTGCCGCTGGCCCAGACCACCGGCCTGCACCTGGATCCCGACGAACGCGTGCACCTGAACATCCCGGCCGCCCATATCCGGCAGCTGGCCCGCGGCCCCAAGCGCACCGAGGGCCGCCTGATCGTCAGCAATCGCAAGCTGCGTTTCACCGGATCCGATGCGGGCACCGAAATGCCCTGGGCCCGGGTGGTTTCGGTGACCTCCGCCGATGGCCTGGTCGAGGTGTCGGCCACCTCCGCCCGGGGCGGCGCACTGCTCGAGGTCGCCGATCCGGACTTCGTGGCCGCCGCCATGGAGGGCGCGCTGCGCATTGCCAAGCGCCTGGCCCTGGCCCCCGGCCGCCGCGACTCACGCACCATCCCCGCGGATGTGAAGGCCGTGGTCTGGCAGCGTGACGGCGGCAAGTGCGTCGAATGCGGTGCGGCCCACTACCTCGAATTCGACCACATCATCCCGATCAGTCGCGGCGGCGCGACCAGCGCGGCGAACCTGCAGATCCTGTGCCGCGGCTGCAATCGCACCAAGAGCGCGCACATCTAACCCCAACGACGCGTGCACCGGCGCCGAATGTGGGTAATCAGACGCGCGACTCAACCCTGACTCGCGACTCAGCCTCTGATGCCCGACCTGTCAGCGGCGGACGCGTAACACCGTGGGCTCGGCGCAGAACTGCGCGGTGGCCTGGTCCAGGTTGAGGCCGGTGCGGGACAGTCCGCCGCTGTCGGTCACCGTGCACTGACTGCCGCCGATGTGGCCGGTGCCATCGTCGAGGAACTGGACCTGGGCGGTGACCAGCGGTTGCAGTCTGTCGGCGTCGAAGGTCCAGAATTCGATCTTCCAGAGCTCGTAGCTCTCGCGGGCCGTGACGACGGTGTAGCCGGCCGCGGAGGTGTCCAGGCCGATGCCCGCCAGCTCGCCCGCGCGTTGCAGGTGAACCGCGTCGCCGGTGGCGCGGTAGACGATGTAGCGAGTGTTGGCGCTGGCCAGCATGATCGGGATGATCAGCTCGTCGCGGCCGTCGTCGTCGAGGTCGCGCAGGCGCGGCTCGGCGGCGCCGACGGCGCGTTCGGCAATGGCCTGCACGGGCGCGCCGGTCGGATCGAGCACGGTGATGGAGACCGAGGTCTGCTCGCCGGAACCGCTGTGCCGCACCTCGAAGGTCAGTCCGGCCGGATCCCGGGATTGCAGGTAGCAGTCGGGAGGCGTTGCGGCGGAGGCGATATCGCCGCACGGCGGCAGGGTGGACACCGGGGCGGCCGGGGTGGTGGTGACCGGAGCGGTCTCGGGCGGGCCGAGGTTGCCGGCCATGGGCGCGGCGGTGGTGTGCCGGGCGCAGGCGGCCGTGGCCAGCGCGGTGGCGGCCAGCGCGGCCAACGCGGCAGCGGTCCGCACCCCCTGCGCGGTGACCATCCGCACGGTCTGCGTGGTGGCCGTCTGCGCATCGGCCGCGAGCTTCCTCCCCATGGCAGCGAGGATAGCGACGAATCACCCAGCAAACCGCACCGAATCGGGATGAAGCGGAATATATCGGACATCATGTGCACACCTGCGCACCCATTGGCCTATAGTGGCGGCATGCTCGAGGTGCTCCGCCATCGTCAATTCCGCAAGCTGTTCACCGCCCAGGTGGTCGCCCTGGTCGGCACCGGACTGCTCACCGTCGCCCTGGGCCTGCTGGCCTACGAGGTGGCCGGGGGCCAGGCGGGCGCGGTGCTGGGCACCGCGCTGGCCATCAAGATGGTGGCGTATGTGGCGGTGGCGCCGGTGATCTCGGCCCTCACCCAGCACCTGCCGCGGCGGCTGGTGCTGGTCTCGGCGGACGCGATACGCGCGGGGATCGCGCTCATGCTGCCGTTCGTCACCCACACCTGGCAGATCTACGTGCTGATCGCGCTGCTGCAATCGGCCTCGGCAACCTTCACACCCGCGTTCCAGTCGCTCATCCCGTCGATCCTGGCCGAGGAGGAGGACTACACGCGCGGCCTGTCGCTGTCCCGGCTGGCCTACGACCTGGAATCGCTGCTGAGCCCGGTGCTGGCGGCCGCGCTGCTGACGGTGATCAGCTACCACTCGCTGTTCGTCGGTACCGCGGCCGGTTTCGTGGCCTCGGCGCTGCTGGTGGTCACCACCCGGCTACCCAGGCTCGCGCCGCCCGAGCGCTCCGCGCCGCTGCTAGAGCGCATTACCGAGGGCGCGCGCATCATGATGAACCGCCCGGTGCTGCGCGGGCTTCTGGCCATGAACATGGTGGTGGCCGCGGCCACCGCGCTGGTGATCGTGAATACCGTTGTGTACGTGCGGGATCGGCTGGGCGGCTCGAACACCGGGGTGGCCTTGGCGCTGGGCTGCTTCGGATTCGGCTCCATGGCGGTGGCGCTGGTGGCCCCGCGGCTGCTGCGCTCGGTGCCGGACCGCCGGTTCATGATGACCGGCTGCGCACTGCTGCCGGTGGGGCTGCTCGCGGCGGCGCTGCCGACGCTGCTCCCCCGCCCGGCGGGTGCTGCGGTGCTGGCGTTCACCTGGATCCTGCTCGGTGCGGGCACCTCGCTGATCAACACCCCCTTCGCGCGCCTGCTGCGCGCCCAGTCCGAACCCGACACCCGCACCGCGGTTTTCACCGCGCAGTTCTCGCTCTCGCACGCCTGCTTCCTGATCACCTATCAGCTCGCGGGCAAACTCGGTGCGCTGGCGGGATTGCCGACCACGGCGATCGTGCTGACCGCGCTGGCTACACTGGCGGCTACGACGGCGGCGCGCGCATGGCCCGCGTCCGCTCCGGCGGGCACCGAGGCGGTGGCGGCGGCAGGGCGGTGACAGCGGCAGGAAGGTGACCCACGTGAGCAAGGCGAAACCGCTACCCTCCACGCCCAGTCTCACCCACCCCGTCGATCCGGATCAGGCCCGCCTGGACGCGGCCACCGCCACCTTCCGCATGCTCTCGGATCCGACCCGGCTGCACATTCTCTGGATCCTCGCCGACGCCGAGGCCGATGTCACCGCCCTGACCGAGGCGTGCGGCGCGTCCCGCACGGCGGTCAGCCAGCATCTGGCCAAGCTGCGCTTCACCGGGCTGGTCGACACCCGCCGCGACGGCCGCCGCATCATCTACCGGATCCGAGACGGGCACCTGGCCCGCCTGGTCCGCGAGGGCCTCAATCACGCCGACCACATGGTGACCGGCGAGCCCGGGCACGAGTAACCATCCCCAGGGCACCCGCTCCTGTTCAGTGGGACCTGCTATCGCCGAGTGCCCACATGCGCCTCGACGATATGCCTATTCGAAATATCTCGAGACGAATAGTGAGAGGTAGCGCATGCATCCCGAGCAGGGCAGCCCATTCGATGTGATCATCATCGGCGCCGGATTCGCCGGCCTGCACGGCGTCCATCAGGCGGCGCGGGCCGGGCTGAACGTGCTCGGCCTGGAAGCCGGGGACGATGTCGGCGGCACCTGGTACTGGAACAGGTACCCGGGCGCGCGCTGCGATGTGGAGAGCGTCGACTATTCCTATTCGTTCGACGAGGAGTTGCAGCAGAGCTGGACCTGGACCGAGCGCTTCGCGGCGCAGCCGGAGATCCTGGCCTACATGCGGCATGTGGCCGATCGCTTCGATCTGAAGCGGCACTACCGGTTCGGGCAGCGGGTGACCGGGGCGCGGTTCGACGAAGCGGCCGCCGAGTGGACGCTGAGCACCGAGAGCGGTGCCGAATTCCGTTCGCAGTTCGTAGTTTTCGCCACCGGCTGCCTGTCCGCACCGATCAAGCCGAACCTGCCCGGTATCGAAACCTTCGCGGGCGAAGAGCTTTTCACCGCGCAGTGGCCCGAGCAGGGCGTCTCCTTCGAGGGCAAGCGAGTCGGCGTCATCGGCACCGGGTCCTCGGGCATCCAGGTGTCGCCGATCATCGCGCGGGAGGCACAGGCGCTCACCGTCTTCCAGCGTTCGGCCAATTTCAGTGTGCCGGTGCCGAACCGGCCGTGGACCGAGCAGGAGCAGGGCGAGATCCGCGCCACCTACCGGGAGCGGCGCGAGAACTCCTACTACGCACCGGCGGCCACCCCGCATCGCTCGCTCGAGACCAAGGCCCTGGAGCTCACCGCAGCCGAGCGCGAGCAGGCCATGGAGGACCGCTGGAACGGCGGCGGCGTGCTGTTCAACAAGGTCTTCCCGGACCAGAACAGCGATCAGGCCGCCAATGAGCTGGTGCGCGAGTTCGCGGTCGCCAAGATCCGCGCCAAGGTGGACGACCCGGCGGTGGCCGACGACCTCGTTCCCTACGACCATCCGATCGGCACCAAGCGCATCTGCACCGATTCCGGGTACTACGAGATGTTCAACCGGCCGAACGTGGAGCTGGTGAACCTGCGCCGCGAGGCCATCGTGGAGGTCACCCCGACCGGCATTCGCACCGCCGACAGGTTCATCGAGCTCGACACCCTGGTCTACGCAACCGGTTTCGACGCCATGACCGGCGCGCTGCTGCGCATCGACCTGCACGGCGCGGCCGACGCCCGCCTCGGCGACACCTGGGTCGACGGCCCGGTCACCTACCTGGGCTTCGGCATTCCGGGGTTTCCTAACCTGTTCAGCGCCAACAGCGTCGGCACCCCGTCGGTGATGGCGAACATGGTGCTGCACTCCGAGCAGCAGCTGGACTGGGTGCTGACGCTGATCCAGCACTGCCGCGCCAAGGGAATTCGTACCGTGGCCGCGCGTGAGGACGCCGCGGTCAAGTGGACCGACCATCTCCTCGAGGTCGCCGAGGGCACCCTGTTCATCAAGGCCAATTCCTGGTATATGGGCGCGAACATCGAGGGCAAGAAGCGCGTATTCATGCCCTACATAGGCGGTTTCGGCAACTACCGCCGCTACTGCGACGAGGAGCGCGACAACGGCTACCCGAACTTCGAGCTGAGCGCGTAGTCACCACCGCGAATCACCCACGGATACAACGAAACCGGCCCGCTTCCCCGAGACGCGTGCCGGTTTCGCCGTCGACCGGTCAGGCGGGCAGGCCCAGACCGGCGGCCAGAACCGGCCACGACTGCTTCAGCGCGTCCTGCCAGTAGCCCCAGGAGTGGGTGCCGGTGGGCGTGAAATCGTAGGTGGCCGGGATGCCGAGAGCGTCGAGCTTGGTCTCGAGGTTGTGGGTGCAGTAGTTGGTGGCGGCTTCCAGCCCACCGCCGACGGTCATCTGGTTGAGCCAGCCGCCGGTGCCCGGCAGGGTGTGCGGGCCGTCGAGGGTGTCCCACTGGCCCGGCAGGCCGGAACCGCTGGAGATGAACAGATTCAAGCCGCGCAGCTGGTCGGCGTGAACGTAGGGATCGTTGGCGGCCCACATGGGATCGTTCTCGGGGCCGTACATGTTCTTGCTGTCGCCGCCGCCTGCGGCGACCACGGTATTGACGAAGTTGTAGCCGATGGGATCACTGATCTGCGCGCAACCACTATAGGCGGCGACGGACTGGTACAGCCCGGGCGCGGCGATGGGCAGCTGGAGCACCGAGGTGCCCGCCATGGACAGACCGGCAATCGCGTTGCGCCCGTTGGCGTTCAGCGCCTTGTCGATGAGCGGTGGCAGCTCCTCGGTGAGGAAGGTCTTCCACTTGTTCACGCCCAGTGTGGGATCCGGCTCACGCCAGTCGGTGTAGTAGCTGAACGCGCCGCCCACCGGCTGCACCACATTGACGTTCTTGTCGGACAGGAAGTTCAGGACGTCGGTCTGCTTCTGCCAGGTGGCCGAGTCGGTGCCGCCGCCCGCGCCGTTGAGCAGGTACAGCACCGGGGTGGGCTGCGAGGTGTCGGCCGCGCGCTGCACATCGACCTCGATGTTCTTGTCCATGGCGGCCGAATAGACCTGCAACTTCAGCGTGCGCGCGTCGCTCGCCGTGCTGGAGGCGATCTTGGAGCCGTCGGCGGAGGTGCCCGCGTAGTTCAGCGAAGTGCCCGGGTCTGCCGATGCGGTACCGGCGGCGATCGGTAGCAGGACGGTTGCGGTCACGGCGAGCACCGCGCCACCCCAGGTCTTCTTTGAACGCACGCCTCGACTCCTCAGCAGTTTGATTCCGATCGGAAATAGTCAGCGCCCCACCCTGCCGCCGCGCTCTGAGCAATTGCTGGCCCGAAGCTGAGGCTGCCCTGAGAGAGTCGCGCGGCCACCGGTCAGGGCGGGAATTCGAGTGGGGTGAGCTGACTCACGGGTGCTGTCGGCGCACTGTCGGCGGGCTGTCAGCGCGGGTCGCCATCGTCATGGACAACACACCGATGAAAGGCAATCCCATGAACGACACCGCGCTCACCGAATTCGTCGCCGCCACCGCCGCGAAGTACGACATGCCCGGCATGTCCGTCGGCGTCCGGGTGAACGGCCGTGAGATCCACGCCAATGTCGGCGTGACCAGCACCGAGAACCCGGTTCCGATCACCGAGCACACCGTCTTCGCGATCGGCTCGACCAGCAAGACCTTCACCACGACCGCGCTCATGCGGCTGGTCGCCGACGGCCAGGTGGATCTGGACGCCCCCGTCCGGACCTACGTGCCGGAACTGAAGCTGGCCGACGAGCAGCACGCCGCCGCCATCACCGTGCGGCAGCTGCTCAACCACACCGCCGGGCTGGAGTGGAATCTCATCAACAACACCGGGGACGGCGAGGACGGGCTAGTACT
>NZ_BJWY01000082.1 GCF_007990715.1 Nocardia seriolae NBRC 15557 | reverse complement strand
CGACACTAGGTGACGTCAGACTTCATCGATGCCAACAGCTTTCAGCCTTGCTGATCGGCACCAGACATCAGGTCTTCGACACCGGCTCGCGATCCCCAGCGCGCCCTAGCGGGGGCGATTGAACTCGTCGGAGGTGAGTCCGGCGGTGAAGGTGTCCCACTCGCCGGAGGTGAAGATCAGGGCGGGGCCCGTTGGGTTTTTCGAATCTCGCACCCCTACCAGGTCGCCTTCGAGAAAGGCGACTTCCACACATTGGGAACCGGTTTCGCTGCGGCTGCTCTTGAACCAGCGTGCTTCGGTGAAGTCAACGTTCACGATCGAACTCCCTTGCTATGTGGCGCACCAGGTCTCGCGTTCGCACTTCATCCAACGTCTCAACCCGGATCGCCTCGGCCAGCTCAATGTAGCGCTGGACGTCCTCGGATCTCTCTACGTAGGTGTCACTGGTCAGTCGACCCTCGACGTAGACGATCGGCGGCTCGATCTGCTTGTTCTTCGCGTCGGTCCCGAAGTCCAGGAGAACGAACGGGCCGTGCTGGAAGCCCCAGGTATACCCGGCCGAGAAGGGCTGAACTCGCACGGTCACGTTCGGGCGGGTGCTCAGATCCGCGAGATGCTTCAGTTGCGTCGCCATGACGCGGTTGGTTCCGGCCACCCGGTGCAACGCGGTTTCGTGCAACAGGACTTCGACAGTCAGTGGGTTGGCCTTGCGAGTCACGATCACCTGCCGCTTCAGCCGGATCTCGACTCGACGCTCGATATCGTCCGGACTCGTGAAGCCCGGAAAAGCGCTGAACACCGCGCGCGCATAGTCCGCCGTTTGCAGCAGACCCGGTATCTGTTCCTGGTAGGTGACCAGCCGCCGAGCCGAGCGTTCCATGCCGACATACATGTTGAACGCGTCGCTGAACAACCCTCCGAGAGAGAAGATCCCGTCCTCGTCCTTGGCCGTTGCCGCACGGAAGGCCAGATCGACCGCCTGGTCTGTCTCGTCGGCGTCCACCTCATACAGCATGCACAGCTCCCGCACATCCTGCCGACGCGGTTTGACGGTGCGACCGGCCTCCAGTCGCTGTAATGCGTTGAAGCTGAGCTGAACTTGGACCGAAGCCTGCTCGAGGGTGAGGCCGGTGGCCTGGCGTCGTTCACGCAGAAACCGACCCAGTTGCCGCCGCAACAGGGTGGGTGATTCATCCACTGCCATGGACACTCCCGAAAAAGTGAATACAGCTGATATCTGAATCTGAATGCCGATCGGCGGCGAATCTGCCTTCCGCCATGGGGTTTCAGACTACCTGATCTGAATATTCAGATTCCCCTTTTGCAGAAATATCGCCGGTGGTGTGCTGGACGGGCTGGGATCACGGCAACGCCAGGGAGGGCAGACGACATGTCCAGCGACAATCAGCGGTCGGTGCGGTCGATCATCGAACGGATCGAGCGTGAGAAGCGGCAGGCCGCGGGTGCGGCGACGGCGGGAGACGGCGTCGGGTATGCGGTGCGCGGATTGTGGTCGTGCTACGGCGATCCGGGCGAATTGAGCGCCGCGCAGGCGCATCGGGCAATGCAGTTGCATCTCGGTTGCGGCGTGGATGCCTGTCTGGTGCGGCGGCGGGCGCGGGCGGCGCTGGTCGCCGCCGGACGCATGGTGCTCGACCCGCGGGCCGCGAAACCGGCTGTGGTGAAGCGCAAGTCGGTCTTCACGGTGCTGCGGAGCGCGCTGTTCGGGTTCGACGCGCTGTTCTTGGGTGGTCGCCATGCCCTGCGATGACCGCGATCGGATCGAGATACAGGTCATCGCGGACGTGCTCGACGCCGTCGACACCCGTCTGCGCGAACGAGAAAGACACGGGTGGCGGCTGACCGTGCCCCGCTCGCACGTCTACGCGCTCGTCCTGCACGCGGTCATCCGCAGCGCGCGAGCCCACTCCTACCGCGGCACCCTCGACGCCGCCGACATTCTCGATGCGATCTTCGACGGCGCCGAACGTCCGGTCTCCGGTGGCGAGCCGGTCGAGGACGCGATCAGGAAACACACCGTGCACGTGAATTGACCGCACCACCGATCCGGCTATTGCCTCTTGCCCCGATATCATCCCGACCTCCCCTCACCGATGATCCGGGTCCCGCGCAGGACCGCCCGCTGATGCAGGTCGCTCACGTCCATACCGTCCACCTTCCGTGTGTCACTTGTGAATTGCAAGTCACACCCTTGCAGGCATACTTGCGAAAGACAAGGCACTACTGGGAGGTAGTCGGATGAACCGTGAAACCGGGCAGATCGACCCGGCCGACCCATTGCGTTCGGCCTGCCCGTTGGCCGCGACGCTGGATCTCGTCGGTGACCGGTGGACGCTGCTGGTAGTTCGGGACATGTTCGCCGGAAAACGGCGCTACACCGAGTTTCTCGGCTCGCCGGAACGGATTACGACGAATATCCTCGCGGACCGGCTGCGCCGCCTCGAACGCGCCGGGATCGTGCGGGCCGTCGTCTACCAGGAGAATCCGCCACGCCGTGAATACCTTCTGACGGACACCGGGAAGGCGCTCCTCCCCGCCATCCGCGCACTGGGCCACTGGGGCGCGACCCACGTCGCCGGTACCGCCGACGCCACGACCGCCTTTGCCGAGCTACGGAAACAGACGCCGGGGGCGGTCACGGGTTAGGTTCGGTGGCTGTGGCGGTCGAATTCCGGGTCGGGGACATTATCGAGATGTCTTGTGCGTTCACCGAGGCGCGGGTGGAGCAGGTGACCCCGGACGAGGTCTTCGTCGAATGGCCCTGGTGGGCGGTGGATCCGGACAGCGATGCGGTGCGCTGGAACGGGGTGGTGGCGCTGGCCGCTGGACCGGACAATCCGGGCTGGGAGCGGGAGGTGTTCCGGGTTCGACCCCAGGTCGCTGATCTCAGCGCCGATGCGGTGTGCCGGATCGGGATTCCGCCGACGGTGGTGCATGTGATCGACGTGCGGCGGTTCGATCCTCCGCGCGAGACCGGGTGGCTGCCGCGGCCGCGCCGCCAGATCGGATATCTGCGGGCCGGGCAGGCGCTCGATCCCGGACTCGAGGACCAAGGTGCGAGCTTCGATCCCGACGACGGCATTCCCCGCAGGATCGAATTACGGTTCCGGCCTTACGCATTCCTCGAACCCGGCGACGAGGTCGCCGACGCGCGGGCACGGGTGTGGCGGTTCGAGCCGCCGTGGGACTGGCACCCGTTCGACGGCGGGGCCGGTGACGCACCCACCTGGCCGCTCACGCTGCTGACCCGCAATGGCGACAGCGACGACGACGCGGCCGCGGTGGATGTCGCCGAGGCCACCCAAACCGGCTCCCACCGTGAGGAACTGGCGCGGTGGGCGACGGAGGCCGGACTGCCCGACACCGAGGAGGATTCGGAGTTCGCCGAGCCTGTCGAGTAGTCGACGTCAAGACTTGGCCAGGTACTCCAGGCGTTCGCCGTCGACCGCGGCTCGCATCATGCTGGCCAGACCGGGGTGGTTTTTCAGGCCCGGGTCGGAGGCGACGATTTCGCGGGCCAATTGTTGGGCGGCGGTGATTACTTCGAGGTCGTCGAGGAGGGAGAGGAGGCGGAGGCTGCGGGCGGTGCCGGATTGGGCGGAGCCGAGGACGTCGCCTTCGCGGCGTTGGCGGAGGTCGAGGACGGAGAGTTCGAAGCCGTCGGTGGAGCCGGCTACGGCTTCGAGGCGGGCCATCGCCGTACCGACCGGATTGGTTTCGGTGATGAGCAGGCAGAGTCCGGCGTGTTTGCCTCGGCCGACGCGGCCGCGGAGCTGGTGTAGCTGGCTGACGCCGAAGCGGTCGGCGTCGACGATCGTCATGACGGTGGCGTTCGGGACGTCCACGCCGACTTCGACGACGGTGGTGCACACCAGGACATCGATTTCGGCGTCGTTGAAGGCGCGCATGACGCGGTCCTTCTCGTCGGCGGGGAGGCGGCCGTGGAGCAGGCCCACGCGCAGGCCCTTCAGAGCACCGGCGGAGAGGGTGTCGTACATGTCCACCGCCGAGTGGGTGGTGGGGGCTTCCTTCTCCTCCTCGGATTTGGCCTTACGGCCCTTGGCCTTTCCGTTCTCCTCCTCGTCGCCGATGCGCGAGCACACCACGTAGGCCTGACGGCCTTCGGAGACCTCCTCGCGAATCCGCTCCCACGCCCGATCCACCCACGACGGTTTCACCTTGGCGGGAACGACTTTCGAGGTGATCGGGGAGCGACCATTCGGAAGCTGGGTCAGCACAGAGGTTTCCAGATCGCCGAGGGTGGTCATGGCGATGGTGCGCGGAATCGGGGTGGCCGTCATGACCAGCAGGTGCGGGCTGGTGCCGCCCTTGGCCTTGGCGCGCAAGGCATCTCGCTGCTCGACACCGAACCGGTGTTGCTCGTCGACCACCACCATGCCCAGGTCGAAGAACTCCACATTGTCCTGGATCAGCGCGTGCGTGCCGATCACCAGGCCCGCCTCGCCGGTCACAGCGTCGAGCAGGGCGGCCTTCTTCTGGCCCGCCGACATGGAGCCGGTCACCAGCACCACCTTGGTGGCCTGGTCGGCCGCGCCCAGCTCCCCGGCGTTGCCGAGATCACCGAGCATCTTCGTCAAAGACCGATAATGCTGTGCCGCAAGAACTTCCGTCGGCGCCAGCAGCGCGCACTGCTGCCCGTTGTCCACCACCTGGAGCATGGCGTGCAGGGCCACGATGGTCTTGCCCGAACCCACCTCGCCCTGCAACAGCCGGTGCATCGGGTGCGGGCGTGACAGGTCGGCGGAGATCTCGTCGATGACCGCCCGCTGCCCCTCGGTCAGCTCGAAGGGCAGCCGCTTGTCGAACAAAGCGGCGATGCCGTCGGTGCGCGGCGGGCACGGCTTGGCGACCCGGCCCTCGGTCTGATGGCGACGCTCGGCCAGCACCAGCTGCAAGGCCATGGCCTCGTCGAAACGCAAACGGCCCCGGGCGGCTTCGATATCGGCCTTGTGCTCGGGTAGGTGGATCAGGCGCAGCGCGTCGGAGACCGGCAGCAGCGAGTGCTCGGCGCACAGCTCGGCCGGAAGCGGCTCGTCGATGGGGTCCAGCTGGTCGAGCACCTGCCGGACGCAGCGCAATATCGTCCAGCTCTGCACCTTCGCGGTCGAGGGGTAGACCGGAATGAACTCACGCTCGAAGAACGACATGTCGATGCCGCCCGCGCCCTTCGCGCTCTGCGCCAGACCACGCAACGCGCCGCCGCCGTGCACGGAGGTGAGGCTCTCCACCGAGCCCTCGCCCTTCTCCGGCAGGATCAGATAGTCGGGGTGCGAGAGGTTCCACTGTTTCTCCCGCCAGTAGTGCACGGTGCCCGACATCATCGCCCGCGCACCCTCTTTCACCAGGTGACGCACCTTGTCACCATTGAAGAAGGTGATATCCACCGGCTTCGCGCCACCGGCGTCCAGGCTCACCTTGAGCAGGCTGCCGCGCCGGTTTTTCATGGGCCGCAGATCGGTCTTGGTGATCCGCCCGATCACCGTGAGGTGCGCCCCTTCCTCGGGCTCCTCCTCGGTCAGCGGCTGCCCCTGCGTGGCATAGCGCAGCGGATAGTGCCGCAGCAGATCCTCCACGGTCTGCATGTCGAAGCTCTCCTGCAGCTGCTCGGCCGCTTTCACCCCGAGCACGTGATCCAGCCGATCACCCAGCGTCGCCATCTATTTCGCCCCGATCTGCACGGCTCTACTCCACCCCGATCTGCACGACATCCCCCGCCTGCCCACCCGGATACACCACGACCTCCACACCCGGGAACCCCGCGGCCACATGCCCGGCCAGCTCCGCCGAAAGCCCTTCCGGCGCATCGCATCCGATGAGCATGGTCACCAATTCCCCGCCCAGCCCGAGCATCCGATCCAGCAGCGTCCGCCCCGCGGCCCGCACATCCGAATCGATCACCACCACATCGTGCCCCACCAGCCCGAGCCCGTCCTCCGCCTCGCACATCCCCACCATGGTCAACGCCCGCTCGGGCGCGACTCGCAGTGCCCCCCAACGAGTTCCGGCCGCCGCCTCCGACATGGCGAACGCGTCGTCGGCCGCCGCCCGCCCCGCGTCGTGCATCGCCAGCGCCGCCAGGCCCTGCACCATCGACCCGCACGGCAGCATCAACACCTCCCGCTGCCCGTCCCGAGCCGCCACACTCACCGCCACCAACTCGTGCGCCGCCAACGCCCCGTTCGGCAACACCAGCACCTCCCGATGCCCGATCCCCCGAATGGCCGCGAGCAACGCCTCCGAACTGATCTCCCCCTGCAACACGACCGCCCCCGCGTCCTCGAACAACCGCACCGCCCCGGCCCCGGACGCCACCGCCAGAATCACCCGATCCGCCACCCCGCCGTGCGCGTCCCCCGACACGGTCAACGTCTCGATCCGAATCCCGCTCAACGCCCCCGCCGCGAGCCCGGCCTCGACCGCGGCCCCGGCATCCGCGCAATGCACATGCGCCGACCAGGTCTGCGCCCCGTCCCCCACCACAACCACCGAATCCCCCAGCACCCCGAGCCGATCCCGCAACGATCCGACGCGCTCCTCATCGGTCCCCCGCACCAGGAACATCACTTCATACTGCGGCGGAACCTGAGCCCCGCCCGCCACCCCGGAACGACGGGGTGTGTCAGCGGCACTAGGCCCATCGGTTGCCCGGGAAAGCCCTTGTTCCAGGCCGCCACGCCGGTACTCCGGCCGAGTGGGTGCGCTGCCGCCGGCGGCCGCCACCAACTCGTCGAGCAGTACCAGCAACCCCCGTGCCCCGGCATCGACTACCCCCGCCTCGCGCAACACCCCCAACTGCGTCGGCGTCTCCCCCAACGCCTTGACCGCCCCATCCGCCGCCGCCAGCGCGACCGCCGCGAGATCCCGCTCCGGGCAATCGGCAGCCTGCTCGGCGGCCCGGTCCAACACGGTGAGCATGGTCCCCTCGACCGGCGAACTCAGCGCCTCCCGCACCAGCCGCGCGGCCTGCCGCAACGCGACCCGCAACGACTGCTCGGTCAGCGGCCCGTCCGCCGCCGCCTCGGACATCCCCCGCAACACCTGCGACAGGATGATCCCCGAGTTCCCCCGGGCACCCACGGTGGCCGCCCGGGCCATCGCCGCGGTAACCGCGTGGGCCGGGTCACCCGCCTCGGTTTCCTCCGCCCCGCGCACGGCTGCGCGCATGGTGCTGAGCAGGTTGGTGCCGGTGTCGGAGTCGGGGACCGGGAAGACGTTGAGGGCATTGATCTCGTCGCGGTGGCGTTCCAGGGCTGCCAGGGTCGAGCGCCCCCAGCGCAACAGGGCAGTACCGTCGAGGGCACCTGCAGAACCGTCGAGCGCGTCCGCTTCCCCGGGCACCGTCACCGTCCTTCCGCACAACTCGTGGAATACCGCAGCCAGCCTAGTCGGGGCGACCGACAGCGCGTCGTCACCTGGCGTTCGTACGCCGCATATGAGACGGGTGCGGGGGACCCAATTGGACACGCCCGGGAGCGGTTGGCTACTCTTGTGCGGTTGCCTCACGCAGGCACGGTCCTGCCCTCTCAGGTATCGGCCCGCGTTCACCAGCTATTCGCTGGTAGGTACGTCCAAGACATTAGGCTTTCGGACACGCTGTGCACCGTACAGCGCGTCCCTCTATGACATGAAGGAGCTCGCGACTATGGCTGCCGTCTGTGACGTCTGCGCCAAGGGCCCCGGCTTCGGTAAGTCGGTTTCGCACTCGCACCGGCGCACCAACCGTCGCTGGAACCCGAACATCCAGACCGTGCGCGCCCAGGTTGCCCCGGGCAACACTCGCCGCATGAACGTCTGCACCTCCTGCCTGAAGGCGGGCAAGGTCGTTCGCGGCTGAAATAAGCTTTTCGTCGGAAGCCCCGGCACCCAGAATGGGTGTTCCGGGGCTTTCGTCTTTCCCCGGGGAGGGTGCGCATGAGCGAATGGCAAGTGGTTCCACTGGGATCCGAGCACACCGGCAGTCTGGGCGTTTGTCATGTCGCCTGCTGGCGTGAGGCCTATCAGGGACTGGTCCACCAGCCCGTGCTGGATGCCTTCGATGTGGTGCAACGGGCCGCGGCCTGGGATCGGATCCGCGTCAAATATCCCGGACACGTGGTGGTCGCCGTGGTCGACGGCGAGGTGGTCGGGTTCGCGGCCTGCGGGCCCTCACGCGAGGAGAACCCGCCCGCGGCACTGGAACTCAACGCCATGTATGTGCGCGCCGCCTACTACGGCACCGGCCTGGCCCACGATCTGATGCGGGCGGTGCTGTCGGACGAGGGCGACACCGCGCTGTGGGTCTTCGAGGAGAACCCGCGCGCACAGGGTTTCTACCGGAAGTACGGCTTCGAACTCGACGGCGAGCGCCGAGTCGAAGCCTTCACTCCCGCAATCCAAGTACGGATGGTGCGAGCTACGCCGTCTCGTTGAGGCGAATCACGCCGCACCGTTGAGGCAGTCGACCTGCTGGCTGATCGACTGCACCACGCACGCCAGGCGCGAGGTCACGTTCGAGGACAGCCCGCTCACGCTGTTGGTGTCGAACAGGCTGCCAACGGGCGCCACCGTGGTGTGGGTGGTGTCGGGGGTGTAGGGCTCCAGCTCCAGCGGCTGGGCACTCGCGACGGCCGGGGCCGCGGCCAGCGCCGCACCGGCGGCCAACGCGACGAAAACACCACGGGCAGTCTTGCTCTGCATATACATGCTCCTGAATCAGGTCATCGGGGTTCGCGCTAGGGCAGACGCCAGTCCACCGGCGCGGCACCTAATGTACCCAGCAATTCATTGGTTCGGGAGAAAGGACGAGAACCGAAGAATCCTCGCGAAGCCGACAGCGGTGAGGGATGGGCGGATTCGATGTAGGGCGTGCTGCCCAGCATGGGCTTCAGGGTCGAGGCGTCACGCCCCCACAGGATCGCCACCAACGGCTGATCCCGGGCAACGAGCGCGCGAATTGCCTGCTCGGTCACCGCTTCCCAGCCCTTGCCGCGATGCGAGGCGGGCTGGCCCGGCTGCACGGTGAGCACTCGGTTGAGCATGAGCACGCCCTGATCGCGCCACGGCGACAGATCGCCGTTGGACGGCATCGGCAGGCCGAGATCCTTGGTCAGCTCCGAGTAGATATTGGACAGACTGCGCGGAATGGGCGAAACATCCGGAGCCACCGAGAAACTCAGCCCCACCGGATGCCCCGGCGTCGGATACGGATCCTGGCCCACGATCAGCACCCGGACCTTGTCGAAGGGCCGCTGGAAGGCCCGCAGCACGTTCTCCCCCTTGGGGAGATAGCCACGCCCCTCGGCGTTTTCGGTTCGCAGGAATTCGCCCATGGCGGCAATGCGGTCGGCCACCGGTTCGAGGGCCTCGGCCCAGCCCGTATCGATGACTTCCGACAGTGGTTTCGCACCCATGTCGGGAAAACTTATCGTGTCGAGTTTCATCGCGTAAGCGCACCCGGCTAAGCGAAGGATTCCCAACCGGCGGGTCCGGTTCGGGAGGTGCCGTCGACGGTCACACCCGACCCTGCGCGAACCCGTCCGATGCGCACCCAGCCTTCGGGCAAATCCCCCGAATCGGCGAAAGTCGCGGCGAAGGCGTGGTCCTCGCCGCCGGTCAGAATCCAGTCAAGGGGGTTGACGCCGAGGGCTTTTCCGACCACCTCGAGTTCGGGGTCGGCCAGGGCGGCGGACTCCAGATCGATGGCCACGCCGGAGGATTCGGCGATATGCCCGAGATCGGCGAGCAAACCGTCCGAGACATCGGTGAGGGCGGTGATCTCCGCGGAGTCCGGCAGCTCCAGCACCGCGTCGTAGGGCGGCTGCGGAACCCGGTGCACGGCAACCACATCCGCGAACTCCCCGACCGGAGCCCCGAGCTCGGGGCGCTCGATCTCGGCCGACAGCACCGCCAACCCCGCCCCGGACCAGCCGAGCTTTCCGGCCACGGCCACCAGGTCCCCCGGCCGCGCACCCGTCAATCTGATGGGGGCACGGCGCGGATCCCCGAAGGCCGTCACCGAAACAATTAGGATCGGGCTGCGCACCATATCGCCCCCGGCGATGGAGGCCCCGGCCCGTCCGGCCTCGGCCCACATGCCGTCCGCCAGCGCCCGCACGAATTCGACCGGGGTGTCCGACGGGCAGCCCAGCCCCACCACGAAGGCGCTCGGCACCGCGCCCATGGCCACCACGTCGGCGGCGTTCTGCGCGATGGCCTTGCGGCCGATGTCGTGCGGGCTCGACCAGTCGGTCCGGAAGTGCCGGTCCTGCACCAGCATGTCGGTGGTCACCACGAACCGTCCCTCGGGCGCGGCGATCACCGCGGCGTCGTCGCCCGGACCGAGCAGCACCCCCGGCGTCTGCGTCCGCCCGGCGTTCACCAGCGCGATGAGCGCGAACTCGCCGAGCTCGCCCACGGTTTGCGCCGCCGCGCCCGCGGTGTCCGCGGCCCGGTCCGACGGCGGCCTGCTGCTGGCGGTGATGACGGTCTCCTTCGAGGTGAGTGTGATGCGGTCGGCTGACCGCTCGACGGTACCCTCGAACCCGATGAGCAACGACACCCGCGGCACCGGACCGGACACCACACCGGAAGACGCCGACAACGACGCCACCGAAGCGGCTGCGGCGAGCCAGGACTCGGAGGACTCGGACGCCGACGCGTTCGAGGTGCGCCGGTCGCCCGCGCTCATCGCCACCGCGGTCGCGCTGCCGGTCGCGCTGGTCGTCGGGGTTCTCGTCATGGGTGTGCTCGCCAATCGCCATCAAAGCCGCGATCCGCTGGCCCTGGGCGCGGTCCCGGCACCGACCGCGGCGAGCCCGGAATGCACGGCGTTCCTGGCCGCGCTGCCGAGCAAGATCGGCGACTACACCACCTCCGAACTGGTGCAGCCGGTGCCGCCCGCCACCCACGCCTGGCAGCTGCCCGGCGGCGGCGACGCCATCGTGGTGCGCTGCGGCCTGGACCGCCCGCTGGAATTCACCAAGGCATCGCCGCTGAACGTGATCAAGGTCGATGGGGCCGAGGTCGACTGGTTCGAGGTGCGCGATCAGACCAGCGGCGTCACCTCCGGCACCTACTGGGCCGTGGACCGCGGCACCTACATCGCGCTCACCATGCCGGACAATGCCGGAGCCACACCGCTGCAAGATGTTTCGGCGGCCATTCAGAAGGCGATCCCGAAGCAGCCGATCGACCCCAACCCGATCCCGAACTGACGGACATATATCTTCCGGGCACGCGGAGCCGGATCCGCACAGCGAACGGCCCGGCCCATCATCGCGATCGATGGGCCGGGCCGTCGCGCAGGTGTCAGCGCAGGCCGGTGCCGCGGGTGCGGGCGGTCTCGATGAGGGTGCTCACCAGCGTCCGATTGTCGATGCCGGTGGCCTCCCACATGCGCGGGTACATGGAGATCGAGGTGAATCCGGGCATGGTGTTGATCTCGTTGATGACCGGGCCGTCGGCGGTCACGAAGAAGTCGACGCGCGCCAGGCCCTGGCAGTCCAGCGCCCGGAAGGCGCGCACCGCCAGCTCCCGGATCTGCTGGGAGACATCGTCATCCAGCTTGGCGGGGACGTCGAACTCGCAGACGTCGTCGAGGTACTTGGTGTCGAAGTCGTAGAAGTCGGGCGCTTCGGCCTCGTCCTCGGGCATCCGGATCTCCGCCACCACACTGGCTTCCACCCGACCGTCCGGGAATTCCAGTACGCCGCACTCGACTTCGCGCCCGACGATGCCCGCCTCCACGATCACCTTCGGATCATGCTGTCGCGCAACGGCGATGGCGGCGTCGAGATCATCCCACTCGTCCACCTTGGTGATGCCGATGGACGACCCGCCGCGCGCGGGCTTCACGAACACCGGCAGCCCCAGCCGCGCCCGGTCGGCCTCGGCCACCGTCGCCACGCCGGGCCGCAGCACCACCTGCACCCCGCTCGGAAGTCCTTCGGCCGCAAGGAGTTTCTTGGTGAACTCCTTGTCCATACCGGCCGCGCTGGCCAGCACGCCGGGACCGACGTAGGGCAGCTCGGCCAGCTCCAGCAGCCCCTGCAGGGTGCCGTCCTCGCCGAACGCGCCGTGCAGCACCGGGAACACCACGTCCACGGTGCCCAGCACCGCGTCCGCGCCGTCGAGGGGCACCAGCGCGCCCGCGCGGGTGGGGTCGGCGGTCAGGGCCAGCGCGGTGCCGGATTCGTCGACCGCGGGTAGCGCGCGGCCCGCGGCGGTCAGCGCGCGCGGATCCGCGTCGCCGAGCACCCAGGTGCCGTCCCGGGTGATCCCGATCGGAACCGCTTCGTACCGCTCGGGATCGAGGCTCGCCAGCACGGTGCGCGCGGAAACGCACGACACCCCGTGCTCGTTGCTGCGGCCGCCGAACACCACCGCCACCCTGGTCCTGTTGGTCATGCCCGGAACCGTACCCGGTCGAATGTGGCGGCAGTGTTACGCGGTCGCCCCGACTCCGCGACAGAGTCGCCGCCGGCTCGGTGGTGGTTCGCCGCGGACTCGGCGACCGCGTCGTCTCCGGCTCGGTGGTGGCTCATTCCGACTTCAGGCGGCGTCCCTGCAGTTGCCCGACCGCCTCGGCGGCCGACATGCCCTCGTGGCACACCTGGTGCACCGCATTGGTGAGCGGCATTTCCACCCCGTGCAGAGCGGCCAGCGCACGCACCGATGTGCAGGACTTCACACCCTCCACGACCTGGCCATGAGTCGCTTCCAGGGCGGTCTCCATGGATCCGCCCGCGCCCAGCGCGTGCCCGAAGGAGCGATTGCGCGACAGCGGCGAGGTGCAGGTGGCCACCAGATCGCCCACGCCCGCCAGCCCCGCGAAGGTGACCGGCTCCGCGCCCACCGCCACGCCCAGCCGGATGATCTCGGCCAGCCCGCGCGTGATGAGGGTGGCAATCGAGTTGTCGCCCAACCCCATTCCCGAGGCGATGCCGCAGGCCAGCGCGATGACGTTCTTGCAGGCCCCGCCGATTTCACAGCCGATCACATCGGAATTGGTGTACGGCCGGAAATAGCCGGTGGCGCAGGCGTGCTGGACCGCCTCGGCCCGGGCCACGTCCGTGCACGCCACCACGGTCGCGGCGGGCTGCCCGGCGGCGATCTCGTGCGACAGGTTCGGCCCCGACAGCACCGCCACCCGGCGCGGATCCGCGCCACTGACCTCCGCGATGACCTGGCTCATCCGCAACAGCGTCCCGGTCTCGATGCCCTTGGCCAGGCTCAGCAGCGTGGCGTCGCCGGGAATCAGGTCCTTCCAGGCCGCGAGATTGGCGCGCAACGACTGCGAGGGCACCGCCAGCACCACGATGTCGGCCCCGTCGAGCGCGACGGCCGGATCGTCGGTGGCCCCCATGGGCGGCAACTCGATATCGGGCAGATACCAGGGATTGCGATGTTCGGTGGCCAAGACCTTCGCCACTTCCGGCCGCCGAGCCCACATGGTGGTCTCGGTTCCCGCTTCCGCCAACACCTTCGCGAACGCGGTCCCCCACGACCCCGCTCCCAATACCGCTGCCCTAGCCATCTGACAAATATATGCGCGTGGCGAACCTGCCATGCCGGTTGTGGCGGCTCCCGGAATTCGACGCCGCTCACACACCCGTCACTCGCGAGTGGGAAGATTCGGACATGCGCCCGTCCGTGCACGCGGTCATCGCGGTCAAGAGTCTCGGACTCGCCAAGAGCCGGTTGTCCGATCGGTTGCCCCAGGAGTATCGGCCGCAGCTGGTGCTGGCCATGCTGGCCGACACGGTGACGGCGGCGGTGTCGACGAGCGTCGTCGCGTCGGTGACCGTGGTGACCCCCGACCCGAGGGTCGCCGAGGTGGTTCGCGGCCTCGGCGCGCACGTACAGCCCGAGCCCGAGGTCACCGCACCGCACACCAGCGGCTTGAACGCCGCGCTGGCGGCGGGCGCGGCCGCCATCCGGCATCGGCACGGCCCGGTCGATCTGCTTGCCCTGCAAGCGGATCTGCCCGCGCTGCGCCCGGCCGAACTCTGCGACATGCTCGCCGGCACCGGGCACCGTCGCTCGGTGATCGCCGATCACGAGGGCAGCGGCACCGTCGCCCTGCTGGTGCGCGGCGGATCCACCTCGCTCAACCCGCTTTTCGGTCCGGACTCCGCGCGCCGTCATATCGCCGACGGCGCGGTGGAGCTGCTGGGCGACTGGCCCGGACTCCGGCAGGACGTCGACACCGCCGCGGATCTCGACCGCGCCGCCGCCCTCGGGGTCGGCGCAGCAACCGGCGCACTACTGCGTGAAATCGGCGTGTCGCAGGCGTGTCGAGGAACCGAAGATATCCGCCGAGCCGGGTCGTCACTGTGCTGACGGCGCGTGATCTGCGCTGCAATGGAAGGTGTCAGACCGGCACCCGGCCCGCGACATAAGGAATGATCGTGAGAGTGAGCGATACGGATACCGTCAAGCAACCGCCGCTACGACCGGCGGCGCCGCCCGCGGCAACCCCTCCGCCCACCACCGCGACACCGTTGCCCGCGGACCGGTATGTGAACCGCGAACTCAGCTGGCTCGATTTCAACGCCCGTGTTCTCGCACTGGCCGAGGATCAATCCCAGCCGCTGCTCGAGCGGGCGAAATTCCTCGCCATTTTCTCCTCGAATCTGGACGAGTTCTATATGGTCCGGGTCGCCGGGCTGAAGCGCCGCGCCGAGACCGGGCTGTCGGTGCGCTCCGCCGACGGCCTGTCACCCACCGAACAGCTCGAGATGATCGCGGTGCGCACCCAGGATCTCGCCGAGCGCCACGCCCGCGTCTTCCTGGATCAGGTGCTGCCCGCCCTGACCGGGGAGGGCATCGCGGTCATCCGGTGGGCCGAGCTGGAGGACACCGAAAAGCAGCGCCTGTCCGGGTATTTCCAGGATCAGGTCTTCCCGGTGCTGACCCCGCTGGCGGTGGATCCGGCCCACCCGTTCCCCTACATCAGCGGCCTGAGCCTGAATCTGGCCGTGACCGTGAAGGATTCGGTCACCGGCGGCGAGCACTTCGCCCGGGTCAAGGTGCCCGACAATGTGGATCGCTTCGTGCGGGTCCGCCGCACCTCGGTCGGCCGGGATTCGAACGCCGCCCCCGGGCGGGAAGCGGGGGCGCAGGGCTCCTCGGTGGCGGCCTTCCTGCCCATGGAGGAGCTGATCGCCGCGCACCTGGATCAGCTGTTCCCGGGAATGGAAGTGGTGGAACAGCATTCGTTCCGGATCACCCGCAATGCCGATCTGGAGGTCGAGGAGGACCGCGACGAGGACCTGCTGCAGGCCCTGGAGCGCGAGCTGGCGCGGCGCCGCTTCGGCTCCCCGGTGCGGCTGGAAGTCTCCGACGATATGACCGAGCACATGCTCGATCTGCTGCTGCGCGAACTGGATGTGGACCCTGCCGACGTCATCCAGGTGCCCGGCCTGCTCGACCTGTCGTGCCTGTGGCAGATCTACGGCGTGGACCGCCCCAATCTGAAGGACGCGCCCTACGTCCCGGCCACCCCGGCGGCCTTCGGCGAACGCGAAACGCCCCGAAACGTTTTCGCCGCCCTGCGCGAGGGCGACGTGCTGGTGCACCACCCCTACGACTCCTTCTCCACCAGCGTGCAGCGGTTCATCGAGCAGGCCGCCGCCGACCCGCAGGTGCTGGCCATCAAGCAGACCCTGTACCGCACCTCCGGCGACTCCCCCATCGTGAACGCGCTCATCGACGCCGCCGAGGCGGGCAAGCAGGTGGTGGCGCTGGTCGAGATCAAGGCCCGCTTCGACGAGCAGGCCAACATCAAATGGGCTCGGGCCCTGGAACAAGCGGGCGTGCACGTGGTCTACGGCCTGGTCGGGCTGAAGACGCACTGCAAGACCTGCCTGGTGGTGCGGCGCGAGGGCGCCACCATCCGTCGCTACTGCCACATCGGCACCGGCAATTACAACCCCAAGACCGCGCGCCTGTACGAGGACGTCGGATTGCTCACGGCCGCACCGGAGATCGGCGCGGACCTCACCGACCTGTTCAACTCGCTGACCGGGTACTCGCGAAAGGCCAACTACCGCAACCTGCTGGTGGCCCCGGTCGGCGTACGAGCCGGGATCATCGAGCGGATCGAACGTGAGATCGAGCTGGCGCGCCAGGGCGAAGCGGCGCGAATCCGGCTGAAGGCCAATGCCATCGTCGACGAACAGGTCATCGACGCGCTGTACCGGGCCTCCCAGGCGGGCGTCCCGGTGGAGATCGTGGTGCGCGGCATCTGCGGCCTGCGCCCCGGTGTGCCCGGCATGAGCGAGAATATCGAGGTGCGCTCGATTCTCGGCCGCTACCTGGAACATTCGCGCATTCTGCACTTCCAGGCGCAGCACGAGTACTGGATCGGCTCCGCGGACATGATGCACCGCAACCTGGATCGGCGCGTGGAAGTGCTGGCGCAGGTCAAGGATCCGAAGCTGGCCGAGCAGCTGGGCCGGGCGTTCGATTCCGCCACCGACCCCGCCACCCGGTGCTGGGTACTCCAGCCCGACGGCAGCTGGCGGGCCCAGCCGGGGCCCGAGATCCCGGCCGAGAAGATTCGCGACCATCAGGAGTACCTCATGCGGCTGCGACGTCCGGATCGCCCGTGAGCCCATTCAACAACGACCCCGCCGCCGAATACGCCGACCCTCCGGTCAAAGCCAACATCCTCGCGGCGGGGGCCGTGTTGTGGCGCCCGGTGCCGGGGTCCGCGGATGGTTCCCTCGAGATCGCGCTCGTGCACCGCCCCAAATACGACGACTGGTCGCTGCCCAAGGGCAAATTGGATCCCGGTGAGACGCCGGTGATCACCACCGTGCGCGAGGTGGCCGAGGAAACCGGGCTGAATACCCGCCTGGGCCGCTATCTGGGCGACGTGACCTATCCGGTGACCGGACATCGCAAACTCAAGCGCGTGGACTACTGGGCCGCCCGGATCCTGGACGGGACGTTCGAGGCCAATACCGAAGTCGACGTGCTGGACTGGTGCCCGCTGGACCGGGTGATGGACGCGCTGTCGTACCCGATGGACCGCACCATCGTCCGGAACTTCCTGCGCCAGCCCGCCGATACCGCGCACCTGCTGCTGGTGCGGCACGGCAAGGCCGGTCGCAGCGACCGGGGCGCCGCCGACGACGATGCCCGCCCGCTCGAAAAGGCCGGTCGCGCACAGGCTCGCGCCCTGGTGCCCAATCTGCTCGCGTTCGGCGCGAGCGAAATCCTCTCCGCCCCACCGGCCCGCTGTGTCCAAACCGTGACACCGCTGGCGGAAAAACTCGGTGTGACCGTGGAACTCGAACCGCTGCTGTCCGAATCCGGTTACGCGGCAGCGCCCGACGCGGCCCGCAAACGCGCCCGCGACCTGGTTTCGGCGGACTCGGTGCGGGTGATCTGCAGTCAGGGCAAGGTGATTCCGGATCTGCTCCAGTGGTGGGCCGCCGAGGACGGCATCAGCCTGCCACCGGCCCGAAATCGCAAGGGCAGCGCGTGGGTGCTGTCCTTCCACGAGGGCCGTCTGATCGCCGCCGACCACCTCGACCGCGCGCTGACCCCCGTCGATCTGCCCCAGCGCTGACTCCGCCCGAGAACCCTTGGAACGCCGCCGTACCGACCCCGGTGCGGCCGAATCCGCCCCGCTCATAAGGCGATTGCGCCCCTTTCGGACGCCAACCCACCCCGAATATGCGAAACGGCCCGGCATCGCCGGGCCGTCTCACATGTCGTCCTGCTCGAAAACCCCCGTCAGCGACGGGTTGTGGCCGAATTAACGGCGCGCGGTGCGCTTGGCCGCGGTCTTCTTGGCGGGCGCCTTCTTGGCCGTCTTCTTGGCGGTGGCCTTGGAAGCGGTGGCCTTGGTGGCCTTCTTGGCAGCCGTGGTCTTCTTGGCCGCGGTGGCCTTCGCCGGGGTCTTCTTGGCGACCGTCTTCTTCGCGACCGTCTTCTTGGCGGTGGCCTTCTTGGCGGGCGCCTTCGACGCGGCCTTCTTGGCGGTGGTCTTGGCCGGCTCCTTGGTGGCGGCCTTCTTCGCCGTCTTCTTGGCGGTGGTCTTCTTCGCACCCGCCTTGCCCGAAACCGGGGCAGCCACACCGCGCTTCACGGCCGGGCCGCTCGAAGCGATCTTCTGCTTGCCGGCGATGATCGCCTTGAACTGAGCACCGGGACGGAAGGCAGGCACCGAAGTCGGCTTCACCTTGACGGTTTCGCCGGTGCGCGGGTTACGAGCAACCCGAGCCGCACGCTTCCGCTGTTCGAAGACACCGAAACCCGTGATGGTGACGCTCTGACCTTTGTTCACAGCACGCACGATCGTGTCGACCATCTGCTCGACTGCAGCAGTAGCGGTGCGCCTGTCAGTACCCAACTTCTCGGTCAGAACATCGATCAGTTCCGCCTTGTTCATTGAATCCTCCGCAGACTAATGGCCCGTCGTCGGACCGACTAGGTACCACGGTAAACCCTTTCCGGGCAAGAGTCTATGTGCCACGCGAAAATACATGACGCATGGCACACGCTCAGCTACCCCGTTTGAGGGTGTTCAGCTAACGCTCATCAATGATTACGTCTGCGAAATACGGGCCGGAATGGTAGCGGGTTTCCATGTCGGCCTTGCGTTTTCGAACTCGCTGATCTCGGCCTCGTGCCGCAGAGTGAGGCCGATGTCGTCCAGCCCTTCCAGCAGCCGCCACCGGGTGTAGTCGTCAATATCGAACGGCAACACGACCGTTCCGGCCGACACGGTTCGCGTCTCGAGGTCCACCGTCAATTCCAAACCCGGCTGTTCCTCGAGCAACTTCCAGAGCAATTCCACATCGCTCTGCGGCATCCGGGCCGTCAGAAGGCCGTCCTTGCCCGCGTTCCCGCGGAAGATGTCGGCGAAGCGGGACGAGATCACCACCCGGAACCCGTAGTCCTTCAAGGCCCAAACAGCATGCTCACGTGAGGATCCGGTACCGAAATCCGGACCAGCGACCAGCACACTACCCCGGTTGTAGGGCTCGGTGTTCAGAATGAAGTTCGGATCCGTCCGCCACGCCGCGAACAGGCCGTCTTCGAATCCTGTTCGGGTAACGCGCTTCAGATAGACGGCCGGAATGATCTGGTCGGTATCGACATTGGATCGGCGGAACGGAACGCCGATCCCCTTGTGGACCTTGAAGGCTTCCATCGTTGATTCTCCTGAGTCTGTGGGGGCGGCGGCATCTGGGCCGCCGTCAGCGTGCGATCAGTTCAGATCCGCAGGTGAGGACAGGGTTCCGCGCACCGCGGTGGCCGCCGCGACCAGCGGCGAGACCAAATGCGTGCGACCGCCCTTGCCCTGTCGCCCTTCGAAGTTCCGGTTCGACGTGGAGGCACAGCGCTGACCGGGGGAAAGCTGATCGGGGTTCATCCCCAGGCACATCGAGCACCCGGCCTGGCGCCATTCCGCGCCCGCGGCGATGAAAATCTCGCCCAGACCCTCGTTTGCCGCCTGCTGGCGCACCCGCATGGAGCCGGGAACGATCAGCATGCGTACACCGTCCGCGACCTTGCGGCCCTTCAGAACGTCTGCGACCGCACGCAAATCCTCGATTCGGCCATTGGTGCACGAACCCACGAAAACGGTGTCCACGCTCACCTCGCGCAGCGGGGTGCCCGGCTTCAGGTCCATGTATTGCAGCGCCTTTTCGGCGGCCGCACGCTCGTTCTCGTCGAAGATCTGCTCCGGATCCGGCACCGTTTCGCCCAGCGGCAGACCCTGTCCCGGGTTGGTGCCCCAGGTGACGAACGGGGTCAGCGACGTGGCGTCGATGTGCACCTCGGTGTCGAAAACCGCTCCCTCATCGGTCTTCAGGGCATCCCAGGCGGCCACGGCGGCATCCCAGTCCGCGCCCTCGGGGGCGTGCGGGCGGCCCTTCAGGAATTCGTAGGTGACCTCGTCGGGAGCGACCATGCCCGCGCGGGCGCCGGCCTCGATCGACATGTTGCACATGGTCATCCGGGCCTCCATGGACATGGCCCGCACCGCGTCGCCGCGGTATTCGAGCACGTAACCCTGGCCGCCGCCGGTGCCGATCTGCGCGATGACCGCCAGGATCACGTCCTTGGAGGTGACGCCCGAGGGCAGCTCGCCGTCGATATTGATGGCCATGGTCTTGAACGGGCGCAGCGACAAAGTCTGCGTCGCCAGCACGTGTTCCACCTCGGAGGTGCCGATGCCCATGGCCAGCGCGCCGAAGGCGCCGTGGGTGGAGGTGTGCGAATCACCGCACACCACCGTGGTTCCCGGCTGGGTCAGGCCCAGCTGCGGACCGACCACGTGCACGATGCCCTGGTCCAGATCGCCCATGCGGTGCAGGCGGACACCGAATTCCTCGCAGTTCTTACGCAAGGTCTCGACCTGCGTGCGGGAAACGGGATCCGCGATCGGCTTGTCGATATCGATGGTCGGGACGTTGTGGTCCTCGGTGGCGATGGTGAGATCCGTGCGGCGCACCGGGCGGCCCGCGGCGCGCAGGCCGTCGAACGCCTGCGGACTGGTGACCTCGTGCACCAGGTGCAGGTCGATGTAGATGAGGTCGGGCTGGCGCTGTTCGCCCTCGCCTTCGCCGCGAACGACGACATGCTGGTCCCAGACCTTCTCCGCCAGGGTGCGTGGCCGGTCGGCCATATCTCCATCACCTCTCGATAGACATTCCCGCGTTCGGGCTGTGACGCGGGGGCTTGCGCTGCTCTCCGACGAGCAACGCCGCGTCCGACGCCGGGAGCGGCTGGTTTGTAATTCCCAACATGCGAGACGCTAATATCGTTCTATGAGACAGCATAGCGGTATCGGGGTTCTGGACAAAGCCATGGCCGTCCTGCACGCCGTAGCCGAGCAACCCTGCGGCCTCAACGAGCTGTGCGCCCGCACCGGCCTGCCCCGCGCCACCGCGCACCGGCTGGCCGTGGGCCTGGAGACCCATCGCATGCTGGCCCGCGACAGCCAGGGCCTGTGGCGGCCGGGCCCGGCCCTGTCGGAGCTCGCGACAACCGCCAGCGATCCCCTGCTCGACGCCGCCGCCACCATCCTGCCGCGCCTGCGCGAGATCACCGGCGAGAGCGTGCAGCTCTACCGCCGCGACGGCAATGCCCGCGTCTGCGTGGCCGCCATGGAACCCGCCGCCGGGCTGCGCGACACCGTGCCCATCGGGGCGCGGCTGCCGCTCACCGCGGGCTCGGCCGCGAAAGTACTGCTGGCCTGGGCCGATCCGGAGCTGCAGCGGACCATCCTGCCCGAGGCGGTGTTCGGCGAGCGGGCGCTGGCCGAGGTGCGCCGGCGCGGCTGGGCGCAGAGCGCGGCCGAACGCGCGGCCGGGGTGGCCAGCGTGTCCGCCCCGGTGCGCGACGCCGCGGGCGGGGTCATCGCGGCCGTCTCGGTGTCCGGACCCATCGACCGCATGGGCCGCCGACCGGGCGCGCGCTGGGCTGCCGATCTGGTGGCCGCCGCCGACGCCCTCAACAAGCGCCTCTGACGGCCACACGCGCCGCTGCCGGACTTTGCGACCCGGGGTGAACCTCCGGGGTGGCAACAGCAGTCACGGCAGCCTCAGCGGCCGCTGAGGCACCCGACCCGAAACCTGACAGCCCCCGCCCGAACTCCGGGCGGGGGCTGTGTCGCACCTGGCAGCAAAAGGCCGCTGTGACTGCGCTCATACGCCGTAAATTACAGTCGGCCCATGGGAGTTAATCAACGCGCGCAGATCGTGATGTCCGATCGGGAGATCACCGAATTCATCGAGCGCAGCCGCATCGCCACCATGGCCACCCTGGGCGCCTCGGGCACACCCCACCTGGTCGCCATGTGGTACGCGGTGATCGACGGCGAGATCTGGTTCGAGACCAAGGCCAAGGCCCAGAAGACGGTGAATCTGCGCCGCGATCCGCGCATCACCGTGATGATCGAGGCGGGCGACACCTACGACCAGCTACGCGGCATTTCCCTGGAGGGCCGGGCCGAAGTCGTGGAGGATCCCGAGGCCCTGCTCAAGGTGGGAATCAGCGTGTGGGAGCGCTATACCGGGCCCTACAGCGAAGAGGCCAAGCCGTTCGTCGAGGCCATGCTGAACAAGCGCGTGGCCGTGCGCGTGGTGCCCGAACGCGTGCGCAGCTGAGATCACCGCAAACTCGGATTGCCCGCCATGCCCAAGGGCGGCACCACCGCGCAGCCGTTGGACTAGTTCCGCTCAATAAACCGCGAAAGCGAAGCCGAACCGCAAAAGCGAAGGCCCCCAGCCAAATTGGCTGGGGGCCTTCGCTTTGTAGTCCCGACGGGATTTGAACCCGCGCTACCGCCTTGAGAGGGCGGCGTCCTAGGCCGCTAGACGACGGGACCAGGATGAGATGTCGGCGGATTGCGCCGCCGAACTTCTCGAATCGAGAACCGGAGCTCTCGCAGCTGGGGTACCAGGACTCGAACCTAGAATGGCTGAACCAGAATCAGCTGTGTTGCCAATTACACCATACCCCATTGACCTGGGCTTTCAGGCTCTCCCCGGGGGAAGTTCCTGACCGCGTTCCGGCCGAGAAGAAGATTAGCAGCATACTCCGGTAGATACACAAACCGGCTGTTCAGAGGCCGGTTTGTGCATCATTTCGGACTACTCAGGACAGCTCGGACAGGGCCGCGCGGAGACGGTCCATGGCGATCTCGCGGCCCAGCAGTTCGAGGGACTGGTAGAGCGGCGGGCTGATGTGGGATCCGGTCACCGCGACGCGCACGGGTGCGAACGCCTTGTTCGGCTTGAGGCCCAGTTCGTCGATGAGGTCGGCCTTGAGCGCCTCCTCGATCGGGTCAGCGGTCCATTCCGAAACGCCTTCGAGGGCCTTTACCGTCGCCCGCAGTACCGGAACGGCGGCCTCGCCCAGATTCTTTTGCTTCGCGGCCTCGTCGATGGCGAACTCGTCGGGCTTGATGAACAGGAACTTCAGCAGATCCCAGGCATCGCCGAGCACCTTGATCCGGGTCTGCACCAGATCGGCCGCGACTTCGAACAGCTTCTCGTCGATCTCGGCGCCGATATGTCCGTGTCCGGTGAGGAACTCACGCAGCCGGTGAGCAAAATCACCGGGAGTCAGCAACCGAATATGTTCGGCGTTGAGAGCGTCCGCCTTCTTCTGATCGAAACGGGCCGGGTTGGAATTCACCTTCGAAATATCGAAGGCCGCCACCATCTCCGCCATCGAGAAGACATCATGATCATCGGCGATGCTCCAGCCGAGCAACGCCAGATAATTCAGCAAACCCTCCGGAATGAATCCGCGGGCGCGGTGATGGAAGAGATTCGACTCCGGATCCCGCTTCGACAACTTCTTGTTGCCGTGCCCCATCACGAAGGGCAGATGACCGAACTCGGGAGTAAGTTCGGCGACGCCGATTCGTTTCAGCGCCGCGTAGAGCGCCAGCTGCCGGGGGGTGGAGGACAGCAGATCCTCGCCGCGCAAAACGTGGGTGATCTTCATCATCGCGTCGTCGACCGGATTGACCAGCGTATAGAGCGGATCACCATTGCCGCGGGTGAGCGCGAAGTCGGGGACCACGCCCGCGCGGAAGGTGGTCTCGCCACGCACCAGGTCGTTCCAGGTGAGGTCGTGGTCGGGCATGCGCAGGCGGATCACCGCGGGGCGGCCCTTGTCCTTGTAGGCGGCGATCTGCTCGGGGGTCAGGTCGCGGTCGAAGTTGTCGTAGCCCAGCTTGGGATCCCGGCCGGCGGCCTTGTGACGGGCCTCGACTTCCTCAGGGGTGGAGAAGGATTCGTAGGCCTCCCCCGCCGCCAGCAGGCGGCGCACCACATCGAGATGAATGTCACGCCGCTGCGACTGCCGGTATGGCGCGTAGGGGCCGCCGACCTCGGGGCCCTCGTCCCAGGTGAGGCCGAGCCAGCGCAGCGCGTCGAGGATGGCGGCGTAGGACTCCTCGGAATCGCGTGCGGCGTCGGTGTCTTCGATGCGGAAGACGAAGGTGCCGCCGTGGTGGCGCGCGAACGCCCAGTTGAACAGGGCGGTACGGACCAGGCCCACATGCGGTGTGCCGGTGGGCGACGGGCAGAAACGAACCCGGACGTCGGTCATGGCTCTCTTTCGTTCAGCGTTTGGCGGCAACGGGATTGGACAGGGTGCCGATGCCGGAGACGGTCACCGACACGATCTGGCCGGCCTGCAGCGGGCCGACACCCTCGGGCGTGCCGGTGAGGATGACATCGCCGGGGAGCAAGGTCATTACGGTGGTGACCCATTCGATGAGCTTCGGAATATCGTGCAGCAGAAGTGAAGTGCGACTGCGCTGCTTCACCTGGCCGTCGACCTCGGTGACGATCTCCAGATCCGAAGGGTCCAGCGCGGTCTCGATCCACGGGCCCAGCGGGCAGAAGGTGTCGTAACCCTTGGCACGGGTCCACTGGCCGTCGTGGCGCTGCTGGTCGCGGGCGGTGACGTCATTGGCGACGGTGTAGCCCAGGATCACCTCGGCGGCCTTGGCGGCGGGCACGTCCTTGCCGGGGCGGCCGATCACGATCGCCAGTTCGCCCTCGTAGTCGACCTGAGAAGAACTGGGCGGCAGGATGATCGGGGCGTTGGGGCTCTGGATCGAGGTGCTCGGCTTCATGAAGATGACCGGGTCGGCGGGGGCCGGGCCGCCCATTTCCTCGGCGTGCGCGGCGTAGTTCTTGCCGATGCAGATCACCTTGCTGGCGAGGATCGGGGCCAGCAGGCGCACGTCGGCGAGCGGCCAGCTGCGACCGGTGAAGGTCGGGGTGCCGAACGGATGTTCGGCGATTTCACGGGCGACGGCATCCGAACCGTCGCCCTCGATGCTTACGAAAGCGACTCCATCTGGGCTGGCAATTCGACCTAGGCGCATGGCTGGCATCCTATCGACCGGCTTCGACCTGCCCGAACGCGCCCGACCGCGGGACACGGCGGGATCCGGGCGCGACGGCGGGCCACAGGTTCGGGGTGGGCGACGGGCCGGGCGGCATCCCCGCCCGCATCGCCTCGATCCAATTGTGGAAAGCCCTTATACGCAAGGCAACTCACTTTCCGCCACCCTCCCGACAAGATCAATGCCCAGGTGTGAGCAAACAGACAGCTCGCCCCGGAAATCGCCTTGCGCCCCAGGTGTACCGTAAGAGCCGCAGTTCAAAGGGTAAGACACTGATTCCACATAGTGAGACGCGAGGTGAGGGCCATGTCCGCCAGGACCCGTACGGGGGCCACCGTGACAGAGGTAGGTACGGCGCGACGGTGGACCATGCTGGGGCTCGGCGTCTTCGCGCAGACCGCGAGCGCGGTCCTGGTCAATGGCGCGCCCTTCCTGCTGCCGGCCCTGACACAGCGCGGATTGCCGCTGGCCACGGCCGGTCTGCTGGTGGCGATGCCGCTGATCGGGTTGTGCTGCACGCTGATCGCGTGGGGCTGGATCGTCGATCACGTGGGCGAGCGCACCGCACTGGTGGCCGGTCCCGCGGTGATGTTCGCGGCCGGTGCGGCGGCATCCGGGGTCACCGGCTACGTCGCGCTGGGAGCCTTGCTGCTGTTGGCCGGAATGGGTGCGGGCAGCACCAATGGCGCCAGTGGCCGGGTCATCGTGGGCTGGTTCCCCAAGGAGCAGCGCGGGCTGGCCATGGGAATCCGGCAGACCGCCCAGCCGCTGGGCGTGGCAGTCGGGGCGGTGAGCATCCCCGCCGTCGCTGCGGCACACGGGTTCTCGACGGCCGTGCTGGTTCCGGCGGTCATGGCCGGGGTGGCGGCGATCGGCTGCCTGATCGGGATTGTGGATCCGCCGCGGCCCGAATCCGCCGGGGGCGCAGGGCGTCCCGCGAATCCCTACCGTGGGGATTCGACGCTGTGGCGCATTCACGGGGTATCCGTTCTGCTGGTCATCCCCCAGGCCACCATCTGGACGTTCGGCCTGCTGTGGCTGCACCGCGATGTCGGCCTGTCGCTGGCGGCGGCCGGCGTGCTGGTCACCGGGACCCAAATCCTGGGCGCGGCTGGGCGAATCGGCGCGGGCATCTGGTCGGACCGGGTCGGCAGCCGGTTGCGGCCGCTGCGCACGGTGGCGATCGCGGCCGTAATTTCCATGTCCGCCTTGGCCGTAGCGGCACGGGCGCACCAGTGGTGGGCGGCCGTCCCGATTCTGGTCGCGGCCTCGGTCATCACGGTGGCCGACAACGGCCTGGCCTTCACCGCGGTGGCCGAGATCGCCGGGCCCTATTGGGCGGGCCGCGGGCTGGGCATCCAGAACACCGGGCAGAACCTGGCGGCGGCCGCGGTCGCCCCGGCCTTCGGCGCCCTGATCACCGCGGCCGGATTCCCGATCACCTACGTGCTGACAGCGCTGATCGCGCTGGCCGCGGTGCCCCTGGTGCCCAAGGGGGCAGACCCGTTGGTGCCCACCGGTTCCCGGTGACTTGCTGATTCCGGGCAAATCCGGAAGACATGTGCCCGTTAAGTTTTCGCATCCGAATGCAATTGTGCGATATGCCTCACTGCCCCAGCCGATTTCACGAAACCACCTCTCAGGATTCCATTCCGGGGCCCGGGAGGGAACGGGCGAAGGGCGCGAATCGGTCGGATTTCGATCACTCGGGTGCTGGTACGTACCAGTGAATCACCTTGTGGCCGTCGATATTCGGCCACGAATAAGGAAGAGCCCCCGTTCCGCGAGTCGCGGGAACGGGGGCTTGACCGTTCGAATCCCTACAGCGAGGCCGCGATCCGGTCGCCGATCGCGACGGTGGAGGCCGCACCCGAGCGCGACTCCAGATCTTTGGCGACGGCGGTCTCGATGCGAGCGGCCTCCTCGGCCTTGCCGAGGTGGTTCAGCAGCAGCGCGACCGACAGGATGGCGGCGGTCGGGTCGGCCTTGGACTGGCCCGCGATGTCCGGGGCCGAACCGTGTACCGGCTCGAACATGGACGGGTTGGTGCCCGAGGCGTCGATATTGCCGGAGGCGGCCAGGCCGATGCCACCGGAGACGGCGGCGGCCAGGTCGGTGATGATGTCGCCGAACAGGTTGTCGGTGACGATCACGTCGAAGCGGCCCGGGTCGGTGACCATGTGGATGGTGGCGGCGTCGATGTGCTGGTAGGCGGTTTCGATGTCCGGGTACTCCGCGCCGACCTCGGCGACCGTGCGCGACCACAGCGAACCGGCGTAGGCCAGCACATTGTTCTTGTGCACCAGGGTCAGGTGCTTGCGGCGCTTGCGGGCGGTCTCGAAGGCGTAGCGCACCACGCGCTCGACGCCGAAGCGGGTGTTGGTGGAGACCTCGGTGGCCACCTCGTGCGGGGTGTTCACGCGGATCGCGCCGCCGGTGCCGGTGTAGGGGCCCTCGGTGCCCTCGCGCACGACCACGAAGTCGATGTCCGGGTTGGCGGCCAGCGGGCTGGTGACGCCCGGGTACAGCTTGGACGGGCGCAGGTTCACGTGGTGGTCCAGCTCGAAGCGGGTGCGCAGCAGCAGGCCGCGCTCGAGCAGGCCGCTCTGCACCGACGGGTCGCCGATCGCGCCCAGCAGGATGGCGTCGTGCTGCTTGAGCTCTGGAATCACATTGTCCGGAAGGATCTCGCCGGTGGCATGGAACCGCTTGGCCCCCAGGTCGTATTCGGTCTTCTCGACCCCGGGCACCACCACGTCGAGCACCTTGAGCGCCTCGGCAATGACCTCGGGACCGATACCGTCGCCCGGAATGACAGCCAGTTTCATGAAATCCATGCTCCGTTTCGAATGATCCGCTCCGCGGCAGGAGAGTCCACCGGTCACCCTAGCGGGTACCCCCGTAACCCCTTTCACCAGGGCGAATCACTCCCAACCAGTGGGATCAGGGGATGATTCCGACGCGGCGACACTGCTCCTGCACGCGCAGCGAGAGATCGTCGCCCTGTCCCGATACGCTCCGGCACCACTCCCGCGCCCGCTCCCCACAGGCCCGCTGCTGCTGCCCGCCCATCGTCCCCGCGGAAAGCACGGTGACACAGCCGTTCTCGGAGCGCGAGTAGTCCGGCCGATGATCGAACAGCGCCCACACCGTCACTCCCACCGCGATCAGCACGGCGACGACGGCGATCCCGACCACCAGCCGCCGCCGCTCCCCCGCGCTCAACGGCTCGGTCGGCGGCGTCTTCCCACGCATCGTTCCATCATGGCCGCCCCGGTAGGGTTCGGTGGATGTTCGACAATCTCCGACTCGAGCGCAAAGTCCAACGCCTGGAACGCAAGATCGATCTCATCCTCGAGCATCTGGGCATCCCGGATCCGAGCGCGGTCAGCGACTACACCGAGATCGACGAGCTGCTGCGGCGCGGCAAGAAGATCCAGGCCATCAAGCTCTACCGCGATCTGGACCCGACGGCCAGCCTGGTCGAGGCCAAGGACTCGGTCGAAGCCCGCGATCGCCGCCGGGGCCGCTGACCTCTCCCTCCGCTGATGCCGAAGGGCCCCGTCCACATTGTGGACGGGGCCCTTATCGCGTTGCGCGACAGCCGGACTCAGCCGGGGTCGATCACACTCAGTCGAGGTTGACCAGGGCGACCTTCGCCGCGCCGACGGCCTCGGCGATGGCGGTCTGGACGTCGGCCGGGACCTCCTTGTTGACGCGGAGGATGACGGTCGCGCCCTCGGCGTTCAGGTCCTGGGTGAGCTGGGCGGCGAGGATGTCGATGCCCGCGTCGCCGAGCTTGGTGGCCAGGCGGCCCAGCTGACCCGGCTTGTCCTCGTAGGCGAGGACGGCCAGGTTCAGGCCCTCGGCGCGCATGTCGTAGTTGCGGCCGTTGATGTTGACGATCTTCTCGACCTGGGCGGGCTCGGTCAGGGTGCCGGCCACGTTCAGGGTGCGGCCGTCGCCGAAGACGGCGCGCAGGTCGACCAGGCTGCGGTGGGTCGGGGACTCGCTGTGAGTGGTGACCGATGCCTCGAGGCCGCGGTCCTTGGCCAGTGAGGGGGCGTTCACGAAGGTGACCGCCGGGCTCTGCCCGCCATTGGACTCAGTCTCGATCAGGGCCGAGAACACGCCGCGCAGGGCCGAAAGCTCCAGCACCGCAACGTCTTCCGAGGACAGCTCGCCGCGCACCTGGACCTCGAGGGAGACCGGCAGCTCGTTGGCGAGCGCGCCCAGCAGCGCGCCCTGCTTGCGGACGATGTCCAGCCACGGGGCGACGATCTCGTTGACCGCGCCACCGGTGACGTTCACCGCGCCGGGCACGAACTCGCCGGCCAGGGCCAGCTGCACCGACCTGGCGACATCGGTGCCCGCGCGGTCCTGGGCCTCGGCGGTCGAGGCGCCCAGGTGCGGAGTGACGACGACCTGCGGCAGCTCGAACAGCGGGCTGTCGGTGGACGGCTCGGTCTCGAACACGTCGATGCCGGCGGCGCGCACGTGGCCGGAGGTGATGGCGTCGGCCAGGGCCTGCTCGTCGATCAGACCGCCGCGAGCGGCGTTGACGATGATGACGCCCGGCTTGGTCTTGGCCAGGGTCTCCTTGTTCAGCATGCCCTTGGTCTCGGGGGTCTTGGGCAGGTGAATGGAGATGAAGTCGGCCTGCGCGAGCACCTCGTCCAGGCTCATCAGCTCGATGCCCAGCTGGGCGGCGCGGGCCGGGGAGGTGTAGGGGTCGTACGCGATGACCTTGGTCTCGAAGGCGGCGAGGCGCTGCGCGAACAGCTGGCCGATGCGGCCCAGGCCGATGACGCCGACGGTCTTGCCGAAGATCTCGACACCGTTGAACTTGCTGCGCTGCCAGGTGTGCTCGCGCAGGGTGGCGTCGGCGGCCGGGATCTGACGGGCGGCGGCCAGCAGCAGGGTGACGGCGTGCTCGGCGGCGGTGTGGATGTTGGAGGTCGGCGCGTTGACGACCATGACGCCGCGCTCGGTGGCCGCGGGCACGTCGACATTGTCGAGGCCGACGCCGGCGCGGGCGACGATCTTCAGGTTCTTACCGGCCTCGAGCACCTCGGCATCGACGGTGGTGGCCGAACGGACCAGCAGCGCATCGGCTTCCGGCACGGCCGCGAGCAGCTCGGGGCGGTTCGGGCCGTCGACCCAGCGAACCTCGACGCCGGAGCCCAGCGCGTCGACGGTCGACTGGGCGAGCTTGTCGGCGATCAGAACAACAGGACGGCCAGCTTGGCTCACGGTGGGGTACTCCTGAGGAAGGGATCCGGGATTTACGGGCGCTAGCTTAGTGGGCTTGGTTCCGCGCGGTTTTACCGCCTGGTAGGCAACTGCCATCAAAGCTGTGAACTGCGGGTTTCCGAACCGATATAGGTAAAAGGCCGGTTGGTCGAATTAGTTCCGAATGGACGGAAGCCGGTCCCGCGCTGTGGCACGGAACCGGCTCCGGAGAGCACGACTCAGGCGGCGGCTTCGGCCGAGAGCATCAGATCCGCCACCGCGCCGTAGGCCGCGGTCCAGGTCTGCGCGAGTTCCGGCGTCCAGCCGTCACCCAGGAAGTGCTCGAGGGTGGCGAGCAGCGAGGCACCCGCCACCGGATAGTGATCGGCGACGACGCCGAGGCGGGCGTGGTGGGCGCCCAGCTGCTGCACGAAAGACGGATCGGCGACGAGGGTCTCGACATTGGTCACGATCCGGGCCAGACCGGCCAGGAAGCGCTCCCGCTGCGGGGCCAGATCCGCGGCGAACATGCCGCGCACCTCGGGGTGCGCCTCGAACAGGTGGTCATAGAAGTACTCGACGGCCTGCGGGCCGATCGCATCGACCTGCTGCCAACTCGACTGCAGCGCTTCAATATTCACAGGGCTGTCCCCCAATTCCATTCTCGCGTGGGCTGTTGCGATGAAATACGGCGATGTCTCAGTTCTTGGCTGCGCGTTCCGCGGCCGGTAGGCCCGACGGGAACGAATCACCTTGCAGCGCACCGAGAGCGGTGCCCGGCAAGGGCAGCAGTGCGAGCTTGTCCACCTCGACGTTGAGGGTGGCGATCATGGCCTGCAGCTGCGTGCGCAGTAGTTCGGAGTAGGCGCGCAGCTGCTCGTGGCGCTGGTCCTCCAACTCCGGATCGAGGTAGCCGCCGGACCGGGTGGAGCCCGCGGATTCCCTGGCCCGCTGCAGCAATTCGCGCTGCTGGGCGCGCGCGACCGACATCAGATCGCGCGCATGCTGTTCGGCATTGTCGACAATGGCGTCGGCGGAGAGCTGCGCGCGGTTGAGGACGTGAACGGCGCGGGCGCTGATGCCCAGCTCGTCCTTCTCCAATTCGCCCTGCAGCCGGGCGATCTCCCAGTGTGCATTGGCCAGCTGCTGCTGCAGTTCGGCCATCGAACCGGCCGAGGCCATGGTCTGCATCTGCATCTGCAGCGCCTCGCTCTTGGCGGCCAGCTGCATGTTCTCCCGCTGCAGGCGCGCCAGTTCCGAGGAATTGCTGGTGAGGGTGAGGTTGCGGTTCTCGCGGGCGAGGCGGGCCATGGAGCCGCGCACCCGCTCGAGGAAGCGGTCGACCTCCTCGGCGTCGTAGCCCTTGCGGCCCAGCCGTGCTCCCTTGAAGTGGACGGCACGAATGTCGTCGGGTTTCACATCCATTGGGTGGCCTCCTCCCTTCTGCGCGGTTCGGCGACCGACTGCCCGAAGGTCTCGAATCTGATTGCGTGGCGGGGCATTCCGGCGGTGGTGAGCGCGGTGACGGTCGCCTGCACCATGGCGGGCGAACCGCACACCAGCGCGGTGGCGCCGGACAGCTCACGACCGCGCGCGGCGACCGCGCCCACGGTGCCCTGCACGCCGTGGAAGCCGGGATCGTCGGAAACCACCGGGGTATAGGAGAACCAGGGGTTCTCGGTGAGCGCCGTGAGGGACTCGTGGTCGTAGAGATTCCACGAGGTGCGCACGCCGTGCAGCAGCTGCACCCGCGGCACGGCGTCGTGCTCGGCCTCCCGCGCGAAGCGATCGACCAAGGCGCGCAAGGGCGCCAGGCCCGAGCCGCCCGCGATGAGCAGCAGGTTGTCGACCGCCCCGGGCGGAATCTGGAAGGCGGTGCCGATGGGCGAGCCCAGGCGGATCTGATCGCCCGGGCGGACCTGGCGCGCGAAGGTGGTGCTCACCTCGCCGCCGTCGACGACCTGGACGTGAATGTCGAAGGTGCCGTCGGGCCGCGGGGCATTGGCGGGCGAGAAGTAGCGCCACAGCCGCGGGCGCTGTGGGATCTCGATGGCCAGCGACTGCCCGGCCGCGTACCGGTAGGGCAGGTGCGGGCGCACGGTGTGCACGGTGACGTCCACGCTGCGGCGCTCGGTGGCGACGATCTCGGCGTCCCACCAGGCCGGGGTGTCGGCGGCGCTGTCCGCGGCGTCGATCATGATGTCGGCCACGGCGTAGTACGCGCCGGTCCAGGTCTGGGCGAGTTCATCGGTCCAGCGCGGGCCGAGGAAGTGCGCGAGGGTGGCCAGCAACGAGGCTCCCGCGGCCGGGTAATGCGCGCCGACCGCGCCGAAGCGGCGGTGGTCGCGGCCCAGCTGGGCGACGAATTCCGGGTCGGCGGCCAGGGTTGCGACATTGCTCACGATGCGGCCCAGGGCGGCGAAGAACTTCTCGCGCTGCCCGGTCATCCGGATCGGGAACATCTCCCGCACCTCGGGGTGCGCGAGGAACAGGTGCGCGTAGAAGTACTGCACGGCCTCGTCGCCCACGCGCTCGACCAGCCGCCAACTGCTCTGCAGTGCCTCGACGTTCATGTGGACACCAACACTCCCCAACACTCCCTCTGGACACGGCCATGTCCGCAGCATCAGTGCGGGTGACTCATGGACGACCGTCCGAATGGGGGCAAACATATGACATCGCCGCGAAAGTGTCTAAACGAAAGAACTATATACACTTCAGCAAACTTGCGGCGAATTGCGCGTCGAATGTGTGGAATTTGGGCCACTGAGACGGTGGTCACAGATAGCCGAAAGCCCGGCGTCGGAGCTACGGAGTCCGAGGCCGGGCTTTCGAAAGTCGAATTACATCGACATCGGCTGTGATTAACGGCCGAAGGAACCGGTCCACAGGGTGTCGATAATGCCGCGGAAGGCGGCCGAGCCGGTGGAAAGCAGGCCGTTCAGAGCAGCGGAACCGGTGTCGATGATAACGGGGATCATGAAATAACCTCTTCTGGTTTTCTGACGAACAATCTGACATGAAGCATATCGGGCCGGTTTCAGGGCTCGTTACGGGGATTAACATGGTATGACCGGCGTCACGGCCCTCCAATTCTGTGGCCCGGTTCATATAGGTGTCGAATTCCCGCCATATAACGTGCCGATCACGCCCCTATTTCTGGGGGCATAAAGCAGGAAAAACGCGTGGACCAGTGGGATCCCGGGCGCTACCGTCGGCTTCCATGAGTTTGCGTTCGATCCCCGCTTCCATGGACCCGGCGGTGGTCGCCACGATCGACGGCGAACTGGACCGGATCGTGCGCGAACACCGCGTCGACGTGCTGCTCGCCATCGAGAGCGGCAGCCGCGCCTGGGGTTTCCCCTCCCCCGACTCCGACTACGACTGCCGCTTCGTCTCCCTCCGGCCGCTCGACGACTACCTCACCCCGTGGCCCGGGCGCGATGTCATCGAGACGCCGCTGATCGGGTTGCTGGATGTCAACGGCTGGGATCTGCTGAAGGCGCTGCGGCTGCTGGTCAACGGCAACGCGGTACTGATCGAATGGCTGATGTCGCCGATCGTCTATCGCGGTGAGGCGCAATTCCGGGACGAATTGCGGGCGCTGGCCGACGAAGTCGCCGACCGTCACCGGGTGGCCCGGCACTACCTGCATCTGGGCCGCCGCCAGTGGCAGCTCTTCGATTCGAATCGGTCGCTGAAAAAGGTGTTCTATTCATTGCGCCCGGCCATGGCATTACGTTGGCTGCACGAGCATCCGGAGCAAGCGGTGGCACCGATGCATTTGCCGACACTGCTCGCCGAATGTGACCTGCCGGGCGATTTCGTCGAATCGGTCGCGGAATTGACGGAATTGAAATCCCGGACGCGGGAAATGGGCGCTGGGGAAGTCCCCGCACCGATAGCGGATTTCGTCTCCGCCGAGTTCGAGCGCGCCGCGGTGGAATTCGTCAAGGATGAGCCGGCCCAGCGGCAATATGCACAGGCTCTATCAACCGAGTTCTTCCGTCGCCGATTGCGCGGCTGAGGAAATCATCGAGCATCGCCCGCGGCGGACCCCACCGCCGCGGGCGCCGCGCGCTAGTGTCG
>NZ_BJWY01000081.1 GCF_007990715.1 Nocardia seriolae NBRC 15557 | reverse complement strand
CGAGTTTCGGATGATTTCCGGCGATATTGTGGATTCACCCAATGGCCGCCGAGCGCGATAACGCCTCGGGGTGCCCACGGGCTCGGTGTCACCGTGACCGACCGACGGTGACGACCTCATCATCGGTGCTGGCGTCGTCCACGCCGATCGTGCATTCACCCACCGGACCTCGCCGGCACCAGCCGGCGCGACGATCACCAGGCGTTCGACTCGGAACGCGCTGACGACACCGCGCGGCTCATCGACAGCCCCCCGGACCCCGGGTGCGGGTGAGCCGTGCCGATGTCGTTCGGCCCCGAGCGCTCTCGATCTTCCCGAGGCCAGGCCCAGGGCCGGTGTCCCGGTATCCGGACGCCGACGGTTGTGTCCCTTGGAAGGAGGGGCGTCATGAGTGCGCTTACCCCGTTGCCCGTTCCCGTAAACGCCGCAGTCGAATTCCCATCGGTCGAGCACGAGCGGCTGCGCATCGCGATGGTGGTGCCGCCGTATTTCGATATCCCACCCAAGGCCTACGGCGGCGTGGAGGCCGTGGTGGCCGATCTGGTGGACGCGCTGGTGGAGCGCGGGCATCGGGTGACGCTGCTCGGCGCGGGCATCAACGGCACCAAGGGCGAGTTCGAATCACTGTGGGATCGTGCGCAATCCGAGCGCCTGGGCGATCCGTTCCCGGAGGTGGTGCACGCGCTGAAGGTGCGGCGCGCGCTACAGCGGCTGGCCGTCGCCGAGGGTCTGGACCTGGTGCACGACCATACCTTCGCGGGCCCGCTGAATATGCCGGTGTCGCGCGAGCTCGGGCTGCCGACCGTGGTGACCGTGCACGGTCCGGTCTACGGCGACCCCTACGTCTACTACCGCGAACTCGGCGAGGACGCGCACCTGGTGGCCATCAGCGACCGCCAGCGCGCCATGGCCCCCGACCTGAACTGGGTGGGCCGGATGCACAACGCGCTGCGGGTGGAGGACTGGCCGTTCCGCACCGAGAAGCAGGACTACGCTCTGTTCCTGGGCCGGTTCACCGCGGACAAGGCGCCGCATCTGGCGCTCGAGGCCGCGCACGCGGCGGGTCTGCCGTTGATTCTGGCGGGCAAGTGCGCCGAGCCGCCCGAGGTGCGCTATTTCGAGAGTGCGGTGCGGCCGTTGCTCACCGAACGCGATCACATGTTCGGTATGGCCGATGCCGTGGCCAAACGCGAACTGCTGTCCGGGGCACGCTGTCTGGTGTTCCCGGTGCAATGGGAGGAACCGTTCGGCATGGTCATGATCGAGGCGATGGTGTGCGGGACGCCGGTGGTGGCGTTGCGCGGCGGCGCGGTCGCGGAGGTGATCGTGGACGGGGTCACCGGGCGTGTCTGTGATGATCCGGCCGAATTGCCCGCGGCCATCGCCGAGGTGCGGGGGTATGACCCGTACGCCATGCGCGCCCATGTGGCCGCGCATTTCGGGGCGGACACCCTGGGCCGCGGGTACGAGGAGATCTACCGGCGGGTGGTGGGCGAGCATCCGCGGCGCCACCCCGGCCTGCCCCGGCATGCCGGGGTGGTCTCGGCCGGGATCCAGGCGGATCCCGGTCAGAAGCACGCCGGGATGACGAGCGGGCAGCGTAGCGCGGGGACCGGGCCGGGGCGGGCCGCCGCGACCACGATGTCCGGGCGCGGCACCACGCATTCCGGGCACCCGGAGATCACGCATTCCGGGCATCCAGAGGTCGCCCATTCCGGGCATCCAGATGCCTTGACCGGCGGTGCGCTGACGCCGGGCCGTAAACCTGTGTCCGACAACAGTTCCACACCGAAGGCGGCGCCACGGCGGCGCGTGCCCCGGCGAAAGGGTCTCCATGAGCAATGACACTCCGGCCGCTCTCAATGCGGGCGAGCCCACCGTCGGCGGTTGCGGCGGAGCGATCACCCTGGTGGAGGGCAGCACGTTCTGTCTCTCGGATCATCTGGGCGATGTCGAGCCGGGGACGCCGTACGGGCTGTTCTTCCGAGACGCGCGGGTGCTGTCGCGGTGGGAGCTGCGCTTGGACGGGCAGCGACCGGAGTCGCTGTCGGTGCTGAGTCCGGAGGCGTTCACCGCCCGGTTCATATTGCGCCGGCCCCCACGGGCCGGCGTGGCGGACTCGACGGTGCTGATCGTGCGGGAGCGGCTGGTGGCCGACGGGCTGCGGGAGACCATCACGGTGGAGAACCTGGGCCGCGAAACCACCGCCGTGGACCTGCAATTGCATGTGGACGCGGACTTCGCGGACCTGTTCGCGGTCAAGGAGGGCCGCGGTGGGAACGCCCGCGCCGAGGTGATCGTGGCGGATGCGGAACTGCTGCTCAACGATCGCTCCGACCGCGCCCGGGGTTTGACGGTGTCGTCGTCGGAAATCCCCGCGGTGCTGCCCGGTTCGCTGTCGTGGCGGGCGGTGGTGCCCGCCGGCGGCAGCTGGCACACCGAGATCGTGTGCCAGCCGACCATGGGCAATCAGCCGATCCACTCGCCGGTGCGCCCGGGTGAGCACTACGCGGCCAGCGAGCCGAGCCGCAAGATCGCGGCCTGGCGCGATACCGCCACCACGATCACGGCGGCGGATCCGAAGCTGACCTCGGTGCTCGAGCGCACCGAAAGCGATCTGGGCGCCTTGCAGATCCACGACGACTCGCGTGGCGGCCGCCCGTTCGTGGCGGCGGGCGCGCCCTGGTTCATGACCCTGTTCGGCCGTGACTCCCTGCTGACGGCGTGGATGGCGCTGCCGCTGGATGTCGGGCTGGCCATGGGCACGCTGGCGCAGCTGGCCGAGATGCAGGGCCAGCGCGTCGATCCCATGACCGAGGAGGAGCCGGGCCGCATCATGCACGAGATGCGGCGCGGACCGGCCAGCGGCCAGGTGCTCGGCGGCGAGACGTACTACGGAACCATCGACGCCACACCGCTTTTCGTCATGCTGCTGGCGCAGGCGCGACGCTGGGGCGCGGATGCCGATTCGGTGCAGGCGCTGCTGCCCGCCGCCGATGCCGCGCTGGCCTGGATCGCCGACTACGGTGACCGCGACGGCGACGGTTTCGTGGAGTATCGGCGAGCCACCGACCGTGGCCTGATCAATCAGGGCTGGAAGGACAGTTTCGACGGCGTCAACGACGCGGTCGGGCGGCTGCCGGAACCGCCGATCGCGCTGTGCGAGGTGCAGGGTTACGTGTACGCGGCGCTGCGGGCGCGGGCGGATCTGGCCGAGGAGTTCGGCGACGCCACCACCGCCGGTCACCTGCGGGATCGCGCGGCGGAATTGCGCACCAAGTTCGCCGAGGCGTTCTGGCTGCCCGAGAGGGGCTGGTTCGCGGTGGCTTTGGACGGCGGCAAGCGCCGTCTGGACGCGCTCACCAGCAATATCGGGCACTGTCTCTGGTCGGGCATCGTCACCGACGAGCACGCCGCCGCCGTCATCGGCCAGCTCGCTTCCTCCGATATGGACACCGGATTCGGTTTGCGCACACTGGCTTCCAGTATGGGCGCCTTCAATCCGATGAGTTACCACAATGGTTCGGTCTGGCCGCACGACACCGCCATCGCCGTCGCGGGCCTGCTGCGCTATCGGCATCTCCCCGGAGCCCTGGACCTGGCCACCCGCCTGTCCGACGGCCTGCTCGACGCGGCCGGGGCCTTCGGCGGCCGCCTGCCCGAATTGTTCTGCGGCTTCCCGCGTTCCAAGTTCTCGGCCCCGGTCCCCTACCCCACCTCCTGCTCTCCGCAGGCCTGGGCCAGCGCCGCGCCGCTGCTGCTGGTGCGCTCCTTCCTGGGCTTGGAACCCGATGTCCCGCACCGCACCCTGACCGTGCTGCCCCACCTGCCCGCTCGCTGGGGGCGCGTGGAGCTGACCGATCTGCGGCTGGGCGGGACGGTCATCGACCTGGCCGTGGAGGGCGAGCACGTGACCGCCACCAATCTGCCCGACGATTGGCGGCTGGTCACGCACTGATCCTGCCGGTCCCGCGCTCCGGGCGGTCAGCTCTGGGCGGCCGCACGGATGCCGCGGACGGCGAGCGCGCCGAAAACCGCTGCGAGACCGGCCGACCAGGCCAGGGTTTGCAGGACCGGGGTGGCGATCGGGCCGCCCAGGGTGAGGTTGCGCATGGCTTCGATGGCACAGCTCATGGGCTGGGCGCGAACCACCGGCTGGAGCCAGCCCGGGTAGTTCTCGACCGGGACGAAGCCGGAGTTGAAGAACATGCCCAGCAGAGTGACCGCGGCGAAGAGCTGAACCACCTTGTCGCCCAGGCGGCTGACGCCGACGGTGATGACCATCGTGGCGAAACCGGGGATGATCAGGACCGGGATCAGGATGGAACCGAGCGCGGCCCAGACGCCCTGGTGGAAGCGCAGGCCCAGCGCCACGCCGAGGACCACGATCACGACGGTTCCGGCCAGGGTACGACCGCATTCGGCGAGCAGGCGGCCGAGCAGCCCCGCCGAACGGTGCACCGGCAGCACCCAGAAGCGGCGCAGCAGACCGGATTCGCGTTCGGCGTGCAGGGACAGGCCGGTGCCCATGGCACCGTACATGGCTCCGGTGATGGCGATCATGGGGACGAAGCCGTAGATGGCGTCCGCGCCGGAGGTGCCGGTGAGCACCTTGTCCAGCACCAGCTGATACATCAACAGCAGCAGGACCGGCAGGATGAGCGTGGAGGTCAGCACCTCCTGCTCGCGCGGCCAGCGGCGCATGAGGCGACCGGCCTCGACCAGGGTCTGATCCAGCAGGGTTCTCACGGCCGTCGCCTTTCCACGAGCACCGACAGCGCGGTGAACACCACGATCAACCCGGCGCACCACACCACCGAAATGGTCACGGCCGCAGGGAATTCACCGTCCGCGAGACCGCGCAGCGCGGCCGCCGCCTGGGAGACGGGCTGATTGCGCACGAACGGCTGGATCCAGCCCGGAAACGCCTCCGCCGGAACGAGACCGGTGGACATCATGACCAGCAGCAGCTGTGGCGCCAGCAGCGCCGAAGCGCCGATCTCGGGCTTGCCGGCGGCAACGCCCAGCGCGTCCGCGCCGATCACGATGGCCGCCGCGAAAGCCAGTGCGAGCAAAACGAATCCGGCCGCCCCCAGCGCGTCATGGAAACGGAATCCGAACACGTACCCGATCACCATCGCACCCGCCAGCCCGGCCCCGGCGCGCACCAGGTTCGCCGACATCCGCGCGGCCATCGGCAGCCAGGGCCGTACCGGCATGGACCGCAGCCGAGTTCCCATGCCGCTGAAACTGTCCCGCGCGGCCCGATCACCGGCGGACATGCCGGTGAAGAACATGGCCTGCAACACGATCACCGGCAGCAGATACTGGGCATAATCCAGCCCACCCGCCTCCATCGACCGCCGCAGCGGCACATAGAAGCACAGAAAGAAGATCATCGGCGCAGCGAACCCGAAAGGCAGATCGCCCTCCCGCACCGCCGCGCGAATAGTGCGCCCGCTCAACGCCTTCCACTGCATGATCGGGGGCACGCTGAACGCCGCGCCGACGGGCACCGCCGCCGAGAAGGACGTGCCCTCCACCGCAGTCGCACCGCGCGCAGCACCCGAGCCACTCGTGTCCAGGCCGTATGAGTCCATGGCAACGACCTCCAGAGCAGTCGTGGCCGGAGTAGTCGTGGCCAGAGCAACCGTGGCCAGAGCAACCGTGGCCAGAGCAACCGTGGCCAGAGCAACCGTGGCCAGAGCAACCGTGGCCAGAGCAGCCGTGGTCGGGGTAGTCGCCGCGTCCGCCTCGGCGGCAGAGGTCGTGGCGTCCCCGGTGTCGGCGCTCACGCGCCGACTCCGGTTGGCTGGGGGCGGGTGAGTTCGATGAAGACCTCGTCGAGGGAGGGGCGGCGGAGGGCGATGTCGATGAGGTCGATGTTCGCGGCGGTGACTCGGCGCAGGACCTCGCCGAGGGTGGTGGCGCCGTCGGGGGCCGGGAGGGCTACGCGGTCGGCGGATGCGGGGACGGTGAGTTCGCCGAGGCCCTCGAGGGCGGTGAGGACCGCGGGGACGTCGGCGGCCTCGACCGGGACGACCTCGCAGTAACTGGCTCCGGAGCGGGCCTTGAGCTGGTCGGCGGTGCCTTCGGCGATCACGGTGCCCTTGTCGACGACGATGATGTTGTCGCTCAGGGCATCCGCCTCCTCGAGGTACTGGGTGGTGAGCAGGATGGTCACGCCCTGTTGTTTGAGTTCGCGGACCAGCGACCACAGGCTCTGGCGGCTGACCGGGTCCAGGCCCGTGGTGGGTTCGTCGAGGAACACCACCTTGGGCAGGCGCACCAGGCCGCAGGCGATGTCGATGCGGCGGCGCATGCCGCCGGAGTACTGGCCGACTCGGCGGTCGGCGGCGGCGGTGAGGTCGAAGCGGTCCAGCAGTTCGTCCGCGCGCGGGCGAGCCTGCTTGGGGCGCAGGCCCATCAGGCGCGCGAACAGGATCAGGTTCTCGCGGCCGGTGAGCACCTCGTCCAGGGCGGCGTACTGGCCGGTCAGCATGATCGAGGCGCGGACGGCGTCGGCCTCGCGGACCACGTCGTGCCCGGCCACCAGGGCGCGTCCGGAGTCCGGGCGGACCAGGGTGGACAGCACCGAGACGGTGGTGGTCTTGCCCGCGCCATTGGGGCCGAGCACGCCCAGCACGCTGCCCGCGGGTGCGCTGAAGCTGATGCCGCACAGGGCGTGTACCGCGCCGAAGGACTTCTCGACGGATTCGACGACAATGGCCGCGTCCGTGGTGGATTGCGACACCGGGTTCTCCATCCTCGTGTTCATTCGTGTCTATGCGGGGCTGAGCGTCTGTGCGGGGCTGAGCGCCGCGTTCGCGGCGGTCAGCGCCGTCACGGCGCGCTGCCAGATCTGGCCGAATCGCTCGATCTCGGCCTCGCCGAAAAGCGCTGTGCTCCATCGGAACAGGGTGACCAGCTGTGGACCCTGCGCGCCCGGGTAGACGGCGGTGATCAGGTCCAGGGCGTAGCGCAGCGGCATATCCGGTTCGGGGGCGATGGGCAGCCGCTGGTGCAGGGTCAGGTCGGTGACAGGAGCGAACGGGGTATCCGTCCCCGTGGCCGCGGTCAGATCCATCCGACCGAGGTAGTCGAACAGCACCTGCGGTTCGGCGTCCGCCGTGAGTTCCGGCGCGGTGCCGCCATAGCGGAGCGTGCCGTAGTCGAGGCCCTTGTTCGGCACCATATTGACCTGTGCCGCAACGGTTTCCAGCAGGACGGTGGCGGCAGCCGGATCGGCCTCGGCGCGGATCACGTCGATACCCATACCGGCGGCCAGTCGCACCGGGTAGATGCTGGTGAACCAGCCGGCGGTGCGCGCGGTGTCGGCTTCGGCCGCCACCCGGGCGTCCTCGCGGCCGTGACCCTCCAGGGCCACCAGTGCGCCCGCCGAGCCGTCCTGGCCGCGTTCGGCCCGCCAGGTGTTCAAGGTGAGGACCAGTGCGGTGAGCAGGAATTCGTGGGTTCCGGCGGCGCGCTCGCTCTGACCGGCGGTCGCGAGCAGGCCGCGCGTTGCGTCCACATCCGTGAAGGCCGGGGTGATCCGGTAGGAATCCCAGGTGTCGGTGCGCGGGTCGGGGCGGCGGCGGCCGATCGGGGCGTCACCGCCTGCCAGCTGGGTGGCCCAGAACTCGCGCTGGGACCGCACCTCCCGGGTGTCACCACGCGTGGCGAGCAGCTGACCCCAGCGCCGGTAGGACGTGGATTCGGTTGCGATGCGCGGTGTCTCGCCCGCCTCGATCCGCTGCCAGGCATCGGCGAGGTCACCGAGGATGATGTGCCAGGAGACGGGATCGACGGACAGATGATGGATAGTCAGCAGCAGCACGTCACCGGATGGCCGGATGAATCGCACCGCCTGCAGCATGATTCCGGCTTCCGGGTGGATCCGGTCGATGGCCGTGCGTGATCGAACCTCCAGCGCCGCACCGAGATCGCCGTCGACGGGCACCTCGGTCAGCAGGTCGGCGGCCCGCACCGCGCCGCGTTCCCGGGTGATGAGTACCGGCCCCGATTCGGTGTGGGAGAGCTGTGCGCGCAGCATTTCGTGGCCGTCGAGCACCGCCTGCAGTGCCGATTCCAGTCGCGCGGTGTCGATTCCGGCCTCCAGCGTCACCAGGGTGGACAGGGTGAGTCGCCGGTAGCCGCCGAACTCGTACATCCACCGCATGATCGGGGTCGCGGGCACTTCTCCGTATCCGGTCCCGTGCTCGGCAGGGACCGAATCCGGTTGTGCCGCCTTGATATCGACCGCGGCGGCCAGATCGCGCACGGTCGGCGTGGCCAGCACCATGGCCGGGCTGATCGGCAAGCCCGCGCGGCGGGCCTTGTCCACCAGGGAGATCGCGACAATGCTGTCGATGCCGAGCGCCAGGAAATCGTCGTCGATGCCGATGGTCCGGCCGCCCAGCACCGGGGCGAAGGCCGCGCACAGGGCGCGCTCGGTGGCCGTGCGCGGTGCGATGCCGGGACCGGATGTGCCGAGCAGGCTCAATCCGGTGGCCGCCAGGCCGCGGACGTCGAGCTTGCCATTGGGCGTGACCGGCAGCGCGGGCACAGTCACGATGCGAGCCGGAACCATGTACGCGGGCAGCTGTTCGGAAAGCCGTGCGCGCAGAGCGATTCCATCGTCGTCGCCGTCCGTCACCGCGAAGCCGACCAGGGTCGGTCCACTCGGCCGGGTGACCACGACAACCGCGGCCTCCCGCACCCCGGGCACCCGCGACAGCGCCGATTCGATATCGCCGATCTCGATGCGATAGCCGCGAATCTTCACCTGATCGTCGGCCCGACCCAGGTAAGCGATCTCACCGGAAGGCAACTGCCGCACCAGATCTCCGGTCCGGTACATGCGCGCACCGCTCCGGAAGGGGTCGGCGACGAAGCGGTCCGCGGTCTGTGCGGCCCGGCCGACATAGCCGCGAGTCAGCTGACCACCGGACAGGTACAGCTCACCGACCACGCCGCGCGGCACGGGCCGCAGTGCGGAGTCGAGCACACGACCCGCCATCCGATCCACCGGTCGGCCGATCACGGGAACCGCCCCGGCCTGCGAAAGCTCATCCATCCCACCGGTGTTCACGGTCGCTACGACCGCCTCCACCGTGGTCTCGGTCGGCCCGTAGCAGTTGTAGACCGCCGTGGCGGGCAGTGCGCGCAGCCGCTCCCACAGCGCAGGTCCGATGGCCTCGCCGCCGAGCGCGAGCACGGTGAGGTGATCACCATCCACCAGTCCAGCCGCCGAGAGCTGCGCGAACATCGACGGCGAGGTGTCGATCATGTCCACCCGATGCCGGATAACCCCCTCGACCAAGCCTTGCGCATCCCGCATCTCGGTCTCGTCGAAAAGGTGAACGGCATGCCCGTCGAACAACCCGATCAGCGGCTGCCAGGAGGCGTCGAAACTCAACGACCACGCATGCGCGATCCGCAACGCCCGCCCCAGCCGTGCCCGCGCCGGACGATAGACACGGTCACGGTGATCGGCGAAGTACGAGGCCAGGGCGGCGTGAGTGCCCATGACGCCCTTGGGCTCTCCGGTGGACCCCGATGTGAAGATCAGATAGGCGCAACTGTCCGGACACACGGCACGGGGTAGCGAAACCGGCTGGGCCGCAACATGTTCGACTGTCGCGATAGCGTCGAGTACCAGCATCGGTTGCGCATCGCCGATGGCGGTCCGCAGCAGCGGGAGGGTATCGGCGACGGCCAGGACGAGCGCCGGGTCGGCCTGGCGCAGAATCGATTCGATTCGGGCCGACGGGGCCGAGATGTCCACGGGCACATAGGCTGCGCCCGCGTACAGGGTGGCCAGGATGGCGATGATCGAGTCGGCGGAGCGCGGGAGGGCAAGGCCCACCACGGATTCCGGGCCGACGCCCTGGGCGGTGAGTGCCGAGGCCAGACGGCCGGCCGCCTCGTGCAGCTCGCGATAGGTGTAATGGGCACTCGCGGTGCTCAATGCCGACGCATTCGGCGTAGCTTCGGCCTGACGCACGAACAGTTCCAGCACCGATCCTGTTTGGACTGGAATGGTCTCCAGCACAGCATGATCCGCCGGGTCGGCGGTGGCTACGGCCCCGAGTTCGGCCCGCTCCGTTGGCAGCAGGACGTCCAGAGCGTCGGGGGTGGAGTCGGCGTGGTCGGGGAGTTGGCGCAGGGCCGAGAGGATGCGCGCGCCCAGGTCGGGGATCGGGAGGTGGGGTAGGGCTTCGGCGATGGCTTCCAGGGCTACCACCAGGCGGTTGTCCTCGAGGTGGGAGACCACCGAGAGTGGGTAGTGGACGAGGCTTTCCATGGCGACGGGGAGGAAGCGGGTGCCGTCGCAGGTGACCATGGGGTCGGTGGCCGCGCCGATGGGAGCGTTCTCGAAGACGAAGAGGACGTCGAAGAGGGGGCCGTGGCCGGCGGTGCGCTGGATGGCGGACAGGCTCAGGTAGCCGGCGTCGCGCATGGCGGCCTGTTCGCGTTGCAGGGTGCGGCACTGCTCGCGAATCGTGGTGGTGCGGTCCAGGATTACGCGGGCGGGGACGGTGTTGATGAACAACCCGATCATGGTTTCCACGCCGGGCAGGGAGTCGGGTCGCCCGGAGATGGTGGTGCCGTACACCAGGTCGCGGCGGTCGGTGAGGCGGGAAAGCACCACGGCCCACGCGAATTGGACGACCGTGCCCAGGGTGAGGCCGTTGCTGCGCGCCCACTGGATCAGACGCTTGGTCTCGTCGGGGTTCAGGTAGTGGCGGGTGCGCTGCGGTATGACCGTGCCGATCTCGGCGGCACCGGCGTCGGCCAGCATGAGCGGGCCGGACAGTGGGCGCAGGTAGTCGGCCCAGGCGCGGTCGGCGGTGGCGGTGTCCTGGGCGGCGAGCCAGCCGATGTAGTCGCGGTAGGGGCGTGGGGCGGGCAGGGCCGCGGCCACTCCCCCGGCCTCGTACACCGCGATGAGCTCACGGAAGAACACCGCGACCGCCCAGCCGTCCACGAGGATGTGGTGCGTCGTGAGGATCATGCGGCGGCGGCCACCGGGCAGGTTCACCAGGGTGACCCGCAGCGCCGGGCCCTTGCCCAGGTCGAACGCGCGCTCCCGATCCGCCGCGGCGATATCGTCGAATTCCTCTGGCCGCGCGTCGATCTCGGCCCACGGCAGCTCCACCCAGGTCGGCACGATCTGCACCGGCTTGGGCAGATCCCGATCCCAGAAGGCCGCCCGCAGGTTCGGATGCCGCTCCAGCAACACCTCGACCGACCGCCGCAGCACCGTCACATCCAGCGGCCCGCCGATATCGATCACGAACTGCATCGTGTACAGATCGACGCCGTCCCCCGCCAGCCGCGCCAGCGAGAACAGCCCCTCCTGCAACGGGCTCAGCGCCAGCACGTCCTCGATCTCGGCGGGCTTCGATCGATCCACGCCCACGGACTGGTCCTCTCTCACAACGCGCCCTTCCAAGCCGCACCCAGCGCCGCCAGGGCGTCCTGGTTCAAACCGGACACGCTCATCGGCGCATGGCTGTGGGTATCCGCCGGAACAACCTCCGGCTCGGCCACTTCGGCCCGCACCGGCGCCTCCGGTACCCGACTGCCGAACGCGGCGGTCATCTCGGATGCCGAAACACCCGCCGCCGCAGCGACATCCGCCGCTGTCACGCCCGACGCGACAGCCGTGTCCACGGCTTCTGCGAGTTCGGTGATCGTCATGCACTCGAACACCATCTGCGGCGACATCGGCAACCCGATCTGGTTGGCCCGCACCGACCACTGAATGGAGATCACACTGTCCCCGCCCAACGCGAAGAAGTTGTCCTCACCGGAGACCTCATCGACCTCCAGTTCCAGCAGCTCGGCCAGGATGGCCCGCAGTCGCGGCTCGGTGTCCCGGTCGCATGCGGCACCGGTGAATTCGGCCGCGCTCGCCGTGGTGGCGGGGCGCGCGGCGGGGCGCTCTCGCTCGATGGCGAACTCCAGTTCACCCCGCACGGTCCAGCGCGCCCGGTCCCCTGTCCGCCATAGCGTTTCACCGGGCCGGAATGGATCTACGACCCTGTCCGGCGCTGAAACGTCACCCGGGACCGATCGCGCAACCTCCACCTGCGCGGCGGCCGATGTCGCCGCGGCCGATGTCGCCGTGCAGATCTGGCCGACGTGAACCGTGCCCACCACGCCGGGCGGTACCGGTCGCTGATTGTCGTCGAGCACCAGTACACGCGCGCCGGGGGCCGGTACGGCGGTCGCGGCGCCCGTCAGCGGGCCGTGCGCCACCACTCCCGGGAATCCGGGCACCAGGTACGCATAGGTGGCGGTCGAGCCCGACGAAAGGGCGGGTAGCAGATCGGGAAGCGCTGCGGGCCAGTCGGTTCCGAGCACCTCCCAGTGCCGCACCGAGGGGAGCATGGACACACCCGTGTGGACGAAGCGGGCCAGGGTTCCCGGATCGGCTGCCACGCGGGTGGGGCGGTGTCGGGTGATCAGGTCCACCAGCGCGGTCGGGTCCTGTCGCTGCTCCTCGTCGGCAACCACGGCGGTCGCTCCGGCCGCGAGAGCCGACAGCAGTTCGACGGTCGCCTCGGTGCTGCCCCACAGAGCAGCGACGAGCCGGACACCACCCGGTTCGGAGCCGGGCCCGCCCTCGTTCGCGTGCAGGTCCGCAATCGCCGTGGCTGTCACGACATCGGAGAGCAGTTCGTTCACCGTGGCTGCGAGCCCGGCGACGTTCGCCTGTTCGGTGCTCGGCGCGACGGCCGCCGCTCCCGCCAGGTGCGTGAAAAGCTGCCCGTAGGTGAGGGATTCGCTCCCGCAGTGGATGGCGAACCGATCGGCGGGCACGGTGCGGGCGCGGTCGAGAACTGCGGGTACGCCCAGCACGTCGGACGCGCCGGTTTCCCACCGCCGCAAGGACTCCCGCTCATCGGCGGGCATCACGTCGAGGTCGCTCAGGGCAAGGTCGGGGCTTTCGGCGAAGGCGGTGAGGACCGTCAGCATGCGGTGGGCGAGGAGGGTTCCGGTGGTGGGGTCGTAGAGGTCGGTGTTGACGATGACGCTGGCGTCGAAGCCGCCGTCGGGGGCGGAGAAGAAGTTGATGCTCAGGTCGAGGAGGGAGATGTCGAATTCGATGGGGAGGACCGATAGTTCGGCTTCGCCGAGGCCCGCGCCGGTGGCGGACCAGTCTTCCTCGCGGAAGTGCATCATGGCCTGGAACAGCGGGTTTCGGGAGCGGGAGCGGGGCGGGTTCACGGCCTCCACCACGCGTTCGAGGGGGACGTCCTGGTTGGCGTAGGCGGCCAGGGCGGTGGTGCGGGAGCGGTCCAGGATGGTGCGCAGGGTCGGGTCGCCGGAGAGGTCGTTGCGCAGGACCACCATGTTGGCGAGCAAGCCGACCAGGTCGGCGGCGACCGGGTAGGAGCGGCCCGCGACCGGGGTGCCGAGCGGGATGTCCACGCCCGCACCGAGTTTGTGCAGGAGGGTGACCACCGCGGCCTGGTAGAGCATGAATTCCGACGCGCCCGCGGATTCGGCGAGGGACTTCAGGCGTCGCCGCAGGGCCGCGGGGACGGTGAAGGCGCTCATGCTGCCGTTCTTGCCGAGCACGGCCGGGCGGGGGTGGTCGTGGGCGGGGGTGATCTCGTCGGGCAGTCCGGTGAGGGTGTCGCGCCAGTAATCGATGCGGTCCTGGTCGTCGGCCACGAGTTCGCGCTGCCAGAGCGCGAAGTCGGCGTAGTCGAGGGCCAGCGGTTCCCAGCGCGGCGGGCGGCCGGAGTCGATGCGGCTGCGGTAGGCGGTGGCCAGGTCGGCCAGGATGGTGCGGAAGGACCAGTGGTCGGCGACCATGTGGTGCACCAGCAGCGAGATGGCGTGCGAGTGCTGATCCAGCACGAACACCTTTGGCCGCACCAGCAATTCGGATTCCACCGCGAAGTTGTATGCGGCGGCCTCGGCCAGTTCGGCGGGCAGGCGGTCGGGATCGTCGAGCACCGTGACCAGCACATCGATCGGGCCCGCGGGCAGCACGGACTGGTAGGGCACACCCCCGTCCTCGGGGAAGACGGTGCGCAGCGCCTCGTGCCGGGCCACCACATCGCCGAGCGCGGCGGCCAGGGCGGTGATGTCGAGCGGACCGTCCACGCGCATGGCGAACGGGATATTGCCGACCGGGGACGGTCCCTCCAGCTTGCGCTGGAACCACATGGCCAGCTGTGAGAACGACAGCGGAACCCGTTCCGGCCGTTCCCGTTTCGCCAGGCCGGGCGTCTCCGACCGAATCTCGGCGGCCGGTGCGGTCTCGATGAGCGCGGCCAGGCCCGCCACGGTCGGGGTGTCGAACGGGGCCCGCACGTCGAGTTCGACGCCGAATTCCTTGCGGATCAGCACGATCAGGCGGGTGGCCAGCAGCGAGTGCCCGCCCAGTTCGAAGAAGGAGTCGTCCGCGCCCGCACCGTCCCGGCCGAACAGCTGCCCGAACAGGGCGGCCAGTCGGATCTCGGTGTCGGTGGCGGGTTCCCGATAGTTGCGGGCGGCCGCGCGCCGGGTGGGCGCGGGCAGGGCGCGCTTGTCCAGCTTGCCGTGCACGGTCAGCGGGATCTCGTCGATGACCGCGACGGCGGCGGGCACCATGTACTCGGGCAGGGTCGCGGCGGCGTGCGCGCGCAGCTGTTCCGGATCCACGGTCGCGCCGGGCGCGGGCACCACGTAGGCCGCGAGCATCGCGCCGACCGCCGGGTCCTCGGTGGCGATGACCACGCAGTGGCCGACGCTCGGGTGGCCGCCGAGCACCGCTTCGATCTCGCCGAGTTCGATGCGGAAACCGCGCACCTTCACCTGTTCGTCGGCGCGGCCCACGAATTCGATCTCGCCGTCGGCATCGCGGCGGGCCAGATCTCCGGTGCGGTAGAGGCGGCCGCCGGGCACGCCGCTACGGCCGCCGAACGGGTCGGCCACGAAGCGTTCCGCGCTCAGGCCCGCCCGGTTGAGATAGCCGCGCGCCAATTGCTCGCCGCCCAGGTAGATTTCGCCCACCACACCCGTGGGAACCAGCTGCAGTGCCTCGTCCAGCAGGTACACGAACACATTCCGGTTCGGGGTGCCGATCGGGACGATCCGGGTGCCCTGCGGCCCCACCACATCCTGGTGGGTCGCGCACACCACGGCCTCGGTGGGCCCGTAGTGGTTGCGCAGTTCGGCGTCGAAGATGCCCGCGAACTTGTCGGCCACCTCACCGGGCAGCGCCTCGCCGCCCACCGGGACGTGGCGCAGCGCCCGCCACTGGCTCACCTCCGGCAGCAGCAGGAAGGTGCTGAGCATGGACGGCACCATGTGCAGCACGGTGACGCCGCAGCGGGTGATGATCTCGGCGACGTACGGAATGTCGCGGAAAGCATCGGGTTTGGGGATCACCAGGCGCGCGCCGGCGGTGAAGGTGACGAAGATGTCGAGCAGCGAGGCGTCGAAGCTGACCGAGGAGGATTGCAGCAGCCGGTCCTCGGCGGTCATGCCCCACTCGGCGACGAAGCCGTCCAGGTGTTCGGCGATCGCGCCGTGCGGCACCGGGACGCCCTTCGGCTTGCCCGTCGAACCCGAGGTGTAGATGACGTAGGCCAGGTTGCCGGGCCGCAGCGCACGGCGGCGGTCGGTGTCGGAGGGATCGTGCTCGGGCAGGCAGACGGCCGAGGTTTCGGCGGCATCGAGTTCGACGCGGCCCAGCACCAGGCGCGGGCGGGCATCCTCGATCAGGTAGTCGATGCGGTCGTCGGGGTAGGCCGGGTCGATGGGCAGGTAGGCCGCGCCGGATTTGAGCACGGCCAGCATGCCGACCACGAACTCCACCGAATTCGACAGGCGCAGCCCGACCAGGTCCTCGGTGCCCAGGCCCTGGCCGATCAGCCAGTGCGCCATGCGATTCGCGCGGCGGTTCAGGTCGGCGTAGGTGAGTTCCACGCCGGTGTCGGGGGCGACCACGGCCATGGCCTCGGGGGCGGCGGCGACGCGGTCCTGGAACAGGTCCACCATGGTGATCGCCGGGGTCGCCACGAGCGCACCGTGCGAGAGCTCGAGAATGCGCGCGGCATCGGCTCCCAGGATGTCCAGATCGGCGATGCGCCGGTCGGGTTCGTCCAGGGCAGCGCCGAGCAGTTGCGCGTAATGGCCCAGCAGCTGGTCGACCAGCGTGCCGTCCAGTTCGTCGAGCTGGTATTCGGCCTCCAGGTACGCGCCCGCGGGCTCGAGGACGACGGCCAGGCTCAGCGGCAGCTGCGCCACCGTGCTGCCGAGGTCGAGCAGGGTGGCCTCGACGCCGTCGAGGGCGAAACCGGTGGCGCTCTTGCGGACGCTGAAGCCCAGACGCACCAGCTGATCGAGGCCGTCCTTGCCGCCGAGGCGTTCCGGATTGGCCTCGCGCACCACGCGATCGATGCCGACGCCCTGGTGCGCGAAGGCGGCCAGGCAGGTGTCGCGGACGGCGTCGGTGCGGGCGGCGAAGCTGTCGCGCGGGGACAGGGTGGCGCGCAGCAGCAGGGTATTGCCGAAGTAGCCGAGCAGGGATTCGGCAATGGCATTGCGGCGCACCGTCACCGGGACCGAGACCAGGAAGTCGGCGGCCGCGGTGTAGCGGTGCACGACGGCCTCGTAGGCCGCCAGCAGCACCATGAAGGGGGTGGCCGAGCGCTCACGGGCGAAGGCGTCGACGCGATGCATCAGCTCGGCGGAGAGGGCGAGGGTGCGGCGCTCGGCCTGGCGGGAACCGGAATCGCCTGTCTTGCCCGGCAATTCGAGCGCCTCGGGCAGAGGGCGCAGAGCCTCGCGCCAGAAATCCAGATCCGCGTCGGTGACCGCGTCCGCGCCGAGGACCTCGACATCGACGAATTGCCCTGCCAGCGGGGCGAGTTCGGCGTCGCGGTAGGCGGCATTGACCTCGGCGAAGAACACGGCCCAGGAGTCGTCGTCCCAGCAGATGTGGTGCGCGACCAGGATCAGCGCGAATTCGCCGCGAGCCAGGCGCACCAGGCTCAGACGCAGCGGAGACTGCGATGACAGGTCGAACGGGCGGCCGAATTCCCTGCGCGCCAGCACTTCCAGGCGACGGGCGCGGCTGGCCTCGGGCAGTTCACTCAGATCGTGGGTCTCCCAGCCGGGAGCGAGATCCGTCCGGGCGATCTGGAACGGCTCACCGTCATCGCCGAGACCGTACGTGGTGCGCAGGATGTCGTGCCGCCCGGCGACGGTGCGCACCGCGCGGTGCAGCCGCTCACCGTCCAGCTCACCCAAGCGCGGGTCGACGGAGCGGAGCCGGTAGGCCACACAGATATTGAGCGTGGTGTCGCGCGGATCGCGGGCCTGTAGGAACCACATGCGCCGCTGTCCGTCCGACAGCGGATGCCGCTCCCCCGCCTTCGCGCGCGGCGCGGTACTGGACGGCGCGGCCGCCGCGGCGACACCGCTTTCGGCTATCCGCCTGCGCAGCAGTTCCTTACGCCGCGCCAGCAGGGTCTCGGCATCGTTCGCCATGTCTCGTCTCGCTCCTGAAAGTATGTCGACTTACGCCTGGCTGCCGGCCATCAACCGGACGACGTCGTCCAGCGACGCGCCGCCCAGGATCGCCGCCACCGGCAACTCCCGATCCAGCTCCACCTGCACCCGCTTGCGGAAGTCCAAGGCCTGCAACGAATCCAAGCCGAGGGCCACCAGCGGCACGGAAGTATCGAGGCCGTCGGTGTCCGCGCCCATCACCTTCCCCAGCTGCCTGCGCACCTGCTCCGCCAGATTCACGGGGCCTCGGCCCGGCGTAGCGGGATCCAGTGCCGAGCCGACCTGCCCCGACACGGAGGCAGGAAAGGTGCGCGAATGCCCAACGCCCGCAAACGATTGCGAGTCACCGGCCGTGGGTTCTCCGCCCGACCGCGAAGCTTCGCCGGGCGGCGACGCAGCCACTGCCGAGAGGTTCGAATTCACCAGGCGAGCGGCCTCTTCGGCCGCGGCGGCAACCACGACGTCATCGAGCAGCGGGCCCTGGCCGATGGCGGCCATGAGCGCTCGGACGTCGTTCCAGTCGGCGGCAGCGACCAGGCGGTTGTCCGTGCCGGAATGGTCCGCGTGCTCGGTGAATCCGAGTTCCAGCGCATCGGCGGCCCGCATCGGGGTGACACCGGCGGCCTGCACGGGGCCGGTGCCGACCGCGTGCAGTGGGCCTTCCAGATCCCAGAGGCCCCACTGCATGGCAACGGCGTCGACGCCCTGGGCGCGCAGGCGGCGGGCCAGCACGTCGAGCATCCGATTGACCGTGGCGTAGAGGATCTGGCCGCGACCACCGAAAGTGGCCGCGGCAGAAGAGCACAGCACGACCTTGCAGTCCTGGGTGCGCGGCCAGGCGCTCAGTATGTGCTCGGTGCCGTAGATCTTGGAACCGGCCATCTCCCGGAACTTCTCCGGCGTGACCTCCGCGAGTTCGGCGCGCACGTAGTTGACACCGGCGTGCACCAGGACGGTGGCCGGAACCTGCTGCCGCGCGGCCAGTTCCAGCACCGCTTCCACATCGGTGACATCGCAGGATTCGACGATGATCTCGGTGTCGCCCAGCACTCGGATCGGGCGCAGTCGACGGGACACCGCATCGGTCTCACCGGAACGGCTGAGCAGGGTTATGCGGCGCGCACCCCGGCGGGCATAGTGGGCGCAGAATTCCATGCCCAGGGTTCCGGTGCCGCCGATGATCACGACGTGCTCCAGGTCGATGTCCCGCGCCGGGCCCGGCTGTGCGGCATCGATTTCCAGGCGCTTCGCGTACACCGCGCCGTCGCGCAGGGCGAGTTCCGGCTCGTTCTTGACGTGCACCGCGCGCACCAGCGCCGCCGCCTGACTCGCATCCGCCTGCCCCACCGCGAGATCCACCCGCCGGAACGCGACACCCAGCGACTCCATCCCCAGGCAGCGGTAGCCCGCGGTGACCGCGCCGTGGAACTGGTGCGGAACCGGATCCGTCGCAGCGATCTGCTCGCCGCCCACGGTCACCAGCCAGCAGTCGGTGACACCGGCCAATTCCGGCAGCCACGACGGCTCCGCGAAGAACGCGGCGGCCTGCTCGAGTGCCTGCGGGGCTTCGATATCCGGCAGCGCGGGCAGCAGGATGACGACGGTGTCGTAACTACCGGCAATGTCGCAGTCGGCCCGGTCGACCAAGCCATCCGCCGCAGCATCCGGTTGGCTCATCACGCGTGCCGAACCGCCGTGGTTGTGGGCGGCGGTGCAGATGGCCGCGGCCAGTTCGGGGTTGCGGCCGGTGTGGTCGACCACGAGTAGGTCGCGCGGGGGGACCAGGGAGCGCTTGTCGAGGCGGATCCAGTTCTCCGCCAGGCGGTGTGGGCGGCGGTGGGTGGTTTCCGGGATCGGCTGTCCGGCGGGCGATTCGAAGGAAGCCCACAGCCGCTGCGGGTTCATGACCGTGTTGGGGAAATCGCGCAGCGGCAGGCTCACCGTGCCCTCGGTGCGCAGGGCCTGCCAGTTGTAGGCGAGGTCGTGGACGGCGACGGTGGCCAGGTTGCGGGTGAAGTCGCGCAGGGAGTCGGCGGTGCGCAGGGAGGTGCCGAGGACTCGGAAGGCGCGGGACGGCAGGGCCGGGTCCGGGGGGACGAGGCCGAGGTTTTCCTGGACCGCGAGTTGCAGGGTCGGGTGTTCGGCGACCTCGACGAAGGTGTCGATGCCGTCGACGGCGGCGGCCACGATGGCGCGGTCGAAGCGGACGCGGTTGCGCAGGTTCCAGTACCAGTACTGCTCGTGCTCGAGGTCCGGGGTGATCTCCGCGCCCAGAGTGGCTCCGTAGCACGGGATGTCACCGGCGGTGAAGGTGGGCGTGCTCATCTCGTCGCCGAGGAATTCCTCGAAGTCGGCGCGCAGCTCGGCCACGATCGAGGTGTGGGCTGGGTAGGCGACCTGAATCTCCTTGGCGAAGCGGCCCTGCGCCCGCGCGGCGGCGACCAGATCGACGATGGTCTCGCGGTCGCCCGAAATCGCCAGGATGTGCGGCGAATTCACCACCGACAGCTCGGCCCAGCCGGAGTGGCGGGCCAGCATGGCCTCCACGGCTTCGCGATCCATGCCGAGCACGGCCATCGAATAGCCGCGCGGGGAAATGCGTTCCACCAGCCGCGCGCGCTGGGTCACCGCCATGACGGCATCGCGGCGCGTCATCACCCGCGCCACCCAGCCTGCGGCCAGTTCACCCTGGCTGTGGCCGATGGCCGCCGCGGGCTCGACACCGGCCGCGCGCCACATGGCGGCCAGGCCGGTCATGTGGAACATCAACGCGGGCTGGACTTCCCACACCGTGTTCTCGAAGCGGCCTTCCTCGCCGAGCAGGTAGTGCAGCGGCTGCGCGTGGCCGTAGTACTCGCGGTGCAGTTCGGCGCAGGCGTCGACCTCGTCCCGATACGCCCGGGAGAGCCCGTAGTACAGCTTGCCCATGCCGGGCCGCTGACTGCCCTGGCCCGGGAAGACGAAGCCGACCCGGCGCGCGGTGGCCGCACCCAGGCCGCTCACCACGGCGGGATGCTCGGCGTCGGCGGCGATCGCGTCGAGCGCCGACAGCAGCTCGTCGCGGCCGGACACCATGGCCAGCGCCCGGCGGCGGCGGGCGGTGCGGGTGCGGAACAGCATGTCCGCCACCCGATTCGGCGTCACTTCGGGGCGATCGGCCAGGTAGCGGGCCAGCTGGGCGGCCTCGGCGCGCAGCCCGCCGGGGGTTTCCGAGGACAGCAGTACCGGAATGGTGCCGTCGGGGAGCCGGTATTCAGACATGGAGATCCTCCAGGACGGGCTCATGCACGACGGGCATGGCGAGCACCGCGTGCGCATTGGTGCCCGCCACGCCGAATGACGAGACGGCCCCGTAGCGGACGCCGTCGAGCGGCTCCCACGGGGTGAGTTCGGTGGCCAGCCGCAGGCTGGTGGCATCCCAGTCGACCTTGTCGGTGGGATTGTCGGCGAACAGGGTCGGGGCGATCTGCCCGTACCGTCCGCACAGCAGCACCTTGATCAGGCCCAGCATGCCCGAGGCCGCCTGGGTGTGACCGATATTGGATTTCACCGAGCCCAGCAGCGGCCCAGTCACCCGCTCGGGCGCACCGTAAGCGTTTGCGAGAGCGGTCAATTCGAGTGGATCTCCGACCGGGGTGCCGGTGCCGTGGCCTTCGATGAGTCCGACGGCGTCGGGTCCGATACCGGCGGCCTCGAGCGTCTTGGCGATGAGCCGCTGCTGCGCGGTCGAACTCGGCACGGCCAGGGGCGCGCCCTTGCCATTGTGGTTGACCCGGGTGCCCAGCACCCGCGCGTAGACGTGATGGCCCAGGACCCGCGCCCGCGATTCCCGTTCCAGCACAACGACACCCGCACCCTCGCCCCACAGGGTGCCGGTGGCGTCGGCGGCGTAGGCCCGCAGGTGGCCGTCGGCGGCCAGGGCATTGTTCTTGGAGAATTCGTAGAACGCGGCGGGTGAGCCCATCACGCAGACGCCACCGGCCAGCGCCCACTCGCATTCGTCATTGCGAATCGCGTTGGCGGCCAGATGCAATGCGGTGATCGAGGACGCGCAGGCGGTGTCCACGCTCATCGACGGCCCGATCAGCCCGAGGCCGTGCGAGATGCGCCCGGCCACCGCGCCCAGCGCGGTACCGGTCACCCGGTAGCCGCTGTAGTCGGTGACCGCCGCGGAGACCGGACCGTACTCGTTGATGGACGCGCCCATGAAGCAGCCCACCTCGGCACCGTCGAGGGACCCCGGGTTGATGCCCGCGTTCTCCAGCGCCCGCCAGGCCACCCGCATGCCGACCCGCTGCTGCGGATCCATGGAGACGGCCTCGCGCGGCGTGATCCCGAAGAACATCGGATCGAATTCCGTTGCCCCGTCCAGGAATCCACCGGCGTCCGGCACCCGACTCCAGCCGTCGACGGCGTGCAGCGAGAGCAGCTGTTCCACCGGCCATTCCCGGTCACGGGGAAACGCGCCGATGAGCTCGCGGCCCTGCGAGAGCGCCGACCAGTAGGCGGGCAGCGTCTCCACGCCGCCCGGCGCCTCGATCGCCATGCCCGCGATCACGATGGGATCCGCCACGCCGCTCACCCGACCGAATTCAGGGTCGGCACCAGCAGTTCGGCGATGCCCTCGGTGTGCTCGTTGAGATAGAAGTGCCCGCCGTCGAAGACGGTCACGTCGATCTCCTGCGCACTGTGGTTCGCCCAGCCATAGAGGTCGCGCGGGGTGACGAACGGGTCCTCCGCACCGCCGAGCACCTGAATCCTGGCCTGTACCTTGATATCCGGCGCGCACGAGTAAGCGTCGAAGGCCCGGTAGTCGGCCTTCACCACCGGCAGCGCCATGCGCATGACCTCGCGGCTGCCCAGCACGTCCGCGCCGGTGCCGTCCAGGCGGCCCAGATGATCGAGGATCTGCTCGTCCTCGGTGGGATGCGGCGGCAGCTCGGCGGCCCGGCCCGGCGACACCGCCGCCGACGGGGCCAGCAGCCGCACCTCGCGGCCCGCGGCCTCGGCGGCCCGCACCAGCTCGAAGGCCACCATCGCGCCCATGCTGTGCCCGAACACGGTCAGCGGCAGCCCGCGATCATGCTCGGAGGCAACATAATCCGCGAAAGCGCCCGCCGCGATATCGGCCAGCGTGGTGAGCGCCGCCTCCCGCGCCCGGTCCTGACGGCCCGGATACTGGAACACCACGACGTCGAACCGGTCGCTGAAGATCTTCGAGAACGCCCGGTAACTGGACGCGCCCGCACCCGCGTGGGGGCAGATCAGCAGCGGCGGAAGGCCCGCCGCCGCGGGTTTGTGGAATTGCCGGACCCAGCCGAGCTGTGCTGCCATGACGTGAAGCTCCTACTCCGCCGAATCGGTGAGATAGCCGCCGCGGGCGAAGAATTCGGCGGCCGCGTGTTCCTGCCCGTCGGCCGTGCGGACCCGGGTGACGACCAGGGCCCGATTGCCGCCGCGGAACGCCTCCGGACCGCAGACCACGGCCGCGCCGCCGTCGAGCACCACGACCCGTCCGGGCGTTCCGCCGCAATTGAATTCCGCGACCCGGGCGGCGAGCAGCTCGATGCGCTCGCCGCGGTAGAACGTGAAGGCGGGCGGGTACGGCGCGGACAGGGCGCGCACGAAACGCTCCAGATCCACCGCGGGCCAGGACCAGTCGACGCGGCTGTCGCGATCGGCGCGCTTGTGGAAGTAGGTGCGCTCGGCCGGGTCCTGCGCACGCCACACGGCGGTGCCGGACTCGACGGCGTCCAGCGCCTCGTTCACCGCGTCGGGGATGAGTTCCATTCCGGCCAGCACCAATTCGGTGCCGGTGACGTCGGGACCGATGGGCAGTCGCTTCCGCACCAGGATGTCGCCGGTGTCGAGGTTCTCGTCCATGCGGTGCACGGTCAGCCCGGTCTCGGCCGCGCCGCTGATGAGCGCCCACAGCACCGGGGAGAAGCCGGTGAACTCGGGCAGCAGCGAATCGTGCAGGTTGAGGGTGCCGTGCGGGGGCAGGTTGTACAGCTCCTCGGGCATCCAGGTGTACCAGCTGTTCACCACGATCACGTCCGGCTCGGCCCGCTTGACCAGGTCGATGGTCTCCGCGTCGGCGCGCTCGGTGAGGTGCACCGGAATCCCGTGCTCGCGGGCCAGCTCCTCGACCGAATCCGACCACATGGCCTTGTAGGTGGACTCCGCGGCCGGGTGGGTGACCGCCAGCACCACCTCGTGGCGCGAATCGATCAGGGCCTGCAGGGTTTTCCGGCCCCAGGTCTGGAAGCCGAACGAGACGATGCGCATTGAACCGAACCTCATCTTTGCTCGAAGTAAGCTAAGCCTAACCTATTTCTCAATCCGATTGGTGGCCGCACCCACCCCGGCCGGTCGGCGCCGGTTTTCGGGCGCGCGGGCCAGCACCCGGTCCGAAAGTTCGCCCAGGCAGCTCAGATTGGGGAAGCCCGGGCCCTGGGCCAGGGCCGCCAGATTCGGCAGGTAGAGCGTGGCCTCGAGACCGGTGACGGCCAGGTCGTAGCCGATGGCGGCCTCCAGCCGCGCCTGATCCACCGGCCCGCCGACCGCCAGTTCCAGCAGGTCCGCGGCATCGGTGTCGAAAAGGTCCAGGAACCACAGCGATTCACCGCCGGTGGCGTCCACCACCAGATCGAAGGTGTGCAGCTGGTCGGTCCGGGTCTCGTTGCGCAGGGTCAGCGCCACCGCCTCGTCGCGCGCGGCCACCCGGACCACGCGGCCCTGCAGATGGTGCACGCGGCTGTCGGCGAGCAGGCGCTCCTGCACGCGCACCGAGAACACGCCGCGATCGGTGCGGCGGATGACGTCCCGGCGTTCGGCCATGCTCAGCGCGGGCCACTTCACCGGATCGCTGAACAGCGAGTTCTCGAAATAACTTTCGCCGCGGGTGTAGATGGTGGCCTTGGGCGAGATCACCGAGACGGTCAGCACATCGTGGCGGACCAGCTCGTCCATGGCCGAACCCGCCGTCTCACCGCCGCCGATCACCGCGGCCCGCGAGGACACCGGTAGCTGACGCTTGGCGGCCAGATCCCAGAACTCGGCGATGCTCAGCACCCGCGGGTGCTCGGCCAGCGCGCGGCGGCTGTTGCCCGGACCGGTGATCATCAGCCGGTCGGCGTCGAGGGTGCTCAGCGCGCCGTCGGCGTCGGCCACGGTGACCAGCCAGCCGTCGGCCGCCGCGGAAATCGTTCGGACCGTACCCATCACGACCTCGACGCCGGTGCGGCGCGCGACCCACTGCAGATAATCCGCCCAGCTGGCGTGCTGCGGGCTGGGGCGGCCACGGTCGACCCACTCGGCGTAGGTGCCGTGCTCGACCAGGTAGGCGGTCCAGCTGAAGGCCCGCATGGCCGCGTCGATCTCGCGATTGCGCCCGCGCGCCCAGTTGGAGTGGTACGGGAAGCCGACATCCTTCTCCGGGCTGGTGCCCAGGCGGTGGCGGCCGTCGGTCCAGCCGCCGCTGGGCAGCCAGTTGCCGCCCACCGCATGGGATTCGACGATCACCACGCGCGGCGCGGGCAGGCCGAGTTCCCGCAGCACGTGCGCCTTGGCGGCCACGGCCATGGCCTTGGGGCCGGCTCCGACCACGAGAAGTGTGTCCACAGATGCTCCTGCTCTCCCGACAATGTGATGGCAGCCACTTCGCAGCTACCCTGACGGCGGACCGGGCGAAAAGGCCGATCCGGGAACGGGATCGGGTGACGCACTTCCAAACCGTAGGGTCTTATGTTTGCATAGGCTTACCTTATATTGGTTGGGTCCCGGTTCCAGCGCAAGCCCGTGGATCGGACACCTGACCGAAAACGATTGGAAATTCGAATGAACAAGTCCATGCGCCGGATCGCGGCCGCCGCGGTCGCCCTGACCGCCGTCCTCGGCGGCTCCGCCGCCACCATCTCCCCGGCCTCCGCGCTGCCGGTCGTCGCACCGATCAAGGCCGCGAATCCCGGTGTGGGAGACCTGCAGTCGAAGCTCGCGCTGATTCTTAACACCGGTGCCTCGCGCTCCGCGCGCGCCAACGAGCTGGAGGCCGGCGAGGCCGGGCTGCCGCTCATCGACCAGGTCGGCACCGTCATCGCCGCCGCCCCGCCGAGCTTCAAATGGTCGGTGCTGGGACCGGTGAACGTCTCCGGCGACACCCTCACCGCCGGTCTGCAGACCTCCATCGACGGCTTCGATCCGTGGAACTGGACCCTCACCTGGCGTGAGATCGACGGCACCTGGAAGCTGACCCGCGACTCCGAGTGCACCGTCGCGAGCATTGCCATGGTGCCCTGCAGCCTCTGAAACACCGCCCCGCAGGCCAAATTCAGAGATAGCAGCGAATCCCGGGCATCCGATCGGATGCCCGGGTTTCGCGTACCGGTTCAGACCGCCGCGGAGGCCAGCCGCCAGCCCGAGGCCCGGGTGCGCTCGTTCCAGAAGGCGGCGTAGCGGCCGTCCAGGGCGAGCAGTTCGGCATGCGTGCCGCGTTCCACGATGCGGCCACCGTCCATGAACAGGATCTGGTCGGCGTGCGCGATGGTCGCCAGGCGGTGCGCCACCACGAGAACCGTTCTGCCGCGTGTGAGTTCGTGCACACCGCGCACCACCACCGCCTCGTTGTGCGGATCCAGCGCGCTGGTGGCCTCGTCGAGCAGGACGATCGGGGCGTCCTTGACCAGGGCGCGGGCGATCGAAACCCGCTGGCGCTCACCGCCGGACAGGGCCGAGCCGCCCTCACCGACCGTGGTCTGCCAGCCGTCGGGCAGGCGCTGTGCGATCTCGTCCACCCGGGCAACCGCTCCGGCGCGCAGCACTTCCTGATCGGAGGCGTCGGGGCGGCCCGCCCGAATGTTCTCCAGCACAGAGCGATCGAAGAGATAGACGTTCTGGAAGACCAGCGCCAGCTGGTTCAGCAGCGTCTCCGACGGCTGGTCGCGCACGTCGTGGCCGCCGACCGCGACGCGACCGGAATCGGCGTCGTGGAAGCGGGCGGCCAGCCGCAGCAGCGTGGATTTGCCCGCGCCGCTGGGGCCGACGATGGCGGTGGTCGTGCCGGGCTCGGCGGTGAACGTGACATCGCTCAGCACCGGCTTGCCGGGGCCGTAACCGAAGCTCACGCCGTCGAACTCGATCCGCGCCGCACCGGGCCGCACGGGTGAATCGGGCTGGGGCAGCGCCGGTTCCGACAGCAGCGCGGTCACCCGGTCGGCGGCCGCGGCGGCGGTCCGCAGCGCACCGCCCAGCTGCGCGGCCTGGGTCAGCGGTTCGATGAAGCGGGAGCTCACCGCGATGAGCGCGATGGCCGCGGCGGCCGAGATGGCGCCGTCGGTGGCCCGGCCCACCACCAGGTAGACCAGCACCAGGAAGATCGCCTGCACCACCAGCGAGAAGACGATGAGTCCCGGCACGGCCGCGACCAGCAGGCCCGAGGCCGCCTTGCGCTGCCGCGCCAGGGCCGCGTCCAGGGCGCGATTGCCCGCGCCGACCGCACCGAGGGAACGCAGCACCGGTTGGGCCTGAGCGAATTCCAGCACCCGGGCATTGGCCTCCGCGGCGGCCTCGTGCATGCGCTCGTCCGCACCGGCATAGGAGCGGTTGGCCCACAGGTTCACCGCGAACAGCGCCGGGGCGGCCACCAGCATGGCCAGCGAGATGCGCCAGTCGACGAAGAGCATGCCGACGGCGACGCCGAGCGGAACCAGCACGCCGGTCAGCATTTTCGCCAGCAGGTAGGCGATCAGACCCTGCACCTCGCGCACGTTCTCCACCACGACGCGCGAGAGCTCACCCGCGTGCCGATCGTCGAACCAGCCCAGCGGCAAGGCATTCAGCTGATCCCCGAGCCGCGTCTGCAACCCGTGCTGCATGCCGACGCCGATGCGCAGCCCGAGCACCGATTGCAGGTACCCGAACACCACGACGGCCGCCACCGCCAGCACCAGCCACAGCGTCCACCACCAGGCGCGGTCGAGATCGTCGTCGAACAGGGCCTGCAATACCGGCACCAGCAGCACATAGGCCACGGCCTGTGCCAGCGCCTGGCACACGATGGACAGCAGCAATCGCGGTGTCAGCCTGGCATATTCGGCCGGGACCAGGCCCAGCACCTTGCGAATCATCGGCTTTCCTCCTTGCCCGCCTCGGTTGCCACCCCTGCGGCAACCGCTCCGAGTCGATCGTCCGCGCCGCCCTCCGCGTCCGCGATCGAGTTCAACGCCGCGGCATTGATCTCCCACAGGCGCTGGTACAGGCCGCCTGCGGTGTGCAGGGTGGCGTGGTCGCCCTGTTCGACCAGTGTTCCGTTCTCCAGCACCAGGATTCGGTCCACGGCGGTGATGGTGTGCAGGCGGTGGGCGATCACCAGGACGGTGCGCCCGGCCACCAGTTCGGCCAGGGCGTCCTGGACGGCGGCCTCGGATTCCGGGTCGGCGAAGGCGGTGGCCTCGTCCAGCACCAGGACCGGAGTGTCGGCGAGCAGGGTGCGGGCGATCGAAAGACGTTGCGCCTCACCGCCGGAGAGGATGGCGTCGACACCGATCTCGGAGTCGTAGCCGCGCGGCAGGGCCAGGATGCGCTCGTGGATGCGGGCGGCGCGGGCCGCGCGCTCGAGGTCGGCGGCAGCCGCGTCGGGCCGGGCCAGGCGCAGGTTGTCGGCAATGGTGCCGCGGATCAGGCGGACGTCCTGGAAGACGAAACCGACGGTGCGATACAGCTCGTCGCTGGGAATGTCTCGAATATCGCGGCCGCCGATGGTGATCCGGCCCGAGTCCACGTCGTAGAAGCGGGGCAGCAGTTTGGCCAGCGTCGACTTGCCGGACCCGCTCGGGCCCACCAGGGCCGTCATGGTGCCGGGGGCCAGTTCGAGGTCGAGCCCGCGCAGCACCTTGTGGTCGGCGCGGTATCCGAAGCTCACGTCCTCGAAGCGGATCAGGCCCGCCGGAGCCTCGACCGGCTCGGATTCGCCGGAGCCGGAGGCCAATTCCGCGGTCTGCTGCAACTCGTGCAGCCGCAGTGCGGCATCACCGGCCGTGCGCAGCGCCTGCGCGCCGTAGCCCAGCCCCAGCAGGGAACTGCCCAGGCCGAGCCCGACCAGCAGGAACGGCAACAGGTCCAGCGGCTCCAGCCAATCCAGGCCGACGCCCGCGAGACCCGCGACCACGATCAGCAGCATGACGAACACCGGCGCGACCACGGTGTCCGAGATCGACTGCACGGTCATGACCGGCATCTTCATCCGGCGCAGCCGCTCGGTCTGCTCCTCGACCGCGTCACGGAACTCGCTGTGCGCCTTGCCCGCCCGGCCGAAGGCCCGCACCACCTGAATGCCGTCCACGAATTCGACGGTGGCCGCGCGGGTGCGCTGCTCGGCCGCGTTGTAGGCCGAAAGCCGTTCGCGGCCGGGCTCATCCAGCATGGCGCGCATGCACAACGCGTAGATCACCAGCGGGAGCAGCAGCACCAGCGTCAACCGCCAGTCCACCGTGGCCAGATAGACCAGCGTCACCAGGGGGACGGTCACCGAGCCGATGAAGTCCAGCCGGGCGTGCGCCACCAGATAGTGCAGCGCCTCCACATCGTCCTGGAGGTACTTCTTCACCTCCGATGAACTGCGCGCCCCGAACCAGCCCAGCGGCACCCGGGTCAGCTTGTCGGCGAGCAGTCGGCGCAGGCTCAGCTGATAGCGGGCGTCCACCGCGTGCGACCAGGTCAGCGCGGTCGCCTGGAGAACCGCGCGGGCCACCAGGACCAGCACGGCGATAAGCAGCAGCCGCCACACCCGGTCGGTGTCGGGCGAATCCCGCAGCAGCTCACGGCAGGCCGACACGATGAGCAGGAACGGCAGCACCGAGCACAGCGCGGCCACCGCCGTGATCAGCCCGGCGATCGTCAGCGCACCGCCGACCGGAGCCAGGATCTCCTTGCGCGCAGCGGCTTCTCGTTGCCGACGAGCCTTCGCCTCGGCCTTCGAATCGGCCCGCGCGTCCGGCCCTCCCCCGTCGGCTGCCGCCGGGCCCGGGTCGATGGCGTTCGCCTCGACCGCGGGCGGTGACTCGACCGTCATCAGTCCGCCTCCCACCTTCGTCCGCCCGGCGCTCCCACGAGCACCGGCGAGAAGATAGGTTAGGCTAACTTTTGCTTGGCGGCCATACCGACGGGTCAGCGCGGCACCGTAGGGTTTGGCGAGTGAGACGCCGTCAGCAGCCCCCGCTACCCAAGCGGCACGGACTGGATCCGGCCCGGTTGCGACTGCCCGAGGAGGGCGACTGGGCGACCATCCGCGACCACCTCGTCGAGCGATTGCCGCGCGTTCGCCCCGAACGTATCGACGAGTTGCTGCGCGAGGGCGGCCTTGTCGATCTGTCCGGGCCCATCGCCCTCGACACCCCGTACGCGCCCGGCGGCGCGGTGTGGTTCCACCGGGACCTGCCCGACGAGACCGAGGTGCCCTTCCCCATCGGCATCATCCACCGCGACGACGACATTCTGGTGGCGGACAAACCGCACTTCCTGTCGACCATTCCGCGCGGGCAGCACATTCTGCAGACCGCCCTGGTGAAACTGCGCCGCGAACTCGACCTGCCGGACCTGGTCCCGGCGCATCGGCTGGACCGGGTCACCGCCGGGCTGGTGCTGTTCATCGTGAATCCGGCCCGGTGCGGGGCGTATCAGACCATGTTCCACAACCGGCTGGTGCACAAGGAATACGAGGCCATCGCCCGCTTCGACCCCGAACTCGAGCTGCCGCGCACGGTGCTCAGCCGGATCGTCAAGGAACGGCAGGTGCTGCGGGCCTACGAGACCGACGGCGAACCCAATGCCGAGACCTTCGTCGAACTGCTCGAGCACCGGAACGGATTGGGGCGCTATCGGCTGCGGCCCCGGACCGGACGCACCCACCAGATCCGGCTGCACCTGAACGGCCTCGGCATCCCGATCCTGGGCGACGACTTCTATCCCGAGCTCACCGACAAACCGGTCGACGACTACACGCGCCCGCTGCAACTGCTGGCCTCGGCCCTGGAATTCACCGACCCGATCACCCGGGAACCACGCCGGTTCCAGACCGCGCGCACGCTGCACGCCTGGAACGATCCCGAGGGCTGGGCGCACGGCGACCGCCCGGCCGCACAGCGGGATTAACCACATTCGAAGCGGATTCCAAGAATTCGCTCGTACACTGGCCAGGATGTCTCGATACGATAACGGTGCGGTCGCGGTGCTCGATGATCCGCCCACTCCCCCCGGTCACAAGCTGCACGCCTACGTGGATGTCGCGGTCGTTGTCGTCGTCCTCACCGGCACGAACCTCATCGCGCACTTCACCAACAGGTGGGCCAGCATCCTCTCGGTGCCGATAGCCGCCGTGGTGCTCGTCGCGCTGGTTCGCCGCCGCGGACTGGGCTGGGCGGAACTGGGACTCTCGCCGCGGCAGTGGCGGCGCGGATCGCTGTGGGCGCTGGCCGCGGTGGGCGTGGTGCTGGCGGCGGTGGTCATCGGGGCGGCGCTGCCCATCACCCGGCCGTTCTTCCTGAACGACCGCTATGCCGCCATCTCCGGGGCGCTCATCGCCTCCATGGTGGTGATCCCATTGCAGACCGCCATCCCCGAGGAGCTCGCCTTCCGCGGCGTCCTGCACGGCACCCTGGACCGGGTGGCCGGGGCGCGGGGCGTATTCGCGGCCGGGTCAATGCTTTTCGGGCTCTGGCACATCGCCTCGTCGCTGGGTCTGACCAGCGGCAACAAGGGGCTGACCGGATTCCTCGGGAGCGGACCGGCCGGACAGATCCTCGGCATCGGGCTGGCCGTCATCGCGACCGCCGGGGCGGGCGTGGTCTTCACCTGGCTGCGCCGGCGCAGCGGCAGCCTGCTCGCGCCCATCGCACTGCATTGGGCGGTGAACGGAGCGGGCGCGCTGGCCGCGGCCGTCGTCTGGCACGTGACCGTGCACTGACTTCGAAATCCGTACGCCGACTTCGGCGGAAAAGGGGGGCCGGCTGACCTGGGAACAGAGGATTATGGTCAGCCGGCCCGGGACGGTTCGGCGGGCCGGGCCGCACCGAACCGAGTCTCGGAGGAACCCGGCGGTCAGGAACCCAGGAAGCCCAGCGGACCCGCGCCACAGGTGGCACTGCCGGTCAGAGTGGGCTCGAGGACATTGACCTTCAGTTCCCAGGCCGTGCCCTGCAGGGTCGACAGGGTGTGGGTGCCCGCGCTGTGCGGGGTCCACTGAATGGTCGCCTTGCCATTGCTCGGGGTGATCGGACTGCCGCCGATGACCAGGCCGTTGTCGTAGAACCAGGCCTGAATCCAGCTGTCGTAGCTGGCGGTGACCTGGTAGACGCAACCCATGTAGACATTGCGGGCATTGACCGACAAGCCGGTGGGGACCGCCGAAGCGGTGCCGGCGGTGATGGCCACCGCACAGGTCAGTGCGCCCAGGGCGGTCGCGCCCACACCGGCGCGCCGGGCGATCCGTTCATGCACGGACACAGTCATTTTCGTTGTACTCCTCGGTGCCGGACCGCTGCTGCGTTGCGGTCCGGGCGAACTGTATCGCTTGTCCAGTTCACCGCGTGGCACTTTTGGGAAAATACTGAAACATGTTTCGGTCAGAACTGCTCCCGGGCAGGTCGGAGCCCTTCCCGGGAGCAGTCCCGGGCGATCAGACCGGGTTGTTCCAGCCCAGATCACGCTCCAGCAACTCGAACAGCAGCTCATTGTGCGGCCGGTAGAACTGGCGCAGCCGCGCCATCGACTCGGCCTCCGCGGGCGGGAACTCGAGCGGATTGCGATTGAGCACCGCCGCGTGCGGCCGCGGCGGGATCGCGGGCAGGCCCAGGAACTCGTGGATGCCGCACACCGTCTTGGTGACATCGGCGAAGAAGTCCTCCGCCGCGACCACATGGACATTCCCGCGACCGTAGGTGTCGAGCCAGCGCCGCGCCGAATTCACATAGATGCCCGCGGCCAGCATGGGCATGGTCGGCAACATGGTCGGCGGTAGCGGTCCGGGAAAGGCGTCCAGCGCCAGCGCGACGTACTCGGCGAAGCTCTCGCCGTATCGCATTGCGCGCAAGCCGTTCTCGCCGCTGAGAAACAGATCCCACTTGTAATGCGAATACGCCCGCTGCGCCGGATCCCGCAGCACCAGAACGACCTTAGCCTCCGGGCTGGACTCGTGCAGATTGTCGATGAGCGGCAGATCGTGCAGCAGCGGATCGAAATGCCCGACCAGCGCCCGGCCGGTGCGCGCCGCCACCTCCGACTTCTCCTTCTCGGTCGGCAGATACGGCCCCCACGCGGCCGGGACGCCGTGCCCGATCTCCTTCGTCAGCGGCGCGACAATGCTCGGGTGCTGCATGAGATAGGCGGCCAGATCGGTGGTTCCGCTCTTCAGCGCGCCCACACAGGTGAAATCCGGGAGGGCGCGCTGCCCGCCGAAACGGGAGCGCCACCACAGTCGCAGCGGCGGCACCGCACCGAAATAGTGTTCCAGCGTCAGATAACGCCAGCCCAGCCGCAGACTCCGCATCGGATGCGAGAGATGACTCTCGTTGCGGTACCGCTGCAATTGCCACTGTTCGAAGACCTGGAAACCCTCGGTATACCGATCGCCACCGGTATCGGGCTCCTCCCGAACATTGTGAATCGATTTCGTCATTTCGATATCCCCTCGTTCAGATCCCGCTGCCACCGGGACCATGTCGAATACCGTAACAACAAGATCGGCCCACTTCTCGAAAGGAGAAGTGGGCCAACCTATTCGGAAACACATTCGAAACTTCAGCGTTTCGCGGCGTCACTCATCACGTCGGCGGACGCCCATTCCGAATTCCGATCCGGCGGCTGCCGATCGGCGTCGCCGCCGTGGCCGGGCCACCAGGCGCGGCGGCCGATCAGGGCGGTCACCGCGGGGGTGAAGAACATCGCCATGACGAAGGCCGCGATGGCGATGCCGACCGAGATGGCGAAACCCATCGAGGTCAGAACGGTGTTGCCCGCCAACATCATCGAGGCGAAGGTGCCCGCCAGGATGACACCGGCCGCCGCCACCGTCGGACCCGTGTGCCGCAGCGCCAGGGCCGCGGCGCGATGCGGATCGCGCCCCTCGCGCGCCTCCTCCCGCAAGCGGGCGACCATGAGGATGTTGTAGTCGGTGCCGAGCGCGACCACGAACAGATACATGATCAACGGGAGCGTGAAGATCAGACCCGAATTCCCTTGCGCGTGCTGGAAAACCAGCACCGCCGAGCCGAGTGTCGCGGCGAAGCCGAGGAACACCGAGGCCATCAGGTACCAGGGCGCGACCAGACTGCGCAGCAACAGCGCCAGCACGATCATGATGAGAATGCCCGCGACCGGGAACACCACCGTGTAGTCACGGTTCATGGCGTGCTGGAAGTCGACGAACACCGATGTCATGCCGCCCACCACGGCCGAGGTGCCGATCGGGGCCGCCGCGTGCGCGGTGTCGCGCAGCGGACCCTTCACGGTCTCGAGGGCCGCGTCGGATTCCGGCTTGTCGGCAAGCGTCACTTGGTATTCGGCCACCGTCTTGTCGGCCGAGAGCGCGGGCTGCGGGCCCACCTCGCCGACACCCGGGACACCGCGCAGCGCGGCCCCGAAGGTGTTCGGCTCGTCCGCGTTCAGCGCACCGTGCTGGCTGCGCAGGTACACCTGCGAGGGCTGGGTGGCGGTCAGCCGCTAGTGTCG
>NZ_BJWY01000080.1 GCF_007990715.1 Nocardia seriolae NBRC 15557 | reverse complement strand
GCACCCGGCTGGATTCGCTGTATTTCTGTGTCACCGTGTTCACCACGGTCGGCTTCGGCGATATTGTGGCGACCGCTCAGCTCACCCGCGCGTTCGTGCTCGTTCAGATGGTGGCGAACCTGATCCTGATCGGGCTGGCGCTGCGTGTGCTGACCGCCTCGGTGCGGCTGCGGAGGCAGCAGTTGGGAAGGACCGACCGGCCCGGCCAGGATCCCGGCTCGCGCTGAACCGGAGCGGGGGCGCCCGCGCGCGACGCAGGCCGTGCCGCGGGGTCATTCCCGGTTACCCGTCAGTGCCGCCGGACGCGCGACGCCGATGGGCGCGCGCGGAATCCGGTCGGTGGCGAACAGGGCGGCGAGCGCGAAGAGCACGGTGACGGCCAGCGATACGCGCAGCGCCGCGTACTGGGCGGCGGTGTCGGCGGGCTCGGGGAGCGCCGCGATCAGGACCGATCCGACCAGAGCGGTGCCCAGCGAGGTGCCCAGGCAGGTCGCGGTGTTCTGCAGCCCGCCCACCTCCGAGGCCCGGGAATCGGGCACCGCGGCGGTGGTGACCGAGCCCAGCTGCGAGGACAGCGCGCCGAGCCCGAGGCCCAGAAAAATCATGGGAATCATGACGATTCCGGCATCGGCGCCCGGGCTCAGCCCGCCCATCAGCACGAGGATTCCGACGATGACGCTGGCGAGACCCAGCCGCACCACCGTGCGCGGCGCGGCGCGCGGGGCCAGCTTGGGGATCCCCACCGCCGCCAGCACCAGGGCCACCGACAGCGGCAGGATCCGCACCCCGGTGCCCAGCGCGGTGAGTTCGAGCAGCACCGAGAGAAACAGCGGCACCGTGAAGAACACGCCGCCCTGCACGAAGTACTGCGCGAAGAACAATCCCAGTCCGCCGCTCAATTGCCGGTCGCGCAGCAGATCCGGATCGATCAGCGGTTCGCCGCCGGTTTCGGTGAGGTGGGTCTGCCAGCGGAAGAAGCCGTACAGCACCGCGATTCCGGACAGAATCAGCCAGATGGTCGGCGAGAGCCCCGCCCAGCGCGGAGCCCCCGGGCGCGGCTGGACCCAGCCCCAGGCACTGGATTGCAGCACCCCGAACACCGCCGCGCTCAGACCCGTCACCGACAGCAGCGAACCGATCACGTCCAGGCGACCGGCATCGGCCTCGGTGTCGTGAATCCGGCGCAACAGCAACAGGATTCCCAGCACCACCACGACCTCGCCCGCGAACACGTACCGCCAGGAGAAGGAGGTGGTCACCGCGCCGCCGAGCAGCGGGCCCACCGCCACCGCGATGGCGCCGGCCGCGGCGATCAGCCCGTAGGCGGCGGTGCGCCGCGCGGGCGCGAAGTTCGCCGAGACCAGCGCGACGATGGCGGGCATGATCAGCGTCGCGCCCAGACCCTCGAGCAGCGACCAGCCGATCAGCAGCACGGTCAGATTCGGGGCGAGCGAGGTGGTCAGCGAACCCGATCCGTAGACCACCAGCCCGATCCCGAAGGCCCGCCGCCGCCCCAGCATCGCGCCCACCCGGCCGCCGGTGATCATCAAACTTGCCATGACCAGCGTGTAGAGCGTGATGGCGGTCTGGATTCCGGAGACCGGGGTGTCCAGATCCGCCGAGACCGCCGCCATCGAGACGTTCATGACCGAGCTGTCCAGGATCATCAGGAACTGGCCGCAGGCCAGGGTCGCCAGTACCGTGGCCGCGCGGTCCGGGTCCCGGTGGGTTCGATTGCGGCGCATGCTCGCCCGATCCGGAGCCGTTCGCCCGGCTCAGCCCAGGACCGTCCGTTTGACCTGTGCGAATTCGTCCTCGGTGAGCACACCCTGATCCAGCAATTTCTTGGCATCGGCCAGCTGGGTGGCGGTATCGGTGCGTGCCACCTGCCGGATGTAATCCTGGGTGGCTTCCTCGCGGCGCACCATATCGGTGGCCGAGCGCCCGGCCATATCGTTGCCCCGGGAGATGAGATAGACGAGCGCCCCGAGGAACGGCATGATCAGCAGAAACACCACCCACAGGGCCTTGACCCAGCCCGAGGTTTCCCGGTCGCGGAACAGGTCGGCGAAAATCGCGAAAAGCACCATCAGATATGCGATGAACAGGAAGCTCAGGATCAGAAACCAGATGAATTCCCAGAATGACATGTCCGACATCCCTTCTGTGCGCGTGTGTTCGATCCGCGTGTGTTCGATCATCGGTCGCCACCCGCACTGAATTCCTCATGCCTGGGGGATGATTCGCCTCGCCGCGCACCCCGATCCGGATTCCGCACCCGTCTCATTCGCTGTGGGCGAGGCGAATTCTTCGGCAATGGCGCAGATTCGGTACCGCTCTTGTTTCCTTCGGAGAGGGGTAGACCATGACGCACACGCTGAACGACGCGCCCCCGGAGCGCCGCCGCGCCACCGGCGGGGCGCTCGCCGCGGCCATTCTGATGGTGACCGTCGGCGTCCTCGACATCCTGCAGGGCATCTCCGCGGTCGCCGCCGACCAGCTCTACGTGGTCGGAGTCGCCTACATCTACAAGTACGACACCACCGGCTGGGGCTGGGTCCACATCGGCATCGGCGCGGTCCTGATCCTGTGCGGCATCGGCCTGATGAGCGGCACCCAATGGGGCCGGATCGCGGCCATGGTGCTGGCCTCGCTGTCGATCATCGCGAATTTCATGTGGCTGCCCTACTATCCGGCCTGGGCGATCCTGGTCATCCTGCTGGACGTGGTCGTCATCTGGGCGGTCGCCTCCTGGCAGCCCGAGTCGGCCTGACCGCGTGCGCCGGTCCTGGCTCGCGTCGCCGCGCGGCTATCGGCGACGCTGGTTGCGCACGGATCTGCTTGCGGGACTGACGATCTGGTCGGTGCTGGTGCCGGAGAGCTTCGCCTGCGCGCAGCTCGCCGGCGTCCCGCCCGAGACCGGGCTCTACGCCATGATCCCCGCACTGCTGTGCCACGGGGTGTTCGGCGGGCCGGAACGCGTTCCGGTGGGCCCGATTTCGGTGACCGCCGCACTCTCGGCGGTGATCGTCGCCCCGCACGTCGGCGGCGGCGCGGGTTTCGTCGCGCTGAGCGCGGCCCTGGCGCTGGTGGCCGGATGCGCGGGCCTGGTGGCCGGACTGGCCCGCCTGGGCTTCGCGGCCTCGCTCATCGCACCGCCGGTGCTGCGTGGCTTCACCCTCGGGCTGGTCGCGACCGTGCTGGTCGGGCAACTGCCGAAACTGCTGGGCCTGCCACCGGTTTCGGGCAGCGTCTGGAACCGCTGCGCCTGGATCGCCGGGCACCTGGGCGACATCGGCCGATCCAGCGCACTGCTGGGCGGCCTCGCTTTGCTCGCCCTGCGCGCGGGCAGGCGCAGGCTGCCCGCGCTGCCCATCGCCTTCATCGTGGTGATCGTGGCCGTGACCGTGTCGCGGTTGTGGCTGCTGGATACCCGGGGCGTAGAGGTGGTCGATCCGATCGACCGCGGTCTGCCGCTGCCCGCCTGGCCCGCCGGAATCGGCACGGCCGACCTGCTGGAACTGCTCGGCCCGGGGATCGCCGTGCTGATCGTCGGACTCGCCGAGGGCATGCGATCGATGAAAGGCGCGGTGCCACAGCCGAACCGGGCCGTGGATCCGAATCGGGAGCTGGTCGGCATCGGATTGGCCAACCTGGGATCGGGTGTGCTGTCGGGGATGGTGGTCGGCGGCAATCCACCCACCGCCGCCGTATCGGTGCGCACCCGTACCCGGCTCGGCATCCTGGTCGCCGCCGCGCTCGCGGTGCTGACCGTGCTGTTCCTGGCCGGACTCTACGAGCGGCTGCCCAGCGCGGTGCTGGCCGCCCTCGCCATGGCGGTGATGATCGAACTCGCCGACCCGGCGGCCGCCCGCCGCATGTACCTGATGTGGCGACAGCGCCGGGGCCGGGTCTACGAGCGTTCGGCCGCACCGGATTGCGCGGCGGCCGTGGCGACTTCGCTGGCGGTGCTCGCCCTGGGCGTACTACCCGGACTGCTGGCCGGGCTCGTGCTCTCGACCCTGCTATTGGCCCGCCGCGCCCGGCACTGCCGGTCGGTCGAGATGCAGTTGTGGCCACGCCCGGACGGAGTGCTGCTGGCGCAGTTGCGGACCGGGGTGTGCTTCGCGAACGCCGAGATCTTCGGCCACACCCTGCTCCACGCCTGCACCCCGCACACCCGGGCGGTGGAACTCGATGTGGCGCGATGCCCGGTGTTCGACACCACCGCCGCCGAGACCCTCGTCGAGCTCAGCGCCGAACTGGCGTGGCACGGCGTCGCGGTGCGGGTGGTCGACGGGGCACCGGCACCGTCCTGACCCGCGCTCAGCTCCTGGGATCGAGTAGGACCAAGGGGATTCGGCGGGTGGTCCGCCGCTGGTAGCCGTCGTAGCCCGGGTACGCGGCGACGACCTGCGGCCACCGCCGGTCGTGCTCCGGCGGGGTGAGCACGCGAGCGGTCATCGGCTGCTTCGGGCCGTGCTGGAACGACACTTCGACAGCGGGATCGGCGCACAGGTTGTGGTACCAATCCGGGGCGACGGCGTCGCCGCCGCGCGAGGCGACGATCAGATAGGTGTCGCCCTCGACGACGGGGACGGTGAGGATCACGGTGTGCGGCAGCCCGGTTCGTCGGCCGACGGTGGTGAGCGCCAGGGTGGGCATCTTCTTGAAACGGGTGCCGAGGCGGCCACCGCTGAGGTCGAGCAGCACGCGGTGCGCCGTGGTGACGGTCTTCAGATACATATCGGTGGCGGCGCGAAAGCGGCGGGCGTGCGGCACAGGGTGCTCCTCGGTCGGTCGGGATCGTCGGGAGCAATGGTCCGGGTCCGGCTTGTGAACGACCAGTGAAGCATCAGGACTCGAGGCGTCCGGCCGCGGCCGCGATCCACGTCGGGTTGCCGCAGCGCCGGGCGAGACGCAGTGCGGCCCGGTAGTGTTCGGCGGCCTGTGCGGCCGCACCGTGCCGGGCCGCCAGGTCGCCGAGGACGGTGTCGACCGGACCCACCGCGTAGGAACCGGTGTCGGCGCCAGCGAGGCGGTCACGGAAGGGCAGCAGTTCGTGGTAGCTCGCGGCGGCCTCCTCGGGCGTGCCCAGCGCCGCGACCCCCATGCCGCGCAGTGTCAGGAACAGCGACCGGAACAGCTTGTCGCGGATGGGCTTTGCCCGCCGCCGGACCTGTGCCGCCACCGTCCGATCGCCGACGGCGAGCAGCGCGAGGACCTGAAAATCCACCATGGCATCGACGGTCGTGGGAACGGCGCTGGCCGCGAATGTGCTGATCAATCCGGCCAATTCGGCGATGCGGCCCTGGTGCAGCCGCACCGCGAACAGCGCCATGGCCCCGACGCCCTCCGCATTGAGAATGCCTGCGCCGGTGATCAGTTCGTCGGCTCGGCGATAGTGCCGCTCGGCCAGGTCCGGGTCACCGGTCGCGAGGGCCAGCAGCCCGGCCGCCATGGCGCTGGCCACCTGCGCCTGCCGCCACTGATAGCGGTCGGCCAGCCCGGTGGCCGCGTCGAGATGCTCACGGGCGGTGGCGATATCGGCCGAGAATGCGGCGGCCTGCAGTGCGATCGTGTGGCCGAGGAGCAGGTGATCGCGGCGGCCGGTGCGCCGACCGACCTCGATCAGCTCGGCCCCCAGCGGGCCGCGGTCCGGCGAATCGTAGAGCGAGGCGCGGGCCTGGAGCGCGGGGGCGAGCAGGGCGTCGTCACCGAGTGCGCGGGCCAGGGCCTCGGCCTCCGCGGCTGCGGCCGCCGCGCGGTCGTCCGCGTCGCCGCCGATCTCGTCCACGAGACCGGCCAGCACCCCGGCTTCCACCGCGTCGAGAACATCGTCCTCGGAGACCTCGGCCGCGTGCACCAGCACCGCGACATCGAACTCCCGGCCGATCACCGCGGCCAGGCGCAGCAGCGCCACACCGGTCTCGGGCAACCGGGAGAGCCTGCGCCGCAACACGTCCCGCACTCCCTCGGGGACTTCCGAGGTGGCGACCAGCTCGCCTTCGCTGCGCAGCAGGCGCGCGACTTCGCTGAGATAGAACGGATTTCCGCCGGTGCGCTCGTGCAGGGTCCGGACCACCGCGGCCGCGGCGGCGCCGCCGGTCAGGGCGGCGATCAGGCGGCCGCTGTCCTCGATGTCGAGGCCGCGCAACCGAATTCGGGCGCGGCCGGCGGTGACCAGGGTGGCGAGCGCGCCGGTCAATGGCGGGGGTGCCTCGTCGGGACGGTAGCCGAGCACGACGAGTCCGGGCACCTGGGTCGCCACCGCGGTGAGCAGTGCCGCGGTCTCGGCGTCGCCCCGGTGCGCGTCGTCGAGCAGGATCGTCATCGGGCGGTCGGCGGCGACGGCGGTGAGGTAGCCGCACACCGCCCGGTGCAGCAGGAAACGGCCGTGGGCGCGGTCGGTGTCGGGTGAGTCGGAGTCCTCGGCGCTGCCGATGTCGTCGTCGAGCAGCGGAGTCAGGGCGGGCGCGAAGTCGCCGGGATCGTGCTCGCGGGCCAGGGCGCGCAGGATCTCGACCCATGGCCAGGCCGGGGGAGCGGCGTCGTCCTCCGGACACCGGCCGATCACCACCCGATGCCCGGCCGCGCGCAGGGCAGTGCCGAACTGTTGCAGCAGAGCGGATTTCCCGCTGCCCGCCTCGCCCGCTACGATCGCCACCCGCGCGCCGACGCCCGCGGCGGCTTCGTGTAGCGCGGCGAGTTCCGCGGCGCGGCCGAACAATCCGGGACCGGGTTCGGCCGAGGGGACGCTTCCGGGCGCCGACGGCCGCGCCGCGATCGTGATCGCGTTCTCGCGCAGTGGAATTCGTTGCGCGAGAATATCCGACTTCAGCCGGGTCAGGGCCGGACCAGGATCGATGCCGAGTTCGTCGGCCAGGACCGCGCGGGCCTGTCGCAGGGTGCCGAGCGCGTCGGCCTGGCGTCCGGACCGATAGCGGGCCAGCGCGGTCAGCCGCCAGGTCTCCTCCCACAGCGGGTGCTCGCTGCACAGCATCTCGGCCTCGGCCGCGGCGTGCGCCGGTTCGTCCAGGTCGAGCAGGGCGGCCACGAGTTTCTCGCGTGCGCCGAGCCGCAGCTCCTCCAGCCGGGCCGCCTCCGCGGTCGCCCACGGCTCCGCCGCGAAAGCGGCGTACGCGGGACCCCGCCAGGCGGCCAGCGCGCGTTCCAAGGTGCGCCGCCGCTCTCGCGGATCATCTTGCCGCCCAGCGGCGTCCAGCTCGGCGGCGAACAGCCACGCGTCCACCTCTTCGGTGGCGATCCGCAGCGCGTAGCCGGGGGTCCGGCTGATCAGCACGGTGGCGGGCGTGCGCGGCGCCCGCTGCGGCTCGAGCGACCGCCGCAGGTTGGAAACGTAGGCCTGTAGAGCGCCGAGCGCCCGCGGCGGCGGCGGTTCACCGCGCCACAGGTCATCGATCAAACGATCCACCGGCACGACCTCGCGCCGCGCGACCAGCAGGCGCGCCAGCACCCCGCGTTGCGTCGGACCGCCGAGGTCGAGTTCGCCACGTTCGTCCGCCGCGGTCAGTGCGCCGAGTACCCGGATACGAACCATGACGCGGCAAGTCTAAGGCGGGCTCACGTGCGGCGTCTTCCAAGTGGTCTGCAAGTCGCGGGCCGCACAGTGGCCGGGTTCCCGACGATGCAGGAGTACAGCATGAGCACCATCGGCACCGCGCCGGACCGACCCGACGCCTACGACATGATCGTGGTGCACAACGCCTTTCGCAGACACTTCGACGCACTGCCCGGCCTCGTCGCGGCGGTGGCATCCGGAGACGTCGAGCGGGCCCGGCGCCTGGTCGCGTTCCTGGACGAACTCGCGGCCGGTCTGCACCAGCACCACACCTGTGAGGACGAGCTCATGTGGCCGATCCTGCTCGAGCGCGCCCCCGCCGACGCCGCCTCGGTGCTGCGCATGGAGGAACAGCACGAGCGGATCGCCGAACTCACCGGGCGCGCCCACCGCCGCGGCATCGAATTCGCCACTGCCGCCGACCCATCGATCCGCGACCGGCTCGCGGCCACTCTCCGGGAGCTGGCCGACGCCCTCGACGAGCACCTGGCCGAGGAGGAACGACACATCCTGCCCGTGGTCGAGAACGTCATGACCGCACTCGAATGGCAGGCCCTCGGCGAACGCGGCCGCGCGCATATGCCCAAGGATCGCCGGCTGATCTTCCTGGGTTTCCTCCTCCAGGGCGTTCCCGCCACCGCCCGCCGAAAACTCCTCGCCGAAATGCCCTTTCCCGCCCGCCTCGCCTGGCGCCTGCTCGGCCGCCGCGCCTTCACCAAGGAATACCGCGAGATCTACCGCGCCGATCCGCAGTGGTAACCCGATCGGACTATTTCCGTCCCGCGTGGCGTAGCAGGGCTGCCGTGGCGGTCGCGGCCGGGCGGTCCGGATCCTGTTGGTAGACGGTGGTCGTGGTTGCGATCGTGCGGGCGCCCAGGCGGTCGATACGGGTGGTGGCCCGGATGTCGGGGGCGTCCAGGGTCAGTGGGCGGTGGTAGGTGATCGTCGGGTCGAGGACGGCTGCCGGGCCCGCGGCCAGGCGGGTGGCCTGTTCGAGGGCGAGTCCGGCGACGGCGACGGGGATGCCGCCGTGGGCTATGCCCCAAGGGTTGGCCATCCAGGCCGCGGTGGGGGCGGTGAGGCTGTCGGTGGTCGCGGGCTGGGTGCGGGCGGCGAGCAGGTCGGTCAGGGATGTCGGAGGGTGGACAGGGGTGATGGCGGTGCCGGGGTCGGTGGGTGCGATTTCGCCCGCGACGATGAGCATTCGGGTCGATGCGCGGGCGATGGGGCGGCCGTCGGACGTGGTGATCAGGGCTTCGCCGTAGACGGTGTGGTCGTCGAAGTCGACGATGCTCGCGTGCGCGTCGACCGTGGCGCCGGGGGCGGTGGCGGCGCTGAGCAGGTCCAGGCGCAGGGTCGCGGTACGAATGGCGACGGTGGGGGACAGCACGGTCTGGGTGGCGCGGCCGAGCGCGAAATCCACCAGGGGGCCGAGGGATCCGGCGAGATGGGTTCCGGTGCGGGCGGTTTCGAGGGGCAGCAGCTGGCGGGCATGCACTCGGCCCTCGGCGGTGGCGGGTGCGGTGATGTGGAAGCGGCGTTCGGTGGGCAGGGTGGGGAAGACGGAGACCTCGGCGGCGCGGGCGATCGGGTCGGGGGCCGCGACCGTGCGGGGTGGTTGTGCGGCAGGCGAAATCGCCGATGAGGTGGTGCTCGAGGTCATGGGTGGCCTTCCCTGCTGCGGGGGTAGCGCTCGCCCGGGATCGGGACATGCTTGCCTGGGGCGCGGTCGCGTCGTATCTTTTTGAATTGAAAATAGATTATATGAAGTAGGTCGGAGGTGGTGTTCTTGGATCTCGGGTTGGCCGGGGCGCGGGTGCTGATCACCGGTGGAGCATCGAATATCGGGCGGGGGATCGTGCACGGGTTCGCGCGCGAGGGCGCGCGGATCGTGCTGGGGGATATCGACAAGGCGCAGGCCGAGCGGGTGCGGGAGGAAGCTCTCGGGCTCGGGGCGGCGGCGGTCGAGACCGCGGTCGCGGATCTGACCGTCGACGGTGCGGCCGAGGCGGCCGTCGGCCGGGCCGTCGAGGCGTGGGGCGGGCTGGACGCACTGGTGAACAATGCGGGCTGGAGCGTGCCGAACTTCCTGGCCGAGGACACCGATCGGGCGCGCTGGCAGCGGCTGGTCGAGGTGAATCTGTTCACTGCCATCGCCTGCACCCAGGCGGCGATCGCGCCCATGCGGGCCGCCGGGGCCGGGTCGGTGGTGTTCATCGCCAGCGACGCCGCGTTCGGGCAGATCCGGCAGGGCGTCTACGGGGCGACCAAGGCCGCGCTGCTGGCCCTGGCGCGCACGACCGCTCGCGAGCACGGTCGCCACGGGATCCGCTCGAACGTGGTGTGCCCGGGGCTGGTCATTCCGGAGGGGCCCGAAGCCGTCGGTGCGGACAGTCTCTGGGCGGGCGGTCAGGACGCGGTGTTCAACGAGAAGCAGATCGAGTTCCTGCGCAGGGACATTCCGCTGCGCCGGCTCACGGTGGCGCAGGACATCGCCGACGCGGTGCTGTGGCTGTCCTCGGAAGCGGCGGCCCGCCAGGTGACCGGTCAGGTGATCTCGGTCAGCGGCGGGTACACCATGCCATGACCGAGACCAGGAGCGAGCAGGGCGCGGTGACCCGCGAGCGCATCCTCGCGGCGGCGGCGAAGGTGCTGGCGCGCAACGGCTATGCGGGCACCCGGCTGACCGATATCGCCGTCGAGGCGCAATTGCGCGCCCTGGCGCTGTACTACTACTTCTCCTCGCGGGAAGAGCTGATCGGCGAGGTCATGGTGGTCGGGCAGCGCTGGGTGCGCACCCACGTCGCCGCCGCGCTCGACCGGCTGCCGCCGGGGACCGCGCCGCTGGATCGGGTGGCGGCGGCCGTCGACGCACATCTGCGCGTGGAGCTGGAACTGTCGGAATTCGCGCGGGCGGTGACCCGCAACAGCGGTCAGCTGCCCGCTGATCTGCGCGCGCCCGTCGCCGCGGAAAGCGCGCAGTACCACGCCCTCTGGCGCGAACTGCTCGAGGCGGGCCGCGCCGACGGCTCGATCCGCGCGGATCTGGACCTGCGCACCGCCCGCATGCTGGTGATCGGCGCGCTGAACTGGGCCGCCGAATGGTGGGACGGGGAACGCGGATCCATCGACGGGGGTGATCGCCACCGCGCGCACCCTGGTGCGGCACGGTCTCGCCGCGCCGGACAGCGCCGCCCGCCGCTGACCCGGGCCAGAAATCGCCTGCGCACAGCCATGAACCAATAATTGAATCTGCTTTAGAAACCGTGAGAGTCTGGAGTAGTCAATGCCCGAGGCATACATCATCGACGCGGTCCGCACCCCGGTGGGACGGCGCAAGGGCGGGTTCATCGACACCCACCCCGCCGACCTCGGCGCGCACGTCATCCGTTGCCTGGTGGAGTGCGGTGATTTCGATCCGGCCGCCATCGACGACGTGATCTACGGCTGCCTGGACCAGATCGGCTCGCAGGCCGGTGACATCGCGCGCACCGCCGCGCTGGCGGCGGGCCTGCCCGAGACCGTGCCCGGCGTGACCATCGACCGGCAGTGCGGATCCTCGCAGCAGGCGGTGCATTTCGCCGCGCAGGCGGTAATGAGCGGGACCTCCGATCTGGTGATCGCCGGCGGCGTGCAGAAGATGACCCAGTACCCGATCCTGAGCTCCTTCACCGCCGGTGCGCCCTTCGGCGCGACCGATCCGTGGGCCGGCGGCAAGGGCTGGGCCGCACGCTACGGCAGCCGGGAGATCTCGCAGTTCCGCAGCGCCGAGATGATCGCCGAGCGCTGGGGTTTCAGCCGCGAGGACATGGAAGCCTTCGCGCTGGAGAGCCACACCCGCGCGCTGCGCGCCCAGCGGGAGGGCCGGTTCGACCGGGAGATCCAGGAATTCGAGGGCGTGACCCGCGACGAGGGCCCGCGCGCGGACACCACCGCGGAGAAGATGGCGGGCCTGCCCACCCTGGTCCCCGGCGGTCGCGTCACCGCCGCGGTCTCCAGCCAGGTGTCCGACGGTTCGGCGGCCCTGCTGATCGCCTCCGAAAAGGCCGTGGCCGACCACGGTTTCACCCCGCGCGCCCGCATCCACCACCTGTCCGTGCTGGGCGACGACCCGGTCATGATGCTGACGGCCCCGATTCCCGCGACCCAGCGGGCACTGAAGCGCACCGGATTGTCCATCGGCGACATCGATCTGGTGGAGATCAACGAGGCGTTCGCCAGCGTCGTGCAGGCCTGGATGCGCGACACCGGGGCCGACCCGGCCAAGGTCAATGCGAACGGCGGCGCGATCGCGCTGGGCCACCCGCTGGGCGCGACCGGCGCCCGCCTGATGACCACCCTGCTGCACGAACTCGAGCGCACCGGCGGCCGCTACGGCCTGCAGACCATGTGCGAGGGCGGCGGCCAGGCCAATGTCACCATTATCGAAAGGCTCTGAGGTGAAACGCGGCCTCTGCACCGAGGATCACGAGCGCTATCGCGACACCGTGCGGGAATTCCTGGCCCGCACCGTGGTTCCGCACCTCCAGGACTGGGACGACCGGCACCTGGTGGACCGCGAGGCGCTGCGGGCGGCGGCGCGGACCGGCGTCTACGCCCTCGCAGTCCCCGAGCAGTACGGCGGGGCGGGGGAGACCGACTATCGCTATCGCCTGGTCGTGAAGGAGGAGACCGCGCGGGTGCACGCCACCTCGTTCGCGGTGACCCTGGGTCTACAGGACGACATCGTCCTGCACTATCTGCTGAACCTGTGCACCGAGGAGCAGAAGCGGCGCTGGCTACCGGGCTTCGCCACCGGTGACCTCCTGGGCGCGATCGCCATGACCGAGCCCGGGGCCGGATCGGATCTCCAGGGCACCACCACCGCCGTCCGCAACGGTGAGAACTGGATTCTCAACGGGCACAAGACCTTCATCTCCAGCGGCACCAGCGCCGACATCGCGGTGGTGGCGGCCCGGACCGACGCCGCCGCGGGCAAACGCGGTCTGAGCCTGTTCGTCGTCGAGCGCGGGATGGCCGGGTTCACCAGCGGCGCGCCGCTGCGCAAGCTCGGACTGCACGGGCAGGACACCGCCGAGCTGCATTTCGACGATGTGGTCGTGCCGCAGGCGAACCTGCTCGGCGTCGAGGGGCACGGCCTGTTCCACCTGTTCGACAATCTGGTCCCCGAACGGGTCGGCGTGATCGCCGAGACCGCTGCGCGCGCCCGCGTCATCTTCGAGGAGACGCTGCGATACACCAAGGAACGCAGGGCATTCGGCCGGGCCATCGCCGACTTCCAGCACACCCGTCTCGAATTGGCGGAGATGGCCACCGAACTCGATGTGGCCGAAACGTATGTGGATCGGACCATCCTGGCCTACAACGCCGGTGAGCTCACCGCCGTCGACGCCGCCAAGGGCAAGTGGTACCTGAGCGAGCTGCAGAAGCGGGTCGTCGACCGGTGTCTGCAACTGCACGGCGGGTACGGGCTACATGATGGAGTACCCGGTCGCGCGCGCCTACGCCGACACCCGCATCCACACCATCTACGCGGGGACCACCGAGATCATGAAGGAGATCATCGGCCGCGATCTCGTCGGCTGACGGTCGAGCGGTGGCCTTCGGTCAAGCGGTGGCGCGGCGGGCGCGGCGCTTCGGCTTGGCCGCCTCGGCCTCGGCGTTCTCGGGGGACAGGCCGTTGCGGATCATGGTCTGCGCGGTCCGCACCACCACGTCGAGCGAGCCGCGGCGCGGGTTCCACCATTCGGCTGCCCAATTGAGCGCGCCCAGCACCAGCATGCGGGCCACCCGCGGATCCAGTTCGGGGCGCAGCAGGCCCTCGGCCTTGGCGTCGGCGACGAGTTTGCGCCAGATGTCGCCGTATTCGTTCTCCTCGGCGACCTGACGGGCGCGGATGCGCTCGGGAATCTGCCCGGCATTGCGGATGGCGGCGGTGGTGTAGTCGGAGATCTCCAGCTCGTGCCGCAGGTGCGCCTCCGCGGCGGCATCGATGCGGTCCAGCGGCGAGAGGTCGGCGGGCAGCTCGTCGAGGACGGCCGTGACGTGGGCGCGCATGCTGGCGACGCCCGCCCACATGACCTCCTCGATGAGATCCTCGCGGGACGGGAAGTGGTAGTAGATCGCCGGGGCCTGCAGCCCGGCGTGCTCGGCCACATCCGAGAGCCGGGTGCCGCCGTAACCCTTGCGGCTCAGCACGAATGCCGCCGCGTCCAGGATGCGCGTACGGGTGCGGGCGGCCTTGGATTCCGGCCCGCCCTGGTCCGGGGCGTCGGCGGCGGTGACCGCAGCGGATTTTCTAACCACGTGTCGACTATACGGGCGGTGCGGGATCACTTCGCCCGTGCCCGATTCGGGCGCGCCGGACTGCTCGGACGCGTCGCCGGAGCCTCGTCGCGAGGTTGACCGGCGTCACATTCTGAATCTATATTAAATTCAAAACTGCTAGGGAGATGGTTGTGCAGGTCTTCAGCAATCTGGACGAGTTCGCGGCCGCCGAGGGCGCCGATCTGAGTGTCACCGACTGGATGGTGGTCGATCAGCAGCGCATCGACACCTTCGCCGACGCCACCGATGACCACCAGTGGATCCATGTCGATCCGGAGCGGGCGGCCGCGGGACCCTTCGGCGGGACGATCGCGCATGGGCTGCTCACGCTTTCACTGCTGCCGGTGCTGATGCACCAGCTCTACACGGTCGAGGGCGTGAGCATGGCGGTGAACTACGGATTCGACAAGGTGCGCTTCGCAGCCCCCGTGCCGGTCGGCTCGAAGATTCGCGCCGCCGCGGTGATCGGGACCGTCACCCGGGTGCCCGGCGGTGTACAGGGCAAGGTGCACACCACCATGGAGGTGCAGGGATCGGCCAAGCCCGCCTGCGTGATCGAGTCCATCGTGCGGTTCGTCGCCTGATGGGCGGGCTGGTTGGGGGCCGGACGGCGGTCGTCACCGGTGCGGCCCAGGGCATCGGGCTCGAGATCGCACGGGTGCTGCTGGCGCACGGGGCGAAAGTGGTGGTGGCGGACCTCGATCCGGATCGGGTGAAACGAGCGGTCGAGGAGTTGAGCGCCGCCGGGCCCGTCGTCGGTGCGCCCGGCGATGTCACCGCGGAAGCCGATGTCGAGTCCTTCGTGGACCTCGCGGTGCGTGAATTCGGCGGCCTGGACATCTATGTCAACAATGCCGGGATCACCCGCGACGCCTCGCTGCGGAATCTGCGCCCCGAGGATTTCGACGCCGTGATCGCGGTGCATCTCAAGGGAACCTGGCTCGGTGTGCGCGCGGCGTCGGCCGTCATGCGCGCGGCCGGGCGCGGGTCGATCGTGAATATGTCGTCGCTGTCCGGCAAGTCGGGCAACCCCGGCCAGACCAACTACAGCGCGGCCAAGGCGGGCATTGTCGGGCTCACCAAGGCATCGGCCAAGGAGCTGGCGCACAAGGGAGTTCGCGTCAACGCGATCCAACCCGGCCTGATCCGCACACCCATGACCGAGGCCATGAAGCCGGAGGTCTTCGCCGCCCGCGAGGCCGACATCCCCATGCGGCGCGCGGGCGAACCCGCCGAGGTCGCCGATGTCGCGCTGTTCCTGGCCTTGGACCTGTCCAGCTATATGACCGGCGCGGTGCTGGAAGTCGGTGGAGGGCGGTTGATGTGAGCCAACCGGTACTGATCTCCATCGACGGCCCGGTGGCGACGCTTACGCTGAACCGGCCCGAGCAGATGAACACGATCACCGTGGAACTGGGCCGCGAGCTCGAACACGGACTCGTCGACGCCGCCCGCGACGCGCGGGTGATCCTCATCCGGGGCAGTGGCGGAAACTTCTGCGCCGGAGGCGATTTCCACGAGTTGCAACGGTTGCGCGCCGAAGGCCGCGAGGCCATGGCCCGGCTGTTCACCAACTTCGCCGCGGCCTGCGCGGTGATCGAGACCCTGCCGGTGCCGGTGATCTGCGCGGTGCAGGGCTACGCCATGGCCGGCGGATTCGAACTGGCCCAGGCCGCGGACATCGTCCTGCTGCACGAGAACGCGATCCTGGCCGACACCCACACCAAGTTCGGCCAGATCCCCGGCGGCGGTGGCAGTCAGCGTCTGCCCCGCTTGGTCGGCCGCCAACGCGCCCTGGCCCACATTCTCACCGCCGACCGCCTCACCGCCGCCGAAGCCCAGGCCTGGGGACTGGCCTACCGGGTCTACCCGGCCGCCGAATTCGACACCGCGGTCACGGCATTCGCGCACCGGCTGGCCGAACGCGACGGCGTCGCACTGGCCAAGGCCAAGGCTCTGGTCAACCAGGGCCTGCGGCTCCCCTTGGACCAGGGCCTGGAACTCGAACTACGCGCGGTACTCGACCATCTGCGCGACGACGGAGCGGGCGAAGGCATCGCAGCCTTCACCGGGAAGGGCACGGAACGATGACCGAAAACCACGGCCGGGCCGCGCAGGGGAGCGCCGAGACGGATCCGGTGCTGCTGGAGATGATCCCGGGCGGGGTGGCCCGCATCCGGCTCAACCGCCCCGACGCATCCAACGGCATGGATGTGCCGTTCCTGCGCGCCCTGCACGCGACGGTCATGACCTGCCACGGCGACCCGGCCGTCCGCGCCGTGCTCATCACCGGCGAGGGCAAGAACTTCTGCGCCGGAGGCGATATCCGAGTGTTCGCCGCCAAAGGCGAAGCCCTGCCCGACTACCTGCGCGAGGCGACCTCCTGGTTACAGATCGCGATCTCGGCGCTGCTGGAACTCCAGGTGCCGGTGATCTCGGCCGTCCACGGATTCGCCGCGGGCGGTGGGGGATTCGGCCTGGTCTGCGCCTCGGACTTCGTGATCGCCGCCGAATCGGACCGCTTCATGTCCGGCGCGGTCCGCGTCGGCATGGCCCCCGACGCCGGGGTGTCGGTGACCCTCACCCAACTGGTCGGCCTCCGCAAGGCCATGGAGATCCTGCTCACCAACCCCACCCTCACGGCGGCGGAAGCCCTCGATCTGGGCCTGCTCACCAAAGTCGTCCCTGATGACGCCCTCGAAGCCGAAGCCCTCACCTATGCACGGCAATTCACGGACATGGCCCCCAAAGCCGTTGCCGCGGTGAAGCGACTGGTGTGGGGCGGTGTCGGCGCGAGCGTGCCGGAGCGGCTGGCCGAGGAGGCGCGCACGGTCGCCGAACTCTCGGGCACCCAGGACTCCCTCGAAGGACTGGTCGCCGTACTGGAACACCGTGCTCCTCGGTTCGTCGGAAAGTGATGGGGCGGAAAACGATATGACGAAACCGGAGCCCGACGTCGTGCTCGCCGAGGATCGCGGGCCGGTCCGGATCATCACCTTGAATCGGCCAGAGCGGCGAAACGCCATCGACATACCGCTGCGGGTCGCACTCGCCGAGCGACTGGAGGCGGCCATGGCCGATCCGGGGGTACGGGTGATCGTGGTGACCGGGGCGGGCAAGGCGTTCTGCGCGGGTGGCGACATTTCCACGATGGAGCGGATGGCGGAGGCGGCCAGCAGGCCCAGAGCCCAAGCGGCACAACGGGTTGTGCGGGCCATCTGGGAAGGGCCGAAGCCGGTGTTGGCCGCCGTGGAGGGGTTGGCGTTCGGTGCGGGCGTGTCACTTGCCCTGGCCTGTGACCGGGTGATCAGCGCCGAGGACGCGGTCTTCTCCACGGCCTTCACCGGTGTCGGATTGGCCGGGGACATGGGGATCTTCGCCTCACTGCCCGCGCGGGTGGGTCCGGCGCGCGCCAAACAGCTCATGCTGCTGCCGCGAAAGGTCAGCGGCAGTGCGGCATTCGAGCTGGGGATGGCCGACGCGGTGGTCCCGCCCGGGACCGCACTGGAATGCGCGATCGCCGACGCCGAGCGGATCGCCGCGCTCGCGCCGTTGGCGCTGGGGGAACTCGAGACGAATCTGGGCCGCTGGCCCTGCGATCCGGTCCGCATGCTCGATCACGAGGTCGACGCGCAGGTCCGGCTCTTCGACACCGAGGACTTCGCCGAAGGTGTCGCGGCGTTCCACGAGCGCCGGCTCCCGCAATTCCACGGTCGATAGGAATCCCATGGACGCCGAATCACCCATGGCAAGCGCCGAAACATCAACTCTCAGCGGGGCTTACCGGCCCGGCGATCGAGGCCATCACCGCGGGCACCTTCGACGAGATCCGGTGAGCGACATGGCCGATATCGCCGCCCGGCGCACCGAACTGCTCGACACCTTCGGCGAGTGGACCCCACACACCCTGGGACAGTGGCTCGACGACCGCGCCGCCCGCTACGGCGACCGGCCGCTGGTCATCACCGACGAGCAGACCTTCACCTATGCCGAAACCGCCGAGCGGGCAACAGCATTGGCCGACGGGCTCGTTACGCTGGGCGTGCGCCCCGGTGACCAGGTCGGTCTGCTGCTGGCCAACTTCGCGGAGTTCGTGCCGCTCAAATTCGCCATCGCCAAGGCGGGTGCGGTCGCGGTGCCGCTGAACTACCTCTACCGGGCCGACGAATTGGCCTATGTGCTGGCCCAATCCGAATGCCGGGTGCTCATCACCATGACCGGATTCGCGGGCCTGGACCATCTGGGCATGCTCGACGAGATCGCCCCGGGCTGGGCGGAAATCCGGCGCGAGGACAGGCGACTGCCACTGCTGCACACCGTGATCCAGCTCGACACCGACGGCCGCGAACGTCCCGGAGTGCTGACCGTGGACGAGCTCGCGAGCCTCGGCGAACGGCACAGCGGCGCGACGGCCGGGATCGAGACCGATCCGGCGGCCGTCGGGGACATCCTCTACACCTCCGGCACCACCGGCGCGCCCAAGGGCGTCATGGTCACCCACGATGCCGTGCTGCGCACCGGATTCGCCTCCGCGCTCACCCGGGCCTTCGCCGACGGCCGCCGCATCCTCTTCTCCCTGCCCTGCTACCACATGTTCGGGTACGTGGAGGGCATCATCGCCGCCACCATCGTCGGCGGCGCGGTCATCCCGCAGCCCACCTTCAGCCCCGAGGGCTACCTGTCCGGCATCGAACGGCACCGGGCCACCGACATCCTGTGCGTGCCCACCATGACCATCGCACTGCTGGAACACCCGAAACGCCATGACTACGACCTGTCTTCCGACGGCTACCTCGAGGTCACCGGCTGCGCCAAGGAGCTCTACAAGAGCGGCGGAGAACTGGTGATGCCCAAGGAGATCGAGGAACTGCCCACCGCGCGACCCGAGATCAGCCAGGCCTACCTGGTCGGGCTGCCCGACGAACGCTGGGGCGACGCGGGCTGCGCGTGCGTGGTGCGCGCACCCGGCTCCGGCATCACCGCCGCGCAGGTGATCGAGATCTGCAAGACGAACCTGGCCCGATTCAAGGTTCCCAAGCACGTCGTATTCCTCACCGCGGACGAGCTGCCCACCACACCCACGGGCAAGGTGCGGAAATTCCGCCTCGTGGACTACGCCAAGCAACGATTGGAGCGGCAAGCATGACGGCTACCGCAGAGCCGCACTCGAAACAAGCACCGCGCGTGGACTATTCGCGGCTGATCCAGCCCGAGCGGGTGCACGGATCGCTCTACGTCGACCCGGCCGTGTTCGCCGACGAACTCGAGCGCATCTGGTACGGCGGCTGGGTCTTCGTCGGCCACGAATCCGAGGTGCCGCAGCCGAACGACTACGTGCGCAAGAACATCGGGCCGCAGGACGTCATCCTGACCCGCGATCGCGGCGGCGACATCCACCTCGTCACCAACCGGTGCGCGCACCGCGGCAGCCTGGTCTGTGACGCGCCCAGTGGCAACTCCAGTTCTTTCCGCTGCCCGTATCACGGCTGGACCTACCGCAATACCGGTGAGCTGCTGGGCTATCCGTTCAACAAGGGCTACGGCGGCAAGGGCGCCCTCGACCTCGGCCTGGGCGTGGTCCCGCGCGTGGACAGCTACCACGGCTTCGTCTTCGCCAGCTTCAATGCCGACGTGCCGCCGCTGCTCGAGCATCTCGGCGCGGCCGCCGGAGAGATCGACCGGCTGGCACGGCTTTCCCCGACCGGCAAGGTGCGCCTGGATAACGGCTGGCTGCGGCATCGCACCCACGCCAACTGGAAACTCCTCGCCGAGAACGAAACCGATGGCTACCACCCGCAGTTCGTGCACGGCTCCATCTTCACGGTGACCGGCTCCACCATCGGCCCGCTCTACAGCGACGCCTCCACCGCCGTCACCCGCGCCCTCGGCAACGGGCACAGCGAGAACGACCTGCGCCCGGAATTCCGCAAATTCGCCGAGCCCATGCGCTGGTTCGGCACCACCGCCGAGCTGGTACCCGAATACGTGGCGAAAATGCGGGAGGTCCACGGCGAGGCGGCCGAACAGATCCTCATCGAGGGCGCACCGCATGTCATGATCTTCCCGAACCTGTTCATCGCCGAGATCCAGGTGTTCAACATCCAGCCGATCTCGGCCACCGAATGCGTCCAGTTCGCCACCTCCGTCCAGCTCGACGGCGCGAACGAACTCAACCGGCGGATGCTCTCGCAGTCCATCGGCTCGGTCGGACCGGCGGGCATGCTGCTGGCCGACGACACCGAGATGTACGAGCGCAACCAGGTCGGCGTCGCCCAATTGCTGCCCGAATGGCTCGACATCCGACGCGGCGTGCACCGGGAATCGGTGGACGACAACGGTTTCCGCATCGGCGGGGCCACCGACGAAACCGCCGTGCGTGCCTTCTGGCAGCACTACAAGACCCTGATGGAGGCGTGATGGGCAGCCTGACCGACCTGAGCCTGGACACCGTCGCCCAGTTCATCTACCGCGAGGCCCGCTACGCGGACGAACACGACTACGTCGCGTGGGAAGCGCTGTGGACGGACGACGCCGTCTACTGGGTTCCCGTCGACGGCGGCGTACACGACCCGGACCGGCACGTCTCGGTCATCTACGACAATCGCCGCCGCATCTCCACGCGATTGCAGCAGTTGCGCACCGGGAAACGGTACGCGCAGTCGCCGCCGTCGAACCTGCGCCGGACCATCTCCAATGTCGAGATCCTCGGCACGGACGGCGACGAGACCACCGTCGGCGCGAATTTCGTTCTCTACGAATCGAAACCGCGCGGCATCGAGACCTGGGCCGGACGGGTCACCTACGTGATCCGCTGGGAGCAAGGCGAACTGAAGCTGGCCCGCAAGACGGTCCTGCTGGTCAACAGCGCCGAGGCCATACCCACCCTCGGCTTCCTGATCTGAGGCGCGGATGAACAACCCGGAAGCGGTGGTGCACAGCGAATTCGCCCAGGTCTCGGTGCGTGTGGACGACACCGCGAACGGTCCGCGCCTGCGCCTCGAGGACCTGCGCACCGGACGCGTGCGATTTTTGGACGCGCTCGAACTCGAAACCATCGTGTGGCTCGCCGACGGGCGGCTCGAGCGACTGCTCGACCCCTCGGCCGACCGCTGGCGAGAACGATGACACCGCAACACATCCCGGCCGACGATCTCGACCTGCGGGCGTACCTGCGCACGGGGGACACCGTCGTCTGGGGTCAGGCCAGCGCCGAACCGGTCACGCTGGTGCGGGCGGTGGTGGCGCAGCGCGCCGACCTCGGCCCCCTGCACTGCTTTCTGGGCATCCAGTTCGCGGGCACCGTCGGTCCCGAACACGCCGATCATCTGCGTCTGACCTCCTACTGCGGCACCGGCGCGAATCGGGCCCTGGCGAAAGCCGGTGTGCTGGAGATCTATCCGGGGCATTACTCCACCCTGCCGTGGCTGCTCTCGCGCGGTCCGATGCGCGCCGACGCCGTGCTGGTGCAGTGCGCCCCGCTCGGCGACGGTCGCTACAGTCTCGGCCTGGCCGACGACTACCTGAGCGCCGCTATCGATTCCGCGCGCGTGGTCATCGCCGAAGTCAACGATCAGGTGCCCGCCACACCGGGATCCCGGTATCTCACCGGCGCGGATATCGACGTCATCGTCGAGACCTCACTGCCGCCGGTGCAGGCACCCGCCCAGGCGGAGGATGAGGTGACGGCGCGGATCGCCGCGCGGGTGGCCGGGCTCATCGAGGACGGGGCCACCCTGCAATTCGGGATCGGGGCGCTACCGGAACTGGTGTTGCGGCAGCTGAAGGACCGGCGTCGCCTGGGCATCCACTCCGGTCTGGTGAGTGATGCCGCCGCGGACCTGATCGTATGCGGCGCGGTCACCGGCACGGACAAGCACACGGATCGGGGGATCGCGGTGGGCGCCATGCTCATCGGCACCGAACGCCTGTTCCGAATCGCTCGCGACAGCCGCGCCATCGAACTGCGGCCCGCCTCCTACACCCACGACTCGGAGGTTCTGGCGGTACAGAACCGCTTCACCGCAATCAATTCCGCCATCGAAGTGGATCTCACCGGCCAGGTGAACGCGGAGATCGCGAGCGGAATCTATGTCGGCGCGGTGGGCGGTGCGGCCGAATTCCTGCGCGCGGCAGCACATTCGACCGGCGGGCTGCCGATCGTCGCGCTGCCCGCCACCGCCGGGATCCGCTCCCGCATCGTCACCGAACTGTCGGGCCCGGTCAGCACCGCACGCGCCGACGCCGGAATCTTCGTCACCGAATACGGCATCGCCGACCTGCGCGGCCTGCCGCTGTCGCAACGCCGCCGCCGCATGATCGAGCTCGCGCATCCGGACCATCGGGCGCACCTCGCAGAGGGCGTGCTGTGAAAGTCAGAGAGGAATTCCTATGAGACGCGCCGCGATAGTCAGTCCGCTGCGCACACCGGTCGGGGCCTTCGGCGGCGCGCTGCGCCCGGTTCCGGCCGCGGAGCTGGCCGCCACCGTGCTGAAAGCCGTTGTCGCACGCACCGGCATCGATCCAGCCCGGATCGACGACGTCGCCATGGCACAGTCCTATGCCAACTCCGAAGCTCCCTGCATCGGGCGCTGGGCCGCCTTGGAGGCCGGACTGCCGGTGGAACTGCCCGGCTTCCAGCTCGATCGGCGCTGCGGCGGCGGACTCCAGGCCGTGATCACCGCCGCCATGATGGTGCAGACCGGCGCGGCCGACGTGGTCATCGCGGGCGGCGTGGAATCGATGAGCAATATCGAGTACTACACCCGCGACATGCGCTGGGGCGCCCGCGCGGGCAATACCGTCTTCTACGACCGCCTCGACCGGGGACGTGAACGCTCCCAACCGGAATGGCGGTTCGGCCGGATCACCGGCATGATCGAAACCGCCGAGAACCTGGCCGCCGACTATGGCATCACCCGCGAGGCCGCCGACGAATACGCGGCCCGCAGCCACCGGCGAGCCGCTGTCGCATGGGAATCCGGCCGTTTCGCCGACGAAGTGATCCCCGTCGAGGTGCCTCGGCGACGCGGCGAACCGCTGCTGTTCACCCGCGACGAGGGCATCCGCCCCGACTCCACCCCCGAAGCCCTGTCGAAACTGCGCGTCATCCAGCCCGGCGGCACCGTCACCGCGGGCAATTCCAGCCAGCAGAACGACGCCGCCGCGGCCTGCCTGGTGGTCGCCGAGGACAAACTCGTCGAACTCGGCCTCACCCCACTGGGTTTCCTGCACGACTGGGCGGCCGCCGGCTGCGAACCCTCCCGCATGGGCATCGGCCCGGTCCCCGCCGTCGCCAAACTCTTCGCCCGCACCGGCCTCACCTTCGACGAGATGAGCCTGATCGAACTGAACGAAGCCTTCGCCACCCAGGTCCTGGCCGTCCTGAAAGCCTGGGGCTTCGACGACCACACCCGCCTCAATGCCAACGGCTCCGGCATCTCCCTGGGCCACCCCATCGCCGCCACCGGCGTCCGCATCCTCACCACCGTGCTCCACGAACTTCACCGCCGCACCGGCCGCTACGCCCTCGAAACCATGTGCATAGGCGGCGGCCAGGGCCTGGCAGCCATCTTCGAGGCCGCATGACCACCGGCATCCTCACCTACGCCACCCACCTCCCCGCCCACCGCCTCGACCTCGCCGACCTGGGGACAACCCTCGGTGCCAAGGCGGGCAAGGGGTTCCGCGTGGTCGCGAGCTACGACGAAGACAGCACCACCCTGGCCGTAGCCGCCGCGGCAGCCGCACTTCGACGCGGAGGCGGTGCCGCCGCCAGCCACCCGGCCGGCGCGAAAACCGGTCGGGGGCAGGCGGGAGACGGAATCGTCGCAGGAGCGCCGCCCGTCGGCTGGTCGGCGGGCGCACCGGATTTCGGTGGCGGTGATGATCTACCGGCGGGGCGCGGGACGGCGTCGTGTGTGCGGGCACTGTATTTCGCGACGACGACACCGGCGTATGCGGACAAGTCGAATGCGACTGCCGTGCATGCGGCATTGGGGTTGGCCGAGGATGTGTTCGCGGCGGATATGGCCGGATCGGCGCGCAGTGGGGTGGCCGCGTGGCGGGCCGCGGCGGCGGGGGAGGGAATGGCCGTGCTCGCGGATGTGCGGGTGGGGTGGCCCGGGTCGGCGGATGAGCGGGGCGGGGGAGATGGGGCGGCGGCGTTCGTGTTCGGGCCGGGTGCCGAGGCGCTCGCCGTGATCGTGGCCGAGGCCAGTGTCAGTGCGGAGTTTCTCGATCGGTGGCGGGAACCCGGTGCGGTTGCCGGGAATCAGTGGGAGGTGCGGTTCGGGCTCGACCAGTATGTGCCGCTGATCGGGCGTGCACGGGACTCGGTGCTGGCACGTGCAGGGGTCGATGATGTCGATCACGTGGTGGTGGTGTCGCCCAACGCCGGTGTGGTGAAGGCAGCCGGAAAGCGCTGGCCGGGGCGGAAATCCACGACCGGATCGCCGATCGGTCATAGCGGTGCGGCGGATCTGGGGCTGGCGCTGGCCGGTGTGCTCGACACCGCTGGATCGGATGAGAGCATTTTGGTGCTGTCGGCCGCCGACGGGTGCGATGCCGTGTTGCTGCGCACCACCGAGCGCATCGACGAGCGGCGTCAGGCGGTGCCGGTGGCCGAGCAGCTGGCGGGCGGCACCGAGGTCTCCTACGCCACCTACCTCACCTGGCGCGGAGTGCTCGACCGGGAACCGCCCCGGCGGCCCGAGCCCGATCGGCCCGCCGCCCCGCCATCGGCACGGGCCGCCGCATGGAAGTTCGGATTCATCGGAAGTCGCTGTACCGACTGTGGTTTCACGCATCTGCCGCCGGTGCGCGTGTGCAAGAACTGCGGTGCGATCGACGCCATGACGGCCGCGCCCCGGGCCGATGTGAGCGGCACCGTCGCGACTTTCACCGTGAACCGGCTGGCGTATTCGCCCGCGCCGCCGGTGGTCGCGGCCGTGGTCGACTTCGACGGCGGCGGGCGCTACCTGCTCGAGATCTCCGATGGCGGCGCGGGCCGGCTGGCGGTGGGCAGCCGGGTGCGGCCGGTGTTCCGGCGGCTGTACACCGCAGGCGGGGTGCACAACTACTTCTGGAAGGCCGTATTGCTATGATGAGCAAGGGCATTCGCGACCGGGTGGCCGTGGTGGGCATGGGCTGCACCGGCTTCGGTGAGCACTGGGATCGATCCGCCGAGGATCTGCTCATCGACGCGGTCGGCGAAAGTTTCAGCGGCAATCCGCGACTGGATCGGTCGGCGGTGGACGCCTACTGGCTGGGCACCCTGGCCAGCACCCAGAGCGGGCTACTGGTGAGCAAGGCGCTCGGCGCGGACTACACACCGGTCACCCGGGTCGAGAACTACTGCGCCAGCGGCACGGAATCCTTCCGCAACGCCTGCTACGCGGTCGCCTCCGGCGCATATGACATGGTGGTGGCCACCGGCGTCGAGAAGCTCAAGGACTCGGGGTTCTCCGGTCTGCTGCGCGGCGACCCGCCCGGCGACGGCACCGCCGCCGAACTCGCAGTCACCGCCCCCGCCGCGTTCTCCATGCTGGACCCGGCCTACTGCGCGCGCTACGGCGTGGACCCGGCGGCCATGCGGGCCGCCATGACGCAGGTGGCGTGGAAGAACCACCGCAACGGTGCGCGGAATCCCAAGGCACAGTTCCGATCCGAGGTGTCACGGGAGAAGATCGAGTCGGCCCCGCTGGTGGCCGGGCGGCTCGGGGTGTTCGACTGCTCGGGCGTCTCCGACGGCGCGGCCTGCGCAGTCATCGTCCCCGCCGAGCACGCCCGCGACTACACCGACACCCCCATGTACGTGAAAGCGGTGTCGCTGGCGGGCAGCCCCGGCCTCGGCGCGGTGGACCCGCGCTACGACTTCACCACCTTCCCCGAGGTGGTGCGCAATGCCCGGGATGCCTACGCCCAGGCCGGAATCACCGATCCGCGCCGGGAGATCTCCTTCGCCGAGGTGCACGACTGCTTCACCCCCACCGAACTGGTGCTCATGGAGGACCTGGGCTTCAGCGACCCGGGCAATGCCTGGAGGGACAGTGTCGCAGGCGATTTCGACTCGGACGGCCGCCTGCCGGTCAATATCGACGGCGGCCTGAAATCCTTCGGCCACCCGGTCGGCGCGAGCGGCCTGCGCATGCTCTACGAATGCTGGCTGCAATTGCGCGGGGCGGCGGGGCGGCGGCAGCTGCCCGACCCGCGAATCGCGGTGACGCACAATCTCGGCGGCCGCCCCGGAGCCTGCGTTTCGGCCATGACCGTGGTGGGCCGAACCCTCGGCTGAGCCGCCGGTCGGATCACGGGCTCCTTGACCGGCTGCCAATATTTAATTTACATTAAATTCGAATGGAGGTGAGCCGGTGGCAATCCAGGCGAACGGGCCCGTCGTCGAATACGACGTCAAGGACGACATCGCGTACATCCGCTTGAACCGGCCGCACATCGGCAATGCCATGAACCAGGAGTACGGCGACGTCATCCTGGAGATCGCCACGGTGGTGGCCAACCATCCGGGGCTGCGCGCACTGCTCATCACCGGCAACGGGCCGACCTTCAGCGTCGGCGGGGACATCACCGCCTTCAACGAGGCCACGCCCGACGAGATGGCCGACACGCTGACCCGGATGGCCATCCCGGACCACGAGGCGCTGCGGCTGTTCTCGCGCCTGGACATCCCCATCGTCACCGCGGTGCACGGAGCCTGCGCCGGGGGCGGGCTCGGGTTGCTCTACATCGCCGACATCGTGATCGCCGCCGAGGGCACCAAATTCGCCACCGGGTTCGGGAAGATCGGCATCTCCGGCGACTGCGGCACCTCCTGGTTCCTGCCCCGGCTGATCGGCCTGCGGCGCGCCACCGAGATGTACCTCGAGGACCGCGTCATCCTCGCCGCCACCGCCGCCGAATGGGGGCTGGTCAACCGGGTCGTCACGCCCGAAGCGCTGGCGGAGGAGGCCGAGAACACCGTGCGCCGCCTGGCCGCCGGGCCCACCCGCGCCTTCGGCGAGATCCGCCGGCTGCTGCGCGAATCCGACCGCTCCACCCTCGCCGAGCAGCTCTCGGCCGAGACCGACGCGCTGCGCCGCACCGGCGCGAGCGCCGACGCACCCGCGGCCATCGCGAGCTTCCTCGCCAAGCGCCGCCCGACCTTCGCAGGAAAGTAACCGTGCAGGGACTCGTCAACGACACCGCCGAGCGCGCGCTGCTGCGCGACAGCGTCGCCAAGATCGCCGACAAATACGGGGCGAACTACTTCCTGGAGAAGTCCCGGGCGGGGGACAAGGTCGACGAACTGTGGGCCGAACTCGGCGCGTCCGGCATGCTCGGGGTGCACCTTCCCGAGGAATACGGGGGCGGCGGTGCGGGCCTGTCCGAACTCGCCGTGGTCATCGAAGAGCTTGCCGCGCACGGTATTCCGCTGCTGCTGACGGTGATCTCGCCCGCCATCTGCGGATCCATCCTCGCCGCCCACGGCTCGCCCGAGATGAGACAGCGCTGGCTGCCGGGCATCGCCGCGGGCACCGTGAAGATGGCGTTCTGCCTCACCGAACCGGATTCGGGATCCAACAGCCACGCGGTCAAGACCACCGCGCGCCGCGATGGCGAGGACTGGCTGATCTCGGGCGGCAAGTACTTCATCTCCGCCGCCGACGAGGCCGACGCGCTGCTGGTCATCGCGCGCGGGCGACCTCGGTGGCGGTGCGCGCAACAAGCTGTCGATGTTCGTGGTGCCGATCGACACCCCGGGCGTCACCCGCCAGCCCCTCGACACCGCCGTGGTCTCACCGGATCACCAATTCACGCTGTTCTTCGACCAGGTGCGGGTCGGCGCGGACGCGCTGACCGGCGAGCACGGCAACGGGCTGCGGCAGGTGTTCGCGGGGTTGAATCCGGAGCGGATTCTGGCCGCCGCCATCAGCTCCGGCATCGGCCGCTACGCCATCGACAAGGCCGTGCGCTATGCCAAGGAGCGCCAGGTCTGGTCGGTGCCCATCGGTGCGCACCAGGGCATTTCGCATCCCCTGGCCGACTGCCACATGTCCGTCGAGCTCGCCCGCCTGGCCACCTACCAGGCCGCCCAGACCTTCGATGCCGGCGGCAATGCGGCGGCCTCGGCGAACATCGCCAAATACGCTGCGGCCGAAGCCTCCCTGAAGGCCCTCGACCAGGCCATCCAGACCCACGGCGGCAACGGTCTGGCCAAGGAATACGGCCTGGCCGAGCTCTGGTTCGTGGCCCGGCTCATGCGCACCGCGCCGGTGAGCCGCGAAATGGTCCTCAACTTCGTCGCGCAGACCGTGCTCGGGCTGCCCAACTCGTACTGAAACATCCACCGGGGCAAGGAGAATCATGCCGGGCGTAACCGATCGCGTCATCGTCGTCACCGAAGCCGGTGCGGCCGGGCTGATCCGGACGGCCGTCGACGCCTTCGGCACCGTGCACGGCGTCATCCACAATGCGGGCATCCTGCGCGACGGGTCCTTCGCGAAGATGACCGCCGACAACTGGGAAGCCGTGCAGCGGGTCCACCTGTGGGGCGGCTACTACGTCGATCGCGCCGCTGGCGGCCACCCGCATGACCGAGGACATCGCGCCCAGGGAGATGCTCGACAAGCTGCCGCCCGCGTATGTGGCCGGTGTCGTCGGCTACCTCATGAGCGATGAATGTGCCGACACCGCAACGGTTCTCGTGGCCGGTGGCGGTCGGGTGTACCGGGTGCGGCAGTTCCAGAACAAGGGCGCGGTGTTCGTCGCGCCGCCGTCCATCGACGAGGTCGCCGCGCAGTGGGACCGGATCACCGACATGTCGGGCGCGGAGCCCGGCGCGAACCCGCTCGGCTGAAAACGAGGTATCGCAATGACCGAAAACAATTGGGACGCACTGGTGATCGGTGCGGGCGCGGGCGGACTGTGCGCCGCCGCGCGGCTCTCGCACCTGGGCTACCGGACCCTGGTGGTGGAACGGCTGGACAAGGTGGGCGGGCGCGCCTCCACCGACGACATCGACGGCTTCAAGGTCAACAACGGTGCCATCGTCATCGAGCTCGGCGGCCTCACCGAGGAGACCTTCGACGAGGTCGGCGCGAAATTCGATGTCCGCAAGGCCGAACCGCCGATCCTGTACCGCATCGGCGGCAAGGACGTCGATGTCACCGGCGGCGGCTGGGGCTTCCTGCTGTCCAAGCTGACCCGGCAGGGCGCGAAGCTGGTGCAGGGCCTGGGCGCGGCCCGCAATGACACCGGGCTGCCCGAACACGAACTGTCCCTGGCCGATTGGGTGGCCAAGTACACCACGAACGAAGCCGTGCACGGCATCTTCCGCAATATGGCGGGCTCGGTGTTCGCCGTCGGCTCCGAGGAGCTGCCCGCACGGGTGTTCCTCACCTACTTCACCCGCAAGAGCGCGTTCAAGACCTTCGGCTTCTGCCCGGACGGCACCGTCGGCGTCTGGCAGGCCCTCGCCGAGGTCGTCACCCGCAACGGCGGCGCGGTGTGGCTCGACAGCGAGGTCACCGCGCTGCACCTCGCCGACGGGCGGGTCACCGGGGCCACCGTGCGACGCGGCGACGAAACCATTGATGTCACCAGCCGTTTCACCGTCAGCGATATCGGCACCTACGACACCGCAGGACTGGTCGGGCGCGACAACCTACCCGCCGACTACGTCGCCCGCGTCGATGCGGCCAACCGCCCCTGCGCCATGATCTCGGTCAACTTCGCCAGCCGCACCCCGCTGGTCACCGCCCCCGGCCTGACCAGTTTCGCCAAGACCCGGCGGCTCTGCTACATCGCCAACTTCACGGCCACCTGCCCCGAGACGGCTCCCGACGGCTGGCATCTGTATCAGGGCACCGCCGTACCCAAGCCCGCCGTCGGCGACTTCGACGCGGACGCCGAAACCCGACTGCTGCTCCAGGATCTGCGCGACGAAGTCCCCGGTTTCGACACCGCCCGCATCCTCTCGATCGCCGTCACCCGCGACGGCTGGCCGCCCCAGCGTGCCGTCGCGGGCTTCGACCTGCCCCAAACCACCCCGATCCCGAACCTGTGGAACGTGGGCGACTCGGTGAAGGAATACGCCAACGGCGGCACCACCGCCTGCGCGGAGAACGCCAAACTCGTCGTCGACCGGATCCGCGACGAATACCCGGTGCACACCGACGCGTAACGGGCCGACGCGCACGCGCGCTGCCCCGACGGCGCGGCGGCGATCCATCGCCGCCGCGGTCCGTACAGCTGTGCGCCCGAGACCCACGGCATCCGCCCCCGCGACCGTTACCCACGGACGCGGGGGCCGTTGCCGTTGTGGCCGCCGCCGCGGCGGCCACCTTCGGAGATCAGTAGTCGAGGCCGCCGCGGGCGATCAGCTGGCCGGCGATCACATTGCGCTGGATCTCGTTGGTGCCCTCGCCGACGATCATCAGCGGGGCGTCGCGGAAGTAGCGCTCGACGTCGTATTCGGTGGAATAGCCGTTGCCGCCGTGGATTCGGATGGCGTCCAGGGCGATCTCCATCGCCACCTCGGAGGCGTACAGCTTGGCCATGCCCGCCTCCATGTCGCAGCGCATGCCGGTGTCGAAGCGGTCGGCGGCGTTCAACACCAGCGCGCGAGCGGCCGAGAGCTTGGTGGCCATGTTCGCGAGGTAGTGGCCGACGGCCTGGTGCTTCCAGAGCGGCTGCCCGAAGCTCTCCCGCTGCTGGGCGTAGCGCAGGGCGTCGTCGAAGGCGGCCTGCGCGACACCCAGTGCGCGCGAGGCGACCTGGATGCGACCGGTTTCCAGGCCCTTCATCATCTGCGCGAAGCCGTGCCCCTCCGCGCCGCCGAGGACGGCATCCAGCGGCGCGCGATAGCCCTCGAAGGCGAGCTCGCAGCTCTCCACGCCCTTGTAGCCGAGCTTCGGCAGATCCCGCGAAACCGTCAGGCCCGGACCGTGTTCCACCAGCAGGATGCTGACGCCGCGATGCCGGGGCGTGGCCTTCGGGTCGGTCTTGCACAGCAGCGCGATGAGTTTCGAATGCCGGGCATTGCTGATCCACATCTTCGAACCGTTGACGGTGTAGCCGTCGTCGTCACGTACCGCCACGGTGGTCATGGCCTGGAGGTCGGAACCGCCGCCGGGTTCGGTGAGCGCCATGGTGGCGCGGATCTCGCCGGTCGCCATCTTGGGCAGGTAGCGGGCCCGCTGCGCCTCGGTGCCGAACGCGAGAATCAGCTTCGACACCACGGTGTGCCCGCCCATCGCCCCCGCCAGGCTCATCCACCCGCGCGCGAGCTCCTCGGTCACCCCCACATAGCACGGCATGGAAACCGCGGTGCCGCCGTAGGACTCGGGGATCGCCAGACCGTAGATGCCGAGCTTCTTCATCTGCTCGATCAAGGTCTCCGGATAGACATTGCCGTGCTCGAGCTCCTGCACGACCGGCCGCACCTCGCGGTCGACGAAGTCCCGGACGGTCCGGACGATGAACTTCTCCTCTGCCGACAGCTGGCTCACGACGCTCCCTCGTTCCCCGGGGGTGGACCTCTCACACCCCATCATTTAGTTTAATATAGATTAGAATCGGCATCGGATGAAAGGTCGCCCGTGAGTTTCGTGAGCTGTGGTCCGTACTTCGAGGACCTCGTGATCGGTACGACATTCGCCGACGCGCCGGCGCTCGCCCTGACTGCGGGCCACGCCGCCGTCCACCAGTCGATCGTCGGCGACCGCCTGCGCCTGCCCCTCGACGCCGAGCTGTCCGCCCGCGTCACCGGCCGCGCGCCGCTCGCCCACCCGGCGCTGGTGTGGAACACCGCCATCGGCCAATCCACCCTGGCCACCCGCCGGGTCAAGGCGAACCTCTTCTACCGGGGGCTGGCTTTCCGGCACGCACCCGTCCTGGGCGATACCCTGCACACCACGACCACGGTGGTCGGGCTCCGCCAGAATTCGGCCAAGCCGGGTCGTCCGGCCACCGGCGCGGCCGCGCTGCACATCGTCACCGTGGACCAGACCGGCCGCACCGTCCTGGATTTCCATCGCTGCGCGATGCTGCCGCTACGCGACCCCGCGGGCGAAACCGGCCGTGACGATGATCTGACGAACATCGGCGCGCCGACGGATGCCGCAGCGCTCGCGGCGATGTACGCGGACTGGCGACTCGCCGAATTCCCCGAATCCCGGACGCCGCACCGAAAGGATCTGCGTCCGGGACTGTCCTGGGACATCGAAGGCGGCGACGTCGTCTCCAGCGCCCCCGAACGCGCCCGCCTGACCCTGAATATCGCCGCCGTCCACCACGATTCGACGGCTGGAGGCGGCCGCCGCCTCGTCTACGGCGGCCACACCATCGCGCTGTCCCTGGCCCAGATCACCCGGGATCTCCCCGGCCTCGTCACCATTCCCGCCTGGTACAGCTGCGACCACACCGCGCCTGTCTACGAATCCGACACCCTGCGCACCAACCTGACCATCGAAAATGTCACCCCCGCAGGAGATGCCGCGCTGCTCGACCTGCGTGCCCTCGTCACGGCCGAGCGCGAGGACCGACGCTGTCCGGTCTTGGACTGGAGATTCGCCGCACTGTATCGATAGCCCCGTGCTCAGAGCATTCCGCTGCGGCGCGCCAGTTCCATCGCGTCGGCGCGGGTGCCGGTGCCGAACTTGGCGTAGATGCCGCGCAGGTGGGTCTTCACCGTATTCACCGACACGCCGAGGACATCGGCGATCTGTGCGGCGGTCCGGCCCGAAGGCAGCTGGTTGAGCACCGTCAGCTCGGCCGGAGTCAGCCTGGGCTGCGCGGATTTCCGGCGCAGCCGCGGATGGCGGCGGATGCGCTCGGCGAATTCATTGTGCTGGCCGAGGGTTCCGATATGGGCGTCGAGCAGCGTGCCCGCGCCCGGCACGTCCAGGAACGGCCGCACCAGCTGATCGGGAGCCGCGGCCAGCAGCGCGCGTTCGAGGGTGTCGCGGGCCGCGCCCGGCTGACCCAGCGCGGCCTGCGCCACCCCGTCGACCACCAGGGCCGTCACCGTTTCCAGGGGCCGCGCCGCCTCGACATCCACCAGCAGCGGCGCGATCAGCCCGCGCGCGGCCCGCGGCCGCTCCGGCAGTACTGCCAGGGCCCGGGCCAGTACGGTGTCGGCACTGTGCCCCAGCACCGCCTCGGCCTGATCGGTCAGCAGCCGAACCGAATTCGTGGCCCGCACATCGATGAGCACGCGCACGATGTGCGGGAGCAACCGGCCGCTGAGCGCGGGCAGCGAGGCCGGGCCGCGCAGCAGCACCACCGCACTGCGCCGCAGCGCCTCGGCCCCGGTGTAGGCGTCCTCGCTGTCGTCGAAGGCCAGCAGCTGGGCGATGACATCGGTGACCCGGCCGCTGGGCAGCCCGGTCGTCGGATCCGGAAGCCGTTGGGCGGCAAGGAACCTGGTGATCCTGGCGTCCTCGGTCCCGGCCCCGCGCAGATACGCGGTGAAGGCCGCCGCCGCCAGCGCCCGGCGGCCGTCGGGTGAATCGGCCAGCCCGTGCCGATCGGCCAGGGCGACGGCCAGCTCCGCCTGCCGCCGCATCGGCCCGAGCTCGTCGCGGATCCCGGCCGCCAGGGCCAGCCGGGTCGCCGCCCGCACCCGCAGGCGGGGGATGGCCGCGCAATCCGACAGCGCCGCCGCGCGATTGAGCAGCTGCTCGCCCTCGTCGTAGTCGCCGCGGGCCAGCAGCGCCATGCCGAGCTCCCCGACGGCGTACCCGTCGATATCGGGGTGGCCGGATTCCGGGAACGGCGCGGGCGGGCGGAAGTCGCTGAGCCCGATGCCGGTGGCACGGGCGATCCCGGCCGAGGCCGCCAGGGTCAGCGGCGCGATCGAGCCCGCCGGCACGATCTGCCCGGACCGGCGCGGCTGGCGGAACAGCAGATCCAGGCACACGATCGCCTTGCCCGCGTCATCGCGTTCGAGGGCGTCCAGTACCCGCAGCGCCCCTAGAAAAGGATCGTCGAGCGCCCGCGAACGGCACTGCCGCAGTTGCTCGAACAGCGACGTGCCGTGCCGATCGAGGACCAGCCGCACGGCGTTCTCGCGCAGGAACCGAGACAGCAGTTCCGCATCCGGCGCCCGAACCAGATGCGGCAGCGCCGCCATCGGCCGGTCCGTGGCCAGATACCAGCTCGCCGCGGCGTGATGCAGGGCGTGCAGCCGGGTATCGCCGCCGCGGCGCAGGCTGGCCAGCAGGTGGGCGCGCAGCAGCGGGTGCAGGGTGTACCAGACCTCGTCGTCACGAGCCGTTGCGGTCATGGGGAATTCGAGCCGGGTCAGTTCGGTGATCGGATCGGGGGTCGCGCCGGTGAGCCGGGCCGCCAGTGCGTGGGTGAACGACTCGGGCACGCCGAGCGCGGTCGCGGATTCACGCAGCGCCCCCGGCAGGGCCGCGACCACCTCGTCGGCGAGGAAATCGGCCAGGGGTTGCGGCGGGCATTCGAGCTCGGTGAGCGCCGCCGCCCGATCCGGGTGCGTGGTCACATGGACCGCGGCCAGGCGCAGCAGCGCCGCCCAGCCCCGGGTCAGGCGCAGCACGGTGGTCAGTTCCGCCTCGCTCAGCGCGCAGCCGTGGCGGCGCGTCAGCTGCCCGGCGCGGGTGCCGGTGAAGGCCAGATCCGTTGCGTGCAAACGGGTCAGCCGACCGGGCAGCTCGAGGATGTGCCACCGCAGCGGCAGGTCGTGGCGCGCCGACAACACGGTGGTCACGTGGGCCGGCGCGGTGGCCAGAAAGTCCTCCAAATCGCCGATTGCTGCCGGATCGCTGATCAAGTGCGCATTGTCGATAACGAGCACCAGCGCCCGCCCCGATTCCGCTGAGCGTGAAACCGATTGCGCGACCGTGATATTGATCTCATCACCGGTTGTTCCCCCGGCGCCGACGGTGAGCCAGGCGATTTCGGTGTCCGGCCGCGAGCGCGCCAGATGCCGTGTGGCCCAGTCCAGCACCAGTGCCGTCTTACCCGTGCCCGCGGGTGCGGAAATCGCGATGACCTGCCCGCCCGGACCGGTCATCGCGGCGTCGAGCCGGACACACAGTTCGGGTCGGGCGACGGGTTCGAAACCCAATTCCGGAAGTGCCGCGGCGGCCGGTGATTCGACCGTCGCGGCACGCGCCGTATTCGAATCGAATGAATAATCCATGGGATCTTCCTCC
>NZ_BJWY01000079.1 GCF_007990715.1 Nocardia seriolae NBRC 15557 | reverse complement strand
CGACACTAGCGTCTTCCTCACTCGCAGTTTCCATTCCGAGGAAGAAGCAGGATATGAAGCACACCCCGCGTTCGCTCGTCACAGCCGCATTCGCCGGCGCCACCGCGGCGCTCACGATCGGACTGAATTCCCCGGCGGCCGTGGCGGATCCGCCGGACGGCTCGCATTCCTCCGATACCGCCGGATACGGCCCGGAGCTGACCGACGAGACCGCCGCCATCGCCTACGGGCTGGCGAATCCCGATGCCGCGCCGCAGGGCACCGACGACTGGTCCTGCAAACCCGATGCGGCCCATCCCCGTCCGGTCGTGCTCGTGCACGGCACCTGGGCCAGCGCCTACAGCGCGTACGCGTACATGGGCCCGGAGCTGGCCAAGCAGGGGTACTGCGTCTTCACCTTCAACTACGGCCGCGCGAACGCCCCGGGCGCGGGCCTGGTGCAGCCCACCATCGGGGCCACCGGCCACATCGAGGAATCCGGTGCGCAACTGGGCGGCTTCGTCGACCGGGTGCTCGCGGCCACCGGCGCGGCACAGGTGGATACCGTCGGGCATTCCCAGGGCGGCGTGGTGATCCGCCAATATCTGAAATTCGACGGCGGTGCCGACGCGAGTAATCCGGGTAACAACAAAGTCGCCCATGTGATCACGTTCGGCGCCACCAATCACGGCACCATATTGAGCGGATTGGGAAATCTGCTAGGCGTTTTCAAGGGAGCGCTCGGAATCGATGTCGGCGCCCCGACCGAAACCCTCATCGGCCACGCGGGAATTCAGCAATTACAGGGTTCACCCGTGCTCACCCGCCTCAACGACGGCGGTGACACCCTGCCCGGAATCGATTACACGATCGTCGCCGACCAATACGACGAGGTGTCCACCCCGTATTCGGCCACCTATCTCACCGCGGGCCCGGGCGCGACGGTCCACAATGTCCTGCTCCAGGACGGCTGCGCGGCCGACACCTCCGACCACAACTCGATGCTGTTCTCCCCGCGCGCGGTCTCGCTGGCCCTGCACGCCCTGAACCCGGCCGCCGGTCTGGTCTGCGCCGCCAGTCCCTGGCTGCTCTGAGGTTCACTCCGGTCATCGTAGAGCGTTCCATCAACCCTCGCCCGCGGCCTGGGCGCGCCAGCGCTGCGGGGTGGTGCCGTAGGCGGCGTGGAAGCGGCGGGTGAGCGGAGGTCAGCAGGGTGACGCGGGCGCGATAGCGGTAGGGCGCGACGGTGACCCCGTGCGACACCAGATCCGCCGCGTCGGGGGCCTCGCACGGGGTGAAGCGCGGCCCGGTGGGCACGCGCGGGGTGAGCCGGTCCACCCGGTAGGTGCGCCGATCCTCGCGATCCACATCCCAGCCGGTCAGGTACCAGCGCCGCCCGGTGTGCACCAGACGATGGGGTTCGGTTGTGCGGCGGGAGGTTTCGCCGTCGTGGGTGCGGTAGTCGAAACGCAGCCGGTGGTGGTCGCGAATGGCCGCGGCGAGGGCGGTGAGGGTGTCGGGATCCACGCGCGGGCCGCCGGCGGGCACGGTGACCGTGGCCTCCTGCAGCGCGGTCATCCGATGGCGCAGCCGCGACGGCAGCACCTGTTCGACTTTGGTCAGCGCCCGCAGCGAACTCTCCTCGATGCCGGCGATGGTGCCACCGGCCGCGGTCCGCAACCCCATGGCCACGGCAATGGCCTCCTCGTCGTCGAGCAGCAGCGGCGGCAGGTTCGCGCCCGCGCCCAGCCGATATCCGGCCGCACCGGCGACGGCGTGCACGGGATAGCCGAGGGTGCGCAGCTTTTCGATATCCCGGCGCACGGTGCGCACGTCCACCTCGAGTTGCGCGGCCAGTTCCGCGCCGCTCCACTCGCGCGGGGTCTGCAACAGCGACAGCAGGCGCAGCAGTCTGGCCGAGGATTCCAGCATTTCCCGATTCTGCCCCACCGCTAGGGCGGAAGCTGTCCTAGCTCGCTCCTAGCGTGTTCTCCATAAGCGATGAGATCACTCCCTTCCGCATCGATATTCCGCAAGAACAGCTCGATGACCTGCGGGACCGGCTCGCGGCCGCGCGGCTGCCCGCACCGCTGCCCGGCGACGACTGGGACACCGGCGTCCCGGTGCACTGGCTGCGCGAACTGGTCGAGTACTGGCACACCGGCTACGACTGGCGGGCCGCCGAGGCCGAACTCAACCGCTACCCGCAGTTCGTCACCGCGATCGAGGGGCAGCGCATCACTTCCTGCACGTCCGCTCGGCCGCGCCGGACGCGGTCCCGCTGCTGCTGACCCACGGCTGGCCCGGCTCGATCGCCGAATTCCTCGACGTCATCGGCCCGCTGACCGATCCGGGCGCGCACGGCGGCGATCCGGCCGACGCCTTCCACGTGATCATCCCCGCCCTGCCCGGGTTCGGGTTCTCCGGGCCGGTGCACGACACCGGCTGGACCCGGGCCCGCATCGGACGGGTCTGGGCCGAACTCATGAACCGCCTCGGTCACCGGCGCTACGGCGTGCAGGGCGCTGGGTGGACGTGGATCGCGGCGGGCACTTCGCGGCGCTCGAAGAACCCGAACTGCTGGTCGGCGATATCCGGGAGTTCTTCCGCGCCTTGCGCTGAGCTCGGCCTTCAGGGCAGCAGGGGCCCGACCTGCTCGGCGACGAAACGGACGAATCCGACCGGGTCCGGTTCGTCGCCGGTGGGTTGCAGGACCACGCTGGTCGCACCGGCCTCGGTCCACCGGATCACCGTGTCGGCGATGGCCCGGGCGTCACCGGCCACGCCGAGGTCGGGGATGGCGTCGCGCTCCTTGGCCCGCAGCTCGGCCGCCACCCGGTCCGCGGCGCCGGGGCCGGTGGCGGCGAGCAGGTACACGACGATCGGATAGGGCTGTGCCGCAAGCGATTCGGAGCGTGCGGCGGCCACGATATCGGCGGCGGCGCGAATCCGCTCAGCCGAGGCGGAGTTGTCGAGGACCATTCCGTCGGCGGACTCGCCGACCAGCCGCATGGTCTTCGGCCCCTTCGCGGCGGCCAGGATCGGCGGAGCGGTGGTCGGTGGCCAGTCCAGGGCGACGTCGTCGAGCTGAACATAGCTGCCCTTCACCGTGATTCGCTGCCCGTCGAGCAATCCGCGCAACGCGTCGAGGTATTCGCGCAGCAGCGTCACCGGTGAGGCGGCCCGCGCGCCCACCTGCTCCATCCACTCCTGGACGCCGTGGCCCACGCCCCAGATCCCGCGACCGGGGAACATCCGTTCCAGGGTGGCGATCTCCATCGCCGTGACGGCCACGTTCCGCAGCGGCACCGGCAGCACCCCGACGCCGATCCGCACTCGCTCGCTCCACGCCAAAGCGGCTGCGGCGGTGGAGATTCCACCTTCGAGGAAGCAGTCCTCCCACAGCCACAGTTCGTCGAGCCCGGTCTCGTCGGCCGCGCGCACCACGTCCCGCAGTCGCTCCGGTGGATTCTGCGGCCGGAACACCGCACCCAGCGTCGTCATGTCTCATGCCTACCACGGGCGGGTGACGGACAGCCGAAAAAGCTGTGGCCCGGCCGCATTCGCGAGACCGGGCCACACGGGGGTTCGGATCAGCCGAAGTGGCAGACGTAGTGGACGGGCTCGATGACCTCGATCACGAAGCTGGAGTCGCCCGGCACCGAGAAGGACTCGCCGCCCTTGTAGGCGGTGGCCTCGGTCTCACCGGCCAGGGTGACGTTGCAGGAGCCCTCGAGCAGCTCCATGATCTCCGGCGCGCCCGTGTTGAAGGTCAGGGTGGCGGGGAGGATGACACCGACGGACTTGCTGGTGCCATCGGCCAGCTCGATGCTGTGGCTGACGCACTTGCCATCGAAGTAGACGTTGGCGCGCTTGGTGACGGTGACATTCTCGAACTTCATGCGGCGATCGTACCCGCGACCTCCGGGCAACCCGGCGGGGTGGTCGGTTCAGCGCACCGGCGGCGGGACGCCGTCGGGCATGGCGTCCAGGGCCGCGGCGGCCAGCATCCGGCCCTGTTCGATGATGGGCCCGGCGCGATGGAAATCCATGGTGCCGCAGATGTTCTGGGGCACCGAGATCACCAGGTCCGGCGGGTGGGCGGCCAGGTGCTGGCGGGTGATGGCGGCGAGCATGATGTCGATGGCCCGCTGCGCCACATCGGTGGCCCGGACGCTGCTGAGCGGCGGCGGCGGGTCGTCGGGAGTCTCGGCCGGGGCGCGCCCCAGTCGCTGGGCCGAGGCCCGCCACCACTGGGTGAACCAGTTCGTACGCGGCTGGGCGCGGTCGTAGGCCGGATCGGGCGCACCCGAGAGATCCACGCCGATGGTGAGATCCGCGGCCCCCAGCGCCATGGTCGCCACCACGGGCAACGGGTCGAGGACGCCGCCGTCCACCAGCACGTGACCGTCGTGCAGGACCGGCGTGATGAATCCCGGGATGGAGATCGAGGCGCGGATGGCGGCATCGAGCTCACCGGTCCGGAACCAGATCGACCGGCCCGTGGTGAGATCGGTGGCCACCGCGACATAGGGAATCGCGAGATCCTCGATACGCAGTTCCCCGAGCATCTCGCGAATGCGGTCCAGGACCCGCCCGGCCCGGATGACGCCCGGCTCGCTGAACGCCGGATCCAGCAGCCGCGCCACCTCGAACTGCCCGAGAGCGGTTGCCCAGGAGGTGAATTCATCCAACCGCCCGGCCGCGAACAGCCCGCCGACCAGCGCCCCCATCGAGGATCCGGCCACCCCGACGATCTCGTAGCCGCGCGCCTGGAGTTCGGCGATCACCCCGATGTGCGCGTAGCCGCGCGCACCGCCGCTGCCCAGGGCAAGTTTGACCCGCTTGCCTTCGGTGCCCACGCGTCGACCCTACGACTGTCGGCGAATGACGGGCAATGTGACGCGCGCGGTGTGCGCGGGACCGTCGGACCGGCCGATCCAGCGATTATGGTTTCCTGCCATGGCTGCTGGAACCGCCCGGGTCGAGGCCGTCAGCGAATTCGCGCCGCTGCGGACGGTGGTGGTCTCGCGGTGCGAGTTCCGCGCACCCGCCGACGCCGCGATGGTGGGCCCCGAGATCCCGGTGGAACCGGCCGCGGCCGAATTACTGGATGCGGTGTGGGGCAAGGACTTCGGCGCGGTCTACCCCGACCGGCAGAGACGCTGGGAGGCCGAGCGCGAGGAGCTCGCGGCCGTGCTGCGGCGGCACGGGGTCGAAGTGCTGCGGCCGCGGCTGTTCACCCCGGCCGAGAAGGCCGCCGCGGGGGCGGCCGGGTACGCCAACTTCTTCGTCCGCGATCCGTGGTTCACCGTCGGCGAGCACGTCGTCGAGGGCGTGCTGCAATTCCCGCATCGCCGCCTCGAGGTGCTGCCGAGCCGCGATCTGCTGATCGAACGGGTCATACCTTCGGACGCGCACTATGTTTCGCTGCCCACCCCCGGCATCGGGCGGCCCGGGCCGGGGCCCTTCCTCGAGGGCGGTGATGTGCTGGTGCTCGACAAGGAGGTCTTCGTCGGTATCTCCGGCATGGCCACCAATGCCCTCGGCATCGCCTGGCTGTCGAAATATCTTCGCCCGCACGGGTTCACCGTCATCCCGGTCCGCCTCCGCCGCCACGTCCTGCACCTGGACTGCGCCCTGAGCCTGGTTCGTGAGGGCCTGCTCATCGCCTGCCCGGCCCGCCTGCCCGACGGTCTCCCCCACCGCCTGCGCGACTGGGACCGCATCGAGGTCACCGAGGACGAGGCCGCCGCCATGGCCACCAACGGCCTGCCCATCAACCCCGAAACCTACGTCACCGACCCGGAATTCGAACACGTCGGCGCGAAACTCGAAACCCACGGCATCACCGTCGAATACATCGACTTCGCGGTCACCCGCATCTTCGGCGGCGCCTTCCGCTGCTCCACCCAGCCTCTGTTGCGCGCCGACTGACGGTCGTCGCGACATCCAGGAGACCCGCCAGCCGAACGGTCGTTCGGCTGGCCGCACCTCGCGGAAAAGCAGGCCGCCTATGCGGCGGAGGTCACGCGGTAGACGTCGTAGACGCCTTCCACGTTGCGGACCACGTTGAGCAGGTGGCCCAGGTGTTTCGGGTCGCCCATCTCGAAGGTGAACTTGGAGATGGCGACTCGGTCGCCGGAGGTGGTGACGGCGGCGGAGAGGATGTTGACCTTTTCGTCGGCGAGGACCTTGGTGACGTCGGAGAGCAGGCGGGTGCGGTCGAGGGCCTCGATCTGGATGGCGACCAGGAAGACCGAGGAAGGTGAGGGCGCCCACTTGACCTCGATGATGCGTTCGGGTTCCGAGCGCAGGGAGTCGGCGTTGGTGCAGTCGGTGCGGTGCACGCTGACCGCGCCGCCGCGGGTCACGAAGCCCATGATCTCGTCGCCGGGCACCGGGGTGCAGCACTTGGCCAGCTTGGAGACCGTGCCGGGCGCGCCCGGAATCTCCACGCCCGCATCGCCGGTGGTGCGCTGGCGTGACGGGACGGTGGACGGGGTGGACCGCTCTGCCAGTTCGTTCTCGACATCGCTGACGCCGCCGAGCTGGGCCATGAGCCGCTGCACCACGTGGTGCGCGGAGACCTGGTTCTCGCCGACGGCCGCGTAGAGCGCGGAGATGTGGGTGTAGTGCAGTTCGTGGGCCAGCGCGCTCATGGCGTCCACGCTCATCAGGCGCTGCAACGGCAGGCCCGAACGCCGGACCTCCTTGCTGATGGCGTCCTTGCCGGCCTCGTGTGCCTCTTCGCGGCGTTCCTTGGCGAACCACTGCCGGATCTTGGCCTTGGCGCGCGGGGACACCACGAAGTTGGACCAGTCGCGCGAGGGTCCGGCGTTCTGGGCCTTGGAGGTGAAGATCTCGACGACCTCACCGTTCTCCAGCTGCCGTTCCAGCGCGACGAGGCGCCCGTTGACGCGCGCGCCGATGCAGCGGTGCCCGACCTCGGTGTGCACGGCGTAGGCGAAGTCCACGGGGGTGGACTTCTGCGGCAGCGTGATCACATCGCCCTTGGGCGTGAACACGAAGATCTCCGGCGACTTGAGGTCGAAGCGCAGCGACTCCAGGAACTCCGCCGGGTCGGCGGCCTCCCGCTGCCAGTCGAGCAGCTGGCGCATCCACGCCATGTCGTCGACTTCGTTGTTGTCGTTGGAGTGTTTGCCCTTGGTCTCCTTGTACCGCCAGTGCGCGGCGATGCCGAACTCGGCGGTCCGGTGCATGTCCTGGGTGCGGATCTGCACTTCCAGAGGCTTGCCGTCGGGTCCGACCACGGTGGTGTGCAAAGACTGGTAGACGCCGTAGCGCGGCTGGGCGATGTAGTCCTTGAACCGCCCGGCCATGGGCTGCCACAGCGAGTGCACGACACCGACCGCGGCGTAACAGTCGCGCACTTCGTCGCAGAGGATGCGGATGCCGACCAGGTCGTGGATGTCGTCGAAGTCCTTACCCTTGACGATCATCTTCTGATAGATTGACCAGTAGTGCTTCGGACGGCCTTCCACGACCGCGTTGATCCGGCTGGCGGCCAGGGTGTTCACGATCTCGGCGCGCACCTTGGCCAGGTAGGTGTCGCGCGAGGGCGCGCGGTCGGCGACCAGTCGCACGATCTCGTCGTATTTCTTGGGGTGCAGGATCGCGAACGCGAGGTCCTCGAGCTCCCACTTGACGGTGGCCATACCGAGGCGGTGTGCCAGCGGCGCGATCACTTCGAGGGTTTCGCGCGCCTTCTTGGCCTGCTTCTCCGGCGGCAGGAAGCGCATGGTGCGCATGTTGTGCAGCCGGTCGGCGACCTTGATCACCAGCACGCGGGGGTCGCGGGCCATGGCGATGATCATCTTGCGGATGGTCTCGGCCTCGGCGGCCGCGCCCAGGTTGACCTTGTCCAGCTTGGTGACGCCGTCCACCAGGTGGGCGACCTCGGTGCCGAATTCGGCGGTCAGCTCGTCGAGCGAGTACCCGGTGTCCTCGACGGTGTCGTGCAGCAGCGCGGCCACCAGCGTGGTGGTGTCCATGCCCAGCTCGGCCAGGATGTTGGCGACGGCCAGCGGGTGGGTGATGTACGGGTCGCCGGACTTGCGGAACTGGTGCTGGTGCTTCTCGTCGGCGACGTCGAAAGCCCGTTGCAGCAGAGCCAGATTCGCCTTCGGGTACAGCTCGCGGTGCACGGTGGCCAGCGGCTCGAGCACCGGTTTGACGGCGGCGATGCCGCGCTGCCCGGTCATGCGCCGCGCCAGGCGCGCGCGGACGCGGCGGGAGGCGGAGGTGGGGACGGCGGTGCTATTGCGAGCGGCGGCAGCGGACTGGCCATTGGCCGATGGGGTGGCGGACCCGCCCTCGGACGATTGCCCCGAGTTCGCCTGCTCCATTTGCTGTGTCATGCCACCTCCGCTCGCGGCCTCGATCGGAAAACCATATCGGACCGTTCAACCACCCAGATCATCCACTTTAGTCCTGGATTCCGATCCCGACCGGGACGGCCGCGGCCGCCGGTGGGAACGGTCCCGGAGAGGTGAACTGTACCCGGTCAGCTCACTGTTCACCGGGAGACTCCACCAGCCCGCCGGCGGTCAGTTCCAGCCGCCTTGTCACCCCGATTCCGGCGAGGAAGCGCGGGTCGTGACTCACCACCATCAGCGCGCCCTCGAAGCCGGCGAGGGCCTCGGTGAGATGGGCGAGGCTCGGCAGGTCGAGGTTGTTGGTCGGCTCGTCGAGCAGCAGCAGCTTCGGTGCGGGCTCGGCCAGCAGCAGCATGGCCAGGGCCGCTCGCAGGCGCTCGCCGCCGGAGAGGGCGGCGGCCGGGACGTCGGCGTCGCCGCCCCGGAACAGGAAGCGGGCCAGCTGGGCGCGGATCCGTTCGGGTGCGGCGTGCGGCGCGGTTGCCGCCACGTTCTCGAAGACCGAGCGGGACTCGTCGAAGACGTCCAGGCGCTGCGGCAGCATGCGCCAGGCCACCTTCGGCCCGGACTCCCGGATCCGGTGCAGCAGCGTGGTTTTGCCGATGCCGTTGCGGCCGGTGAGCGCGATGCGTTCGGGGCCGGTGATCTTCAGCGTCACCGTCGGCCCGCACGCCAGCCGGACTTCGTTCAGCTCGAGCACGTCCTGCCCCGGATACAACCGGGTGCCGGGCAGGTCGACCCGGATCTCACGGTCGTCGCGCACCCGCTCCTGCATATCGCTGAGATGATCCCTGGCCTCCTCGACCTTGCCGATGTGGTTGTTGCGCAGCTTGCCCGCCGACACCTGCGCCTGGCGTCTGCGTTCGGCCATGACGATCTTGGGTTCGCGTTTCTGATCCCACATCTTCTGCCCGTAGCGCAGCCGCCGATCCAGCTTGATGCGTGCCTCGACCAGCTCGCGCGACTGCTTGCGGACATCGCTGCGGGCCTCGCGCACGGCCGCGCGGACGGCCTGCTGCTCGGCCTCGACGATCCGCTCGTACTCGGTGAAATTGCCACCGAAGCACCGGATCTCGCCCTGACGCAGTTCGGCGATGGCGTCCACGCGGTCCAGGAGTTCCCGGTCGTGGCTGACGGTCAGCACGGTCCCGGGGAACTGACCGACGACCTCGTAGAGACGCCCGCGCGCCACCTGATCGAGATTGTTCGTCGGTTCGTCCAGCAGCAGCACGTCGGGTTCGCGCAGCAGCTCGGCGACCAGGCCCAGCAGCACCGTCTCACCCCCGGACAGAGTGTCCAGGCGGCGATCCAGCTGCGTGACATCGCCCGCGACGTAATGCAATCCGAGCCGCCCGAGCAGCGCCACCGCACGTTCCTCGATATCCCAGGCGCTGCCCACGGTATCGAAATCGGCCTCGTCCCCCGTCCCGGATTCGATGCGGTGCAACGCCTTTCGAATCCCGGCCAGCCCGAGCACCGCATCGACCCGCTGCCCGGCGGCCAGCCCGAGATCCTGCCGCAGATACCCGAACCGCCCCGGCACGGACACCGAACCGCGCACAGCGCGCAGCTCACCGGTAACCAGCCGGAACAGGGTCGATTTCCCCACGCCATTGCTCCCGACCAGACCGATGTGACCGGGCCCGAATTGGGCGTCGAGACCGTCGAAGACTTCGGTGCCGTCGGGCCACACGAAGGTGAGATCGGAAATGGAAATAACAGGCATAGACATGCGGGCCTCCCGGAGCTGAGCGAATGCGGCGCGCGACTGCGGGCCACTCGGCGATCAACTCAGAAGAGCAACGGCATGTCTCCGATCGGACGGGAATGGAACTCGGCAACGGTAACGGGCATCAACGGGGCAGCGCAACAACATATTCGGTGAGCCGGGTCTCAGCGCGCCGTCGCGGCGGTGATCCGCAGATATCCCAGCGCCACCACCGCCAGCGCCGCAGCCAGGCCGAACGCGGCCGCGGCACCGTGGCCGATGGTGACGCCGCCGAGCAGTGTTCCGGCTCCGATGCCGAAGTAGATGCAGGAGGCGTTGAGGGCCACGACCAGGCCCGATTCGTGCGGGGCGGCGGCGATGAGGCGATGTTGCTGCGCGGGGGTCTGGCACCAGCTGGCCGCGCCCCAGGCGATGGCGGGCAGGGAGACCAGCAGGGGCAGCCGCGCAGCGGTGGCGGCCAGCACACCCAGCACACCCAGTGCGAGGGCCATCGTCACGTATCCGGTGGTCAGCACCCTGGTTGCGCCCCAGCGGTCGGTGGCGTAGCCCGAGGACAGGTTTCCCGCGACCGCGCCTGCGCCGTAGAGCATCAGCACCCACGCGGTCGAGGTCGCACCGATTCCCATTGCCCCCAGGGCGGGGACGGCGTAGGCGTAGACCGTGTAGGCCGCGGCCATGCCGAGCACGGTCAGCGGCAGTACCGCCGCGACCGAGCGGTTGCGCAGCACTGCGAGCCGAGTGCCCAGCGGCACATAGGGATTCCCGGGCAGTGGGGGCACCCATGCCGCGACGCCGGACGCCGCCATCAGACACACCAGCGCCACGCCGAGGAGCGCCGATCGCCAGCCCAGCCACTGGCCGAGCAGGTCGCCGAGCGGCACGCCGAGTGCGGTCGCGATGGTCAGTCCGCCGATCACCACGGCGAGCGCGCGGGCTCGCGCCTCCGGTCGCACCAGGGCCGAGGCGACCGCGCCCGCGTTCGGTGTGAACGCCGCTGCCCCGAGCGCAGCCAGGACGCGGGTGGCCAGCAGCGCCCAGAAGGTCGGCGCCAGTGCGGATCCCAGATTTCCCAGCGCCAGGACCAGCAGCGCCGACACCAGCAGGGTGCGCCGGGGCAGCCGCGCGGTGAACGTGGCCAGCACCGGCGACCCGAGGGCGTAGGCCGCGGCGAACACCGTCACCGCCAGCCCGGCGGTCGCGGTCGAAACCCGCAGGGAATCCGCCAGATCCGGCAGGAACCCGGCCAGGATGAACGAGTCGGTGCCGACGGCGAAGGTGCCCAGCGCCAGAATCAGCGTGCGTCGCAATCCGTTCGGCTCCGATGCCGCCCGCGGCACGGCTGCGGCCCGGTCCTCGCTCGCTGCGGCGTTCGGGGGCGCGCCTGCGCCCCGGGTCGGTGCCGGGGCCGCTGTGGCCGCAAGCGTGGACGACTCTTCGCTAACCGGGATATTAGTCATCCCGAATCTCCTTCCAGAAAAACCCGGCGCGGGGCCGGGTTGGTCAACGCGGGCGGAAAGTCTTCAGCCGGTGAGGCTTTCGTAGAAGCGGCGGGCGCGGGCCTTGGAGGCGGCGGGGGTTTCGGCCAGCAGGTCGGCGACGGTCTGGCTCGCCAGTTCGCGTCGCCAGGCCAGCTCGGCGCGGCCCATGGCCTTGGCGATGCCGCAGGGTTTGGTGAAGTCGGCGGCGGTCGCGGTCGCGCCCGCGCCGCGGCGGCGGATCTCGGTGCAGCGGAACGCCTCCGTGCGGCCCTCGACGGCGGCGACCACGTCCATGAGAGTGACGCGTTCGGGTGCGCGGGCCAGGCGGTATCCCCCGCGCGACCCCGGCGTGGATTCGAGAATGCCCTCGCGCACCAGCGGTTGCAGGCGCTTCTTCAGGTACTCGGGCGGCAGTTCGTACATCAGGGCCAGCCGCGCGGTGGCGATGGGCGCGTGGTCGTCGAGCCAGGCCAGGGTCAAGCAGCAGTGCAGTCCCCACTCGACGCCCTCGCTCATCAACATGAATAGGGATAGTACATGTCCCGAATATATCCGCCAATCGAGATATGAGCGCCGACCACCGTAGGAGAGCCCACAGCAACACGACGGCCAGCACCGAGTCGCACGAGGCGGACCGCACCGCGCGACTCGGTGCCCAGCACAGCTCGGTGCCCGCGGCTCAGCGGCCGATGCGGCGGGCCTTCATGCCGTTGGACAGCGGGACCTCGGCGACCTTGCCGCCCGATTCGGCGTGCAGCATGCGGCCGCTGCCGGTGTAGACGCCGACGTCGGAGGGGCCGCGCGGGCCGAAGGCTCCGAAGACCAGGTCACCGGGCTTGGCATTGATCAGCTGGATCTCCACGCCCTGTTCCCACTGCTGTTCGGCGGTGCGCGGCAGGGTGACGGTGCTGCCGCTGGCGGCGAAGACCGCGGCGGCGGTGAAGCCCGCCTGGTCGAATCCGCCGTCGGTCGGTCCGCCGGGTCCGCCGCCGCCGAAAACGTAAGGCGTGCCGAGCCATTGCTGTCCGGCGGCCACGATCTGCGGGCCCAGGTCCGCGCGGTCGTCGGCCTGGAAGCGCCCGTCGCTGCCGAGGCTGCGGAAGCCGGGTTCGGCGGCCAGGATGCGCTGCACGTACGGCCGCGTCTCGGTGAAGTGGCGGGCGATCTGGTTGGGCATGCCGCCCGAGGCCAGCACGGCGCCCTCACCGGCGTTGTAGGCGGCGATGGTGAGGGCGGTCAGGTCGCCGGAGACCTTGCCCTCGCTCATCCAGCCCTCGATGGTCTTGGCGATCGAGCACATGTAGCGGCCCTGGCCGATGATGCCGTCGGCGGGTTCGAGCGCGCTGGCCACGCCGTCGCCGTCGGCGTCGATGATGTAGGGCTGTCCGTCGGGGGCCAGCGCCTTGGCGGTGCCGGGCATGAACTGGGCGATGCCCTGCGCGCCGTCCGGGGAGACGGCGTCGGCGCGGAAGCCGGATTCGGCCTGCGCCTGGGCGGCCAGCAGCGAGGCGCTGATCTCCGGGCACAGCGACCCGGCGCGGCGGTACCAGATCTCGAGCTCGGCCGGGACCCTGCCGGAGGCGAGATTGCCGCCCGCGGTGCCGAATCCGTTCTCGCAGTAGGGCATGCTGGGCACGGGAATCGAGCCGCCCGCCAGCCACGGCATCGGGTCGACCTGGTGCCCGCCGATCAGCCGCCCGCCCGGTACCAGTTCGAAATGCAGGTGCGGGCCCGAGGATTCGCCATTGCTGCCGACATCGGCGATGTGCTGGCCCATCTGCACGATATCGCCGGTGCGCACGAAGATGCCGTTGTCGTACATGTGCCCGTACACGGTGGAGTACCGGCGGCCGCTGCCGTCGAGGGAGTCGATGACGACCCAGTCGCCGAATCCGGAGGCCGCGCCCGAGGCCACCACCAGGCCGTCCGCGGCCGCGTAGATGGGCGTGCCGTTCGGGGCCGCCATGTCGATGCCCATGTGGGTGCCGCCGCGCGCGCCGAAGGTGTCGCTGACGGTGAATTGGCTTGGGGAGATCGGGTATTGGTGCCGCCCGGCCCCGATGATGCTGCCCGCCTCGTTCACCGTGCCCGGCGCGGCCGCCATGGAGGCGTTGGCGGGCGCGAGCACGGTGGAGGTGGGGGCGGCGTCCTTGATGGTGACCTGCACGCGGTCCAGGTGGTTGCGGGCCGCGTCGCCGCGATCGTCGAGGGGCTTCCAGTCGGTGCCGGCGACCGCGCCGGGAGTCCAGCTGCGCTGCTTCCAGATCAGGTAGTCGACGCGGAAGGCGGCCGCGTTCTCCTGCAGGAACGACACGATGGCGTCGCCCTTGCCGGAATCGGTGCCGACGATGAATTCCACGGCGCGCCCGGACTTCAGGTCCGGCGCGGCGGCGTCGTCGACCAGGCCGCGCATGTCCATCATCCCGAAGTGCGCGACCGTGCAGCGCAGCACCCGCAGCGCCCCGTCGCCCAGACCCGTCTCGACCGGTGATCCGGTGGTGGGGCAGTTGGGTTCGGTGCGGCTCGAGGTGGCGGTGGGCAGGCTGGGTGTGCCCGGGCCGCAAGAGGTCTCGGACGCGGGCAGAATGATGACGAGAACCAGGGTCATCAGCCCCAATATCAGGCCGACCGTCCCACCCACGAGGAGTTTGGGCTTCACGCCCTGCCGCTCCCGGCCGCCGCGCTGATCACCCGGACATCATGCCATGGCCGACACGCGGATTCACGGACCAGCACACGCCGAATCGAGGGGGCCCGGTCGTTTCAACCGGCACACAACGGGCATCCCTCCCCTATGCCGTACACAGCCCACAATGAAATCCACGCCGCGCGCATCATCAGCGGCGTCGGTGCGCTGTTCGCCCTCATCGAGGGCGTGTACATCCTGCTGCTGATCCTCAACGCGGATCAGTCCAACAAGTTCTTCACCTTCATCAAGGGGCTCGCCGAACCACTGGCACTGTTCTTCCCCGGGCTGTTCCACACCGGCAGCGTGGACTTCGACATCATTCTCAATTACGGCCTGGCGGCGGTCTTCTGGCTGATCGTGACCGGCTTCGCCGCCCGGGTCATCGCCCGGTAGCGCCGTGCCCGCTAGAGGTCGGCGGCGGCCAGGTCGAACGCGGTCAGAGCCGCGGCGAACAGCGGCGTGTGCTCGGAGCGGCCGGGGTCGTAGCCGGTCAGGGCGGCGACGCGGTTGAGGCGGTAGTTGAGCGTATTGCGGTGCACCACCAGGGACTCGGCGGCGGCGACGCGATTGTGGTCGTGGGCCAGATAGGCGCGCAGCGCGTCCATCAGGTGCTGGTGTTCGGCCAGGGGGGCGAGCAGCCCGAGCAGCCAGGTGCGGGCGGGGCCGGGGCGCGCGAACTGGTATTGCAGGGCGAGGTCCGACATGCGATACACACCGGTCGGCCGCCCCAATCCGAGGGCCAGCCGGGCGATCTCCCCCGCTTCCTCGGCGCGCGCGGGAATCTCGGAAACCGTTGCCGCGGTAGCCGTTCCGGCTATCACCCGGACACCGGCGGCGGATGCGATCCGGGCCACCGCGGCATCGAGGCGGGCAAGTGGTTCGCTCACCGGCACCAGCACCCAGCCCCCGGCCCGATCCAGCACGGTCAGCGCCAGCGGCGAGAGCGCGTCGATCTCACCGTGGATCACCCGCATGGCCGGGCGCGCCCCGTCCGCGGTCGCGACCGCGTCGGCGGTGCGCAGCGCCACCGCGTGGTAGCCGCCCAGCACGATCCCGAACCGCTCGGCCAGCAGCTCGGCGGGTTTGCCCTGCAACAGGGCCTGCGCCAGCGCGCGCTTGGCCTCGCGCTGCTCCCAGTGCAGATCCTGGCGCTCGTGCAGATACGACCCGGCGACCCCGGGGATCACGATGCCCAGATACCGCAGCAGCTGCGGCACCGTGGCCAGCAGGTCGTCGCGCTCGGCGCTCGTGTTCGCGTGCGCCGCCATGAAATTCCAGGCCGCGAGGGCACCCTGGTGGTACACCGACAGCACCGAGTCGAGCGGAATGCCCTCGCGCGCACGGCGTACCGCGACATCGATCATGCCGTCCAGGTCGGCGGGCCGCGGTTCGCGCCCCTCGGCGAGCAGGCGCACGAACAGTCGCAGATTGTCCTCGGCCCGATGGATGAGGTCCTGTTCGATCAGCTCGCGCGGCAGCTGTTCGTAATCGGGGACGCTGCGCACCACCGCGGCCGTCATCTCGCGGGCGGCCTCGGACAGGTGGGCCGTCAGGAAGTCCGAGACGGGGGCGGGTTCTTCGGGTGCGGTGCTCACCGGCACATTGTGACCGCGACCGAATCCGTTCGCACGGCAAATGAATCCAACTGGGCGAATAGCCGCCGGTGGATCCGGCCACCCTGTCATTCGAACAAATCCGATCGCGCAACCCTGAGTCCGCGCACAGAGACTGGGATGGCCTTCGCCTGAGACGGTTTAGCCCACACTGTCGTGGCTACGAAAGAGGACCGATGACCGGTCAAGGATGGGGACGGCTGCTCACCGCGGGAGCTGCCGCCGGAGTGCTGATAGCGGCACACACCACCGCCTACGCCGAACCTTCCAGGGATGTCGCCGTGGAACCGCCCCCCGCCATCACCCTGCCGCCCGAGGTCGACGACTTCTATTCACCCCCGGCCGGGCAGGTGGCGGCCGCGCAGCCGGGTGAGATCCTGCGGGCGCGGCGCATCGATCCGGCGTTCTTCGGGTTGGTGCAGCTCAATATCGATGCCTGGCAGCTGTCGTATCGCACCACCAACAGCTTCGGCGAGGCCATTTCGACGGTCACCACGGTGCTGGTGCCGCGCGGGCCCGCGCCCGCGGGCGGCCGCAAGCTGCTGTCGTATCAGATCGCCGAGGACAGCGCGGCCCAGTACTGCGCGCCGTCGTACGTGATCCAGTCCGGCGCACTGCCTTTGGACTACGTCAATGCCGCCGAGACGATGATCCCGGTCGCCGCGGGCGTCGGCCAGGGCTGGACGGTGGTGGTGCCCGACTACGAGGGGCCGCATTCCTCCTACGGCACTTCGAAGCTCAATGCCCAGGCCACCCTCGACGGCATCCGGGCCGCCGAGAGCTTCTCCCCCGCACAGCTTTCCGGCGCGGACACCCCGACCGCGCTGTGGGGCTATTCGGGGTGGCACGGTGCCGTCCTCGTTCGCCGCCGAGATCGCGAAAGACTATGCGCCGGAACTGAATATCGTCGGCGTCGCGGCGGGCGGTATCGCCGCCGCCGACTATCCGGCCGAACTGACGCACAACAACCGCGGCCTGTACTCCGGCCTGGTTCTGGGCGTCTTCGCCGGGATCGCGGGCGAATACCCGGAGGTGCGGGACATGCTGCGCGACAGCGTGGTGGATCCGGTCGCGAAGGTGCTGCTGGCCTCCAAACAGGTGCTGTGCCACCCGATGGGCACCACGCTGGTGCCGTTCTACGACTACCTCGGAGCGCTGAGCTACCGGGGTGATCCGCTGCAAGCCCCGGCTGTCCAGCGGTTCCTGGCCGAGAACTCCCTCGGCCAGCGCACCCCGTCCATGCCGGTGTACATCCATCACGCCCAGTACGACGAGATCCTGCCCAATGCGGGCGTGGATCGCCTGGTCGGCAAGTACTGCGCCGAGGGCGCACCCAGTGTCGTCTACGAGCGGGAACTGCTGGCCGAGCACATCTCCGGGATCCCTGGGCACCTGCCGGGCGCATTCCACTGGCTGCGGGACCGGCTCAACGGCGTGGCCGCCCCCGAGGGCTGCACCATCACCGATCCGACCTTCGTCATGGCCGAACCCCGCTTCTGGCAGACCCTCGAGGAGATCCTCCCCACCGCCGTGGCCGCCCTGTTCGGTCAGGCCATCGGCGCGGGCAGATAGTCGAATCGGCTGCGGCTCAGAGCTGGACGATCGAGGTGACCGGGTAGGCGCCCTGGCGCGCCCGGCCGTTGAGGAACCCGAGCTCGAGCACCACCGCCGCCGCGGCCACCTCGGCCCCGGCGGCGGTGAACAGCTCGGCCGCCGCGGCGAGGGTGCCACCGGTGGCGAGCACATCGTCGAGCAGCAGCACCCGGCGGCCCTTCAGGTCGATGCCGTCGGCCGGGATCTCCAGTGCGGCGGAACCGTATTCGAGGGTGTACTCGCGGCTGTGGACCGGCGGCGGCAGCTTGCCCGCCTTGCGGACCGCCACCACGCCGGTGCCCAGCACCGCCGCGACGCCCGCGCCCAGCAGGAAGCCGCGCGCGTCCACGCCCGCCACCAGGTCGGCGTCGGGGGCGCAGGCGGCGAAGCAGTCCAGCACCGCGCGAAAGCCGTCGGAGTCCGCGAAGACCGGTGTCAGATCGGCGAAACGCACGCCCGCGGTCGGGAAATCGTCGTGCCAGCGGGTCAGCCGCCGCACCGCTTCGGCGGCCTTGGCCGCCCGTTCTCCCGCCACCTCGGCCGTCTCCAGCATCTCGTGCTTGCTCATCTGCACCCACTCCTCATCCACCACGCCACCACGGCGTTCACCGTTTCAGTACCCAGCGATCCATGTTCCAGCCCGCACCCGCCCGGGTGGGGCTGGCGATGCCGTTCTCCATGCCGTCGCCGAACCCGATGGTGCGGGGACCGGCGAACAGCGGAATCGAGGGCATCTCACCCCAGAGCAGGTTCTCCTGCTCGGTCAGCAGGTTCAGCGTGGCGGCCGAGTTGTCGTCGGCCGCAAGCTGATCCGCGATGGCATCGTAGCGGCCGTTACCGAACCGGCCGAAATTCTCGCCCGCACCGGTGCGCAGCGAGGCGATGGCGTCGGTGGCGGCCAGCGTGCCGGACGGACCGGGCATGCCCGCGGTGCCACCGAGAATCGCGTCCACCTTGCCCTCGGTGAGCTGGGAGGCGGTGAAATCCGGTGCGCCCGCGTCGATCACGGTGATCCCGGCGGGCTTGCAGGCGTCGGCGATGGCCGCGATCATGGCGGCGCGGCGCACATCGGGCTTCACATAGCCGATGCGCACGGTCTGGTTCGCCAGCCCCGCGGACGCCGCGGCCTGCACAGCGTCACCGCCCTTGTACTTGTCGCCGGGACCGGAGATCGACGGGTAGTACACCGAATCCTGTTGCACCGTCCGCGAATTCAGCATTCCCGCGCCCAGCCCGAGCTTGACGTCGTACTCCGGGTGCCCGAACTTGTCGAACAGCGCCTGGCGCGGCACGCACAGCGCGAACGCCCGGCGCGCATTGGCCGACCCGAACACCCCGTCGGTGCCCAGCACCAGCTGCTCGACCCCGCGCCCGGGCAGGTTCTGCTTGTGGAACCCGCTCAGGCTCACATCACCCAGCGACCCCGCCCCGACATCGAGCACGCCGACCGACTTGTCGTCCACTTTCGACTTCAGGTCGGAATGCCGGTCCCACACCACGATCCGCGGCGTCCTGGGCTGATTGCCCCACCACTTCTCGTTCTTCACCAGCACCAGACCGTCCTTGTCACCGAAGGAGTCGATCCGGTACGGGCCCGAGGACGGCAGCACGGTCAGATCCAGCTTGCCCGGGCTGAGCTTCCAGCCGTTGTTCCAGAAGTCGGCGATGCGCTCGAGCGTGGGCTGATCCCCGGTCTGCACCGGGGTCACCACGTTCGCCACCTTCGCCTGGGTCGCGACCACGTGCGCGGGCATCAGCTCGGCGGCGTTGAACAGCGACTTCCACGGCATGTAGTGCTTGCCCGGCCGGAACACCACGGTGGCGTCCTTGGATCCGGGCTGGCAGTCGACCCGCTCGATATCGCGGTAGCCGTCGGTGCTCGCCGCGTCGAACAGCGGAACCGGCCCGCCCGGACCGGCCTTGGTGAACCGTCCGCTGCGCGCCGCCCAGGTCAGCACCAGATCGTCGCACGAGGTCGGGATACCGTCGGAGTAGGTGCCCTCCGGGCTGAGCCGGTACTGGATGGTCTGCGTCTCGCCCGGCACCTCCTTGGCGGTGCCGGTATCGGTGTCGGCCACCGGCTGCCCGTCGGGCCCGGTGTAGAAGAACCCGGTCAGCACCCGTGAGAACACCGCGGCCGCACCGCTGTTCGCCCCCAGGGTGCTGCCGCCGTTGTAACTGGCGATGACCGCGTCCACGCCGTACCCGATGGAGGGCACCTGGTTCTTGGACGAACAACCCGCCAGCGCGCCGGCGGCGAGAGTTCCCGCCACCAGCGCTACGGCGGTGCGGCGCACAACTTTGTGGTCTTGCTTCACCGTCCGCAACCCCCTGCGCGTCAGTGCCGTCGCTTCTGTCGTTTCCCACTCGGCCGCGCGCCGGGCCGCGGCGCTCCGGTGGCCTGCCCGCGCGGACCGTGGTCGCGCGCCAAACCATTGGCGACCGCATCCGAGCCGCGCGCGGCGGCACCCGCGCGGGAGGCCGCGGCCGCACCGACGCGCGCGGAGCCCGCACCGGAACGACGGGCCAGCACCTTCTTGGTGTGCGCGGCCACCGGACCCCAGGTCTCCTTGAGCGACACCAGCAGGGGCACCGCGAAGAAGATCGACGAGTAGCCACCCACGATCATGCCGACCAGCTGCACCAGCGCCAGGTCCTTGAGGGTGCCGACGCCCAGCAGCCACACCGCGATCACCAGCATGCCGATGATCGGCAGGATGCCGATGACGGTGGTGTTGATCGAGCGCATCAGCGTCTGGTTGGCCGCCAGGTTCGCCTTCTCCGCGTAGGTGTGCTTGGTCAGGTGCAGCACGCCGCGGGTGTTCGCCTCGACCTTGTCGAAGACGACCACGTTGTCGTAGAGCACGTAACCCAGAATCGTGAGCAGACCGATGACCGCCGCGGGCGTCACCTCGAAACCGACCAGCGAATAGATGCCCGCGGTCACGATCAGGTTGAAGAACAGCGAGCCGATGGCCGCGATCGACATGTCCCGCTCGAAGCGAATCGCGATGTACACCATGGTCAATGCCACGAACACCACCAGCGCCAGCAATGCCTTGTGGGTGACCTGGCCACCCCAGGTCTCACTGATCTCGGCCACGCTGATGGCGTTACGGCTGGGCTCGCCGCTGGAATCCTTCGGGTGGAAGGCGTCGAAGAGCGCGTTCTGCAGCTTGTCGGCCTGTTCGGCCGACAGCGAATCCGACCGCAGCTGAATGGTGGCCGAGGAACCCGAGCCCACCTTCTGCGTGGTCACCGGATCGTGCCCCAGTGTCGCGCGGTAGACCTCGTCCACCTGCGAGGTGGTGACGCCGTCGGCGGCGGGCAGCTGGATGCGGGAACCACCCGCGAAGTCGATGCCCAGGGTGAAGCCCTTGATCGCCATGCTCGCGATGGCGATCGCCATGAGCACCGCGGCGATGCCGTAGTACATCTTGCGCTTGCCGACGATCTCGAAACCGCCGGTGCCGGTGTACAGCCGCTCGAACAGACTGTGCTGCTTGCCCGAAACGACTTCCTCGTAGTCGAGTTCGTTGTCGGGATCCACCGCGACGGGAGAGGACTTGGCCATGATCACGCCTCCTTCACCAGGACACCGGCCGTGGCCTTGCGTTCCTGTGCAAGCTCTGCAATAGCGCCCAGGCCGTTCACCGACGGCTTCGCCCAGAACGGCGAGCGCGAGACCAGCATCATCAGCGGCGCGGTCACCAGGTACAGCACGATGACGTCGAGCACCGTGGTCAGACCGAGGGTGAAGGCGAAGCCCTTCACCTGACCGGCAGCCAGCAGGTACAGCACCGCGGAGGCGATGAGCGACACCGTCTTACCCGAGAGGTTGGTGCGCTGCGCGCGCTGCCAGCCGCGCGGCACCGCCGAGCGGAAGCTGCGGCCCTCGCGCATCTGGTCCTTGATGCGTTCGAAGAAGACGACGAACGAGTCCGCTGTCATACCGATACCGATGATCAGACCGGCGATACCGGCCAGGTCGAGGGTGAACCCGATCCAGCGGCCCAGCAGCACGATCAGCGCGTACACCGCCACACCGGCGGCGAGCAGCGAGAAACCGGCCAGGAAGCCGAGCATGCGGTAGTAGAGCAGGCAGTAGATGAGCACCGCCACCAGGCCGATGGCACCGGCGATCAGGCCCGCGCGCAGCGACGACAAACCCAGGGTGGCCGACACCGTCTCGGCCTCGGAGGTCGCGAACGACAGCGGCAGCGAACCGTACTTGAGCGAGTTCGCCAGCTCCTTGGCGGAGGTGCCGTTGAAGTTGCCGGAGATCTGGGTGCTGCCACCGAACTGTCCACCGGACGCGACGCGCGGGGCGCTGACGACCTTGGTGTCGAGGGCGAAAGCCAGCTGCTTGCCGACGTATTCGTTGGTCAGGTTGCCCCAGGCGTCCGAACCACTGGACTTGAACTCGACATTGACCACCCAGCGGCCCTGACGGGTGTCCAGGGTGCCGGACGCGTCCTTGATCTCCTGGCCGTCGAGCTTGGACTTGTCGAGCAGGTAGACCTCGGTGCCGTCGGTGTTGCAGGTGACCAGCGGCAGATTCGGATCGTCATTGCCCTGCAACGGATCCGGCTTCGAGCAGTCCATGGTGGCCATGGCCTGGAGCTGGGCCGTCTGATCGGTGCTCTGGCGCAACGCCTTCGCGGCGGCGATCTCCTGCTGGGTCTGCTGCGCGTTCGGCGCCTTCGGCGTGGGAGTCGGAGACGGCGTGGTCGGGCCCTGCGCGGGGAACACCCGGTTCTGCGGAGCCGGAGCCTCGGCGCTCGGCGCGGCCGGGACGCTGGTCGGCGTCGCGGTGTCGGTGGCCGGAGCCGGAGTCGTCGGCTGGCCCGCCGCGGGCTGCTGCGGCGCCTTGCCCACCTGCGGGGCGGTCACGTTCAGCATCGGGCGCACGTAGAGCTTGGCGGTGGTCGCCAGCGACTTGGCCTGCGCGCCATCCTCACCCGGGACCGTGATCACCAGGTTGTCGCCCTCGATCACGACCTCGGAACCGGCGACGCCGAGTCCGTTGACGCGCTTCTCGATGATGTCCTGGGCCTTCTTCAGGCTGTCCTGGCTCGGCTTGCCGCCGTCCGGGGTACGGGCCGTCAAGGTGACCCGGGTACCGCCCTGCAGATCGATGCCGAGCTTCGGGGTGTGGACCTTGTCGCCGGTGAAGAAGATCAGGCCGAACATCAAAGCCACCAGCGCGGCGTAGACGCCGAGCAAGCGCAACGGATGCGCCGTTCCCTGAGAAGGTGGCACAGTACTTATCTCCTAGGCGGGGTCGATGGTGGAACGGGTGTGGTCACACACCGCAGCGCCACCGGCCGCCGGGCAAGGGGGCGGGCGATGGCGCGGGGTGTGCTCAGTCCTTGGTCAGCTTCGGCGCGTCGTCGGCGGCGGGCTCGGCGCCGTTCACGGACGCGGGCTCGATGCTCTCGGCCGCGACCGCATCGGTCGCGCTCTCGGTCGAGGTGTCCTCGGCGGCATCGTCATTGCGCACCTCGCGGATGGACTGCCGCAGCCAGGTGGTGACGACCTCCTCCGCGATCTCCAGATCGACGCTGGTGTCGTCGAGTTCGACGACGGTGCCGAAGAGCCCCGACGTGGTGACGACCCGGTCGCCGACCTTCAGGGTGTCCTGCATCTCGGTCACCTTGGCCATCTCGCGCTTCTGGCGGCGGACGCCCAGGAACATCGGGATGAGCAGAGCAACCAGCAGCAGCGGCAGCAGAAGGTCCATCGTCGAAGTCAGCCCCTAGTCAAGTAGGTCGTTGGTGGCGTTCTCCAAGACAGTCTGCCAGTAGACCCTGAGAGAAGGCGCGCCGACCTGTAATCGTGGCGGCGGTGTTTCGCGCAGGGCTGATCTTCGGATGTCTCGGCAGTTCGCGCCGGGCTGCGCGGTCGGCCGCCGACTATGCCGACCGCGCAGTCCCGCTCAGGCCGACTTGACCCCGTAGGTGTAGTCGTCGAGCGGGAAGCTGGACGCCTCGCGATGGGCGTTCAGGGTGCTGGTCGGACGCAGCAGGGCGGCCTCGCCGTGCTGATTGAAATAGTAGCTCCGCGCCGTCGCGCACTGGCCGCCGTAGAACACCGAGGCGCCCAGCTTGTCGGTGACGCGATCGAGGAACTCGGTATTGGCCCGCTCGGTCACCTCGAAGACCTGCTCGCCGCGGCGGAACATCTCACCGAACAGGCGCGCCATGTGCTTCATCTGCGCCTCGATGGTGGTGAAGTAGGACAGGCCGCTGTAGGAGTAGGGGCTGTTGAGGCTGACGAAGTTGGGGAACTTCGGGATCGTGATGCCCTCGTAGGCCTGGAAACGGTTGTCGCGCCAGAACTTTCCGAGATTGCGGCCGTCGCGGCCGATGATCTCGATGGCCGGGAAGTTGACGACCCACAGGTTGAAGCCGGTGGCCAGGATCAGGGTGTCGATCTCGGTCTTGTGGCCGTCGGCGGTGACGATGCCGTCGGGTTCGATGTGGTCGATGGAGTTGGTCTCCAGGCGCACGTGCGGCTCGTTGAACGTGGTGAAGTAGGTGTTCGAGAAGGTGGGCCGCTTACAGCCGAAGTCGTAGTCGGGGGTCAGCTTCTTGCGAGTCTCCTTGTCGCGCACCGAGTTGCGCAGGTGCGCCTTCGCCAGCACGCCCGCGCCCTTGTTCAGCAGCTTTGCCTGCTTGAAGTGCAGCACGCCGACGACCATGAGCGCCTCCAGCATGGAGGTGTTCACCAGGCGGGCGGCTTTCTGTGTCAACGGGACTCGCGCGAACAGCTTCTGCACGCTGGGCGCGATGGCGGTGTCGAACTTGGGCACCACCCAGATCGGGGTGCGCTGGAAGACGGTCAGCGCCTGCGCCTTCTTGGCGACCTCGGGGATCAACTGCACGGCGGTCGCGCCGGTGCCGATGATGGCGGCCTTGCGGCCGGTCAGGTCGAAGTCGTCCTCCCACGCGGTGGGGTGGATGATCTTGCCCGCGAAGGTTTCGATGCCCGGGAACGGCGGGGTGTAGGGCTGGGACAGGAATCCGGTCGCGGTCATCAGGTAGCGCGCGGTCAGGGCTTCGCCGCCCTCGATGGCGACGACCCAGACCTGCTGCTCCTCGTCCCAGCGCGCGCCGCCGACAACGGTGTCGAAACGCATGCGCCGGCGCAGGTCGTACTTGTCGGCCACGTGCTCGGCGTACTTCTTGAGCTCCGAACCCGGCGCGAACAGCCGCGACCAGTACGGGTTGGGCTCGAAGGAGTACGAGTAGGTGACCGAGGCGATGTCCACGGCCAGACCCGGGTAGTGGTTCACATGCCAGGTGCCGCCCAGATCGTCCTCGCGCTCGAGGATGACGAAATTGCTCAGGCCGAGCCGATCGAGCTCGATGCCCGCGCCCATACCGCCGAATCCGGCGCCGACCACGATGGCGTCGTATTGAGGTGCCACGCCGAACCTCCCGCAATGGTGTTCATGAACTCTGTAGTGATGCACACGTCACGGAATGACATCTCATTCCGTTTGTGATCACCGTATCATCGGGCCTGTGACGAAGCCATCCTCGAGAATCGAACGGCGCAAGGCCGAACTCCGGCAGGAGATCATCGACACCGCGTTCGCGTGTTTCGCCGAGAAGGGCTATCACTCGACCGGGATCGCCGACATCGCCAACCACCTGGGCATCGGGCACGGGACGTTCTACCGGTACTTCGAGAACAAGCGCGACATCATCGACCACGTCATCGACGATCTGGCGGCGCGGATCATCGAATCGCTGGGCACCGACAACGCGCCGGACGCCGCCGACAGTCTCGAGGAGTACCGGGCGCAGGTGGACCGGATCGGCGACGCGCTCAATCGGATCTTCCTCGAGGATCAGCGGGTGGCGCAGCTGCTGCTGTTCCAGGCCACCGGGATCGACACCGAGCTGACCATGCGGTTGTACGGGCTGCTCGATACCGCGGACTCGCTGACGGCCGGATATCTGGAGCACGGTGTCGAACGGGGTTATCTGCGTGCGGATCTCGATACCGCGAACACCGCGCGGGCGGTGACGGGAATGCTGCTGGCGGCCATCCTGCACGGGATCCGGACGCCGGACGCGCGGGCGGTCGACGATCTCAGCCATGCCATCCGGCATCTGCTCATCGACGGGGTGCGCAAGCACTGAGCGACCGCGACACCGAGGCACGGCAAACAGACCCGTTTGTCCGATGCGGCCGGATCCGCAAGGGGCGGAGGAAATTCGGACATGAACCCATTGGCACAATGTCGCGAGTGACCCCCGACGACGTCCGCCGCACCCGCTTCGGCCACGCGCCGTCCGGGCAGCACGGCTATCACCCCGCCCAGGTGGACGCCTTCTGCGCGCGCATCGCCGACACCATGGTGGGGCGCGATCACCTCAGCATCGCCGAGATCCGGCTGGCGGAGTTCGACGCTCCCCCGCCCGGGCGGTACGGGTACGACATCGAGCAGGTCGACGACTTCCTCGACCACCTGTGCGTCGAACTCGAGAACCTACGCCGGGGCCGCAGTCGCCTACCCGCGGGCCGCACCCACGACCCGCTCACCCACGACGACGTGCTGCGGATCCGGTTCTCCGCGCCCCCGTTCGGTTTCCGGGGCTATCTGGCCGAGGAGGTGGGGGCCTTCCTCGACCGGCTGGCCGCCACCCTGGCCCACCACGGGCCGAATGGGCTCACCGCCAAGGACATTCAGGAGACCACCTTCCATCTCGCGCCCGCCGGCGAACCCGCCTACCACCGCGAGGAGGTCGACGCCTTCCTCGATCTGGTGGTGCATCAGCTCGAGAATTCCGAAGCGACCCGGCATTAGGCGGCCCGGAGGGCAGTGCTCACCTATCGTCGGGGCAGGCGTGGGCGATCCGAGGAGGCCGGGACGATGACGGTGGAACCCGAGGCGGCGGCAGTGGAGCTGTTCCAGCGGGTCGCGGCGAGCGTGCCCGCGTACGGGAGGTTCCTGGCCGAGCACGGCATCGAAGCGGCGGCGGTCACCTCCTTCGCGGATTTCACCAAGCTGCCGTTGGTCGACCAGCCCGGGTATCTGCGGCGGTATCCGCTGCCGGAGTTGTGCCGGGACGGGCGGATCGGGGATGTGATCGCCATGTCGTCGGGGTCGACCGGGGAACCGACGCCGTGGCCACGGTCGATCGCGGACGAGCGGCGCACGACGGCGCGGTTCGAGCAGATCTTCCGGGACGCGTTTCGCGCGGACGAGCGGAAGACGCTGGCCGTGGTGTGTTTCGCGCTCGGCACCTGGGTGGGCGGGCTGTTCACGCTGGGGTGCGTGCGCGAGCTGGCCGGGCGGGGGTATCCGGTGACCAGCGTCGCGCCGGGCAACAACAAGGACGAGATTCTGCGAGTGATCCGCACGCTCGCACCGTATTTCGATCAGGTCGTGCTGCTGGGGTATCCGCCGTTCATCAAGGACGTGATCGATACCGGGAGCGCGGAGGGCGTTCCGTGGGCGGAGTACGCGATCAAGATCGTCACGGCCGGTGAGGTTTTCAGCGAGGAGTGGCGGACGCTGGTTTCGGAGCGGGCCGGTGGGATCGATGCGGGGACCGCGATCGCCTCGCTGTACGGGACCGCCGACGGCGGGGTGCTGGCCAATGAGACGCCGCTGTCGGTGGAGATACGGCGGCTGCTGGCGGCCCGGCCCGATGTCGCGCGCGAGCTTTTCGGGGCCTCGAGGTTGCCGACTCTCGCGCAGTACGACCCGCTGCACCGATTCTTCGAGGAGATCGACGGGACCTTGGCCGTGACGGGTGACAGCGGAATCCCGTTGATCCGCTATCACATTGCCGATGAGGGCGGTGTCATCTCGCACGGGCGGATGCTCGAGTTTCTCGCCGAGCATGATTTGCGACCGACCGTGACCGGGTTCGAGCAGCCGTTCGTCTATGTCTTCGGCCGCAGTCATTTCACGGTCTCGTTCTACGGGGCGAATGTCTATCCGGAGAACATCACCGTCGGTTTGGAGCGGCCGGGGATCAGCGATCACCTCACAGGGAAGTTCGTGCTGGAGGTCGAGGAGAGCGCCGATCGTGACCGGAGTCTGCTGGTGACCGTGGAACTCGCTCCGGCCGCCGCACCTCCGGCCGATCTCCGCGAGCGGATCGCGGAGTCGGTGCGGATCGAATTGCGTCGTCTCAACAGCGAATTCGCCAACTACGTCCCAGCCGAACGCCAGCTACCCCGGATCGTCCTGCTCCCGCACGGCGATCCGGGGTATTTCCCGCTGGGCGTCAAACACCGCTACACGCGACCGGTCAGCCCTGCTGTTTGAGACCCTTCGCCGGGTCGATGAATTCGTTGGTCACCAGGTCGGCGGCCGCCAGATTGTCGGGGACCTGCTGGCCCTTGGCGCGCAGCAGCGGGGTCACCTGGGCGATGGCGCGATCGACGCGGTCGAGGTCGAAACCGCCCAGGGTGCTGCCGGTGCCATTGGCGACGATCTTCTCCTTCAGCTGCGTCGGGACCGAGGCCGCATTGCCGCCCGCGGTGATGGGCGGGCCGTCCAGGATGGTCTGGGCGATGCGCAGCAGGGCCGCGTTGGTGACGTCGGGGTTGGTGACGTAGTCGATCTCGGACTGCTGCAGCATCGGGACCAGTTTCTGCAGGCAGGGGCGCAGCTTGTCGAGTTCGCCACTGCGGACCGACCAGGCGTGCGGGTAGCTCTCGTAACCGGCGTCGGCGACGAGCAGGTGGCCGGTGAGCTTCTGCCAGCCCTTCACGTCGCGCTCCCAGCGGTACGGCTCGTTGGAGACGTATGCCTGCTGCATGACTCGCCCGTGTTCGGCGACGAAGCGGCTCGGGGTGCCGTCGTAGGAGGCGTCGGCCTGTTCCTTCTTCACATACCCGTTGGCGATCAGGTAGTCCATGTAGATCTTCCCCTCGGAGTACAGGATCGGAGCGCCGGTCGCGGCGATGTCCTTCCACGAGTTGACCGTGTAGGTGGCCGGATCCCACATGACGATCTGCGGGTTCTTGTTCAGCGAGGCGAAGACTCCGGTCAGCGGGAACTTGGCCTTGGCCCGGACCTGCTCGTCGGTGGGGACCAGGCCCAGGGTGATGGAGTTGTCCTGGTACATCTGGGCGGGCACGGGCTGGCCGCCCAGGAACGGGCCGCCCAGTCGCACTTCGACATTCACGCCGGTGTCGCCGAGCGGGCCGGAGTACGCGCCCTTCTTGACGTCGACGGTGCCGTTGGGGCCGACGAGTCGATAGGCGGCCGCGCGCTCCGGCGTGGCGAACCAGTCGGTTTGGATGACGATGGTGGACGGGCAGACACCGGCCAGCGCACCCTGTCCGGTGGGCTTGGGAGCGGTGGTGCCGCCACCGCAAGCGGCGGTGAGTGCGACACTGCCGAGGACGGCGGCAGCGGCGAGGACACGTTTGTTCACGAGCATTCCTTGAGGGTTGAAACAGGTTGCGGGAGAAGCGGTTCGGCTACTATTCGGCGCGCTTGCCGTGGGCACGGTCCACGTGTCCCGCCAGGAAGTCGAAGATCCAGAACAGGATCAGGCCGACCAGCGAGGACAGCAGCAGGGCGGTGAGCAGCTCCTCGGTGGCCAGGCGCTGGCGGTAGACGTCGATCATCCGGCCGATGCCGGGCTCGCCCTGCCGGAAGAAGAAATCGGCGACGATGGAGCCGATCACCGCCATCCCCGCCGAGATCTTGAAACCGGAGATCATGGCCGGAAGCGCTGCGGGCAGTTGCAGTTTCAGCAGCCGCTGCCACCGGTTCGCGCCGTGCAGGGTGAACAGATCGTGCTCGGCGGGCTGCACCGATTTCAGGCCGAACAGGGTGTTGGTGATGACCGGGAACAGCGACACCATGACGCAGACGATGACGCGGCTGCCGAACTCGTAACCGAACCAGAAGCCGAACAGCGGAACCACCGCCAGCACCGGAATCGTCTGGAGAATCACGGCATACGGGTAGAGCGAGTACTCCGCCCACCGCGCCTGGCTCATGATCACCGCGAACCCGACACCCGCCACAATGGCGATCGCCAGGCCGACCAGCGCGATCTGCACGGTGGACGCCAAGGCCGAGAGGATCTCGGTCCGGGTGGCGGCATCGAGCAGCCCCTTCGATATCACCGCTTCGGGCGAGGGCAGCAGGAAGCGGGATTCGGCGGGGATGAGGAAATGGCTGGCGATGGTCCAAGCCGCCATGACCAACGCGAAGACCAGCATCGGAGCGAGTACCCGGATGGGGGCGATGACGAAGGGCCAGTGGAGCTTTCGCGGGCCGGGCCGCGGTGCGGTCTCGCTGTCGGTTTCGGTCATGATCAGGGCGGTTGCTGCGGTCGCGGCGGTCATGCGGCCCGCCTCCGGGGCTGCGCCTGCCGCCTTCGGCCTCGTGCAGGGCCGCCGAGACCTGTGCCGCGATCGCGCCGAATTCGGGCGCGTAGCGGGAGTCCGGTTTGCGCGGGAAGTCGAGGGGCACTGCGATATCCGCCGCCACCCGGCCCGGGCGTCCGGTCAGGACGATCACGCGGGTGGACATGAACACCGCCTCGGCCACCGAGTGGGTGACGAACACTCCGGTGAAGGCCGATCGCCGGTACAGGGCGCTCACCTCTTCGTTCAGGCGTTGGCGGGTGATCTCGTCCAGTGCGCCGAAGGGCTCGTCGAACAGGAACAGTTCGGGGGCTCCGGTCAGGGCGCGAGCGATGGAGGCGCGCATACGCATGCCGCCGGAAAGTTGTGCGGGCTTGTGGTTCTCGAAGCCGGTCAGACCGACCAGGTCCAAGGCTGACCGGGCGGCGGCGCGGCGGGTGTTCTTGTCGGTGCCCGCGAGTTCGGCGGGCAGTTCGACATTGCGCAGCACCGAGCGTCACGGCAGCAGGGTCGCTTCCTGGAAGACGTAGCCGACCTTGGCGGAGGCCACGGACACCGTTCCGGTGGTGGGCTTTTCGAATCCTGCGGCCAGGCGCAGCAGGGTGGACTTGCCGCAGCCCGAGGAGCCGACCAGGGAGACGAATTCGCCGGGGCGGATGGCGATGTGGATGCCGTCGAGGGCGTGGGTGCCGTTCTCGAAGGTCAGGCCGACGTCGTGGAAGGCCAGGGCGGGGTCGGTGTATACATTGCCGCCGTGGGCGGCCTCCGTATTCCCGTCCGGGCCTTGGCCTTCGACGGCTGGCGCAGGGGTGGTGCGCATGGTCACAGTTCTATCGGCGGCTCATTGCCGGTTGCGGTCCATGCGATTACACGATTGTTTCGTATACGATCAGCGGCCGATCAGTCGGCGAGCAGGTGACCGTCACGGGCGACCACGCGGCCGCGTTTGACGACCAGGCTGCGGGGAGGGACCGAAACTACCGCGGCGGCAGGGGTTTCGGCGGGCACGGCGAACAGGTCGGCGTTCGATCCGACGGTGAGCCCGTAGTCGCCGACGCCCAGTACCGCAGCGCCTCCGTAGGTTCCGGCCGGCAGCGCCGATTCGATCTCGGGGTCGGCGACCAGCCGATCGCGGAGGGCCACCTGCATGATTCGGCGCAGCATGTCGCCATCGCCGTAAGGGGTCCACAGGTCGCGGATGCCGTCATTGCCCAGCGCGAGGCGCGCTCCGGCCGCCGCCATCACTCGCACCGGCACCACCGGGGCGTCGCCGACCGCGCAGGTGACCATGGAAACTCCTGCCTCGGCAAGACTTTCGGCGATGCGCCGCTGCTCGTCGGCCGGGAGCTCGCCCATGGCGTAGGCATGACTGATGGTGACCCGGCCCGACAGGCCGGTCGCCCTGGTGCGCGCTACGATCAGGTCGTACTGCCAGGCTCCGAGTGCGCCGCGGTCGTGCAGATGGATATCGATTCCCACCCCGTACTTCTCGGCCAGGCCGAACAGCAGATCCAGCTGGCCGACCGGATCGCCGTCGACACCCGCGGGATCCAGGCCGCCGATCACCTCCACGCCCTCGGCGAGCGCGGCCTCGAGGAGTTTCGCGGTTCCGGTCCGGGACAGCAGGCCGCCCTGCGGGAAGGCGACCAGTTGCACGTCGACCCGATCGGCGTGCCGGGCGGCCGCGGTGCGCACCGCCTCCACTCCGCGCAGACCGATCTCCGGATCGATATCGATGTGGCTGCGGACGTGCGCGGTGCCGCCGGACACCATGGCGCCCAGCAGGTTCGAGGCGTAGTGGAGGCTGGGCAGCCCGAGTTCGTCGCGGCGGCCCTCGCCATTGGCGATGCGACCGGCCAGGGTGCGGCCGCCGGTGTTGGGGACCCAGGGGCCGCCGTACATGGTCTTGTCGAGATGGCAGTGCGCGTCGACCAAGCCCGGGAATACCAGGGCCCCGGCCAGATCCACGGACGGCATTCCGTCGGCGGTCAGGCCGGGGGTGATGGCGGCGATGCGGCCGTCACGAATGAGGATATCGGCGGGAGTCACCGGATTGCCCGGGGTCCACGGGCGGCCGCCGGTCAGCAGGAGATCGTTCATGTGAGATACCACCTGGGGTCTGCGAAGATTCGGTCAGGACAGCAATATGGCGGTTCCGGCACCGAGGCCGAACACGATGACCACGGATCGGAAGACGCTCGGGCGCAGGCGGTCCGCCAGCCGCGCGCCTGCCACTCCGCCCAGCAGACAGGCCGGGGCCAGTACCGCTACGGCCCACCACTGCACCGGTCCGAACACCGCGACCGTCAGCATGGCGGTGGTCGAAACCGTCAGGGTGAGCAGGCTTTTCAGGCCGTTGAGCCCGGTGATCGAGGCGTCGATGCCCAGGGCCAGGGCGGTCAGCAGCACGATGCCCATACCGCCGTTGAAGTACGCGCCGTAGGCCGCGCCGAGGAACACGCCCGCGAACAAGCGCAGGCGCGAATCGCCGCCGTGGGCGGCGAGTCTGCGCGATACCGCGGGCTGGGCGGCGAACAGCAGGGTCGCGGACAGGATCAGGTACGGCACGATCGCGGCGAAGACCTTGGGCGGTGCGGCCAGCAGGGCGATGACGCCACCGCTGGCCCCGGCCACACCGGTCAGCACCAATCCCGGTACCAGGGTTCGGTGTTCGTCGAGACGTTTTCGCAGTGCGGCGGCCCCGCCCAGGTAGCCGGGCCAGACCGAGACCGAGTTGGTGACCGTCGCCGTTACCGGTGGCAGACCGGTGGCCAGCAGGGCGGGGAACGACAGCAGGCTGCCGCCGCCGGCGAGGGCATTGCAGACGCCCGCCCCGAAACCGGCGGCGGACAGGAGGACGAGATGCGCGGGATCCATGAAATCCTTCCGGACAGAATGGGCGCATCGTATACAAACCGCCGCAGCTCAGCGAGCTGAAAGTACTGCGGCACAGTCTGGCCCGCTTATGCGCTGGCGGTGCAGTAGATTTGCGGGATCCCGTCGGGCGAGGCCACGATGGATCGTATGCAAAGCCCTGTTTCACCGATCGCCGGATGAGGACGCCGTGACCAGCACCGCCGGGCGCATGACACCGCAGCAGCTGTGCCGCGCCATTCGTGACGACATCATTCGTGGCGCGTACAGCCCGGGTCAGCGGCTGACCGAGGAGGCGATCGCGGAGCGGCACGGCGTGTCCCGGGTGCCGGTGCGCGAGGCGCTGCGGACGCTCCAGGCGGAGGGATTCGCCTCGTCACGGCCGTATGCGGGGGTGTTCGTGGCGGCACTCACCGAGGAGGAGGCGGCCGATCTGCTGGAGATCCGGGCGCGGCTGGAACCGTTGTGCGCGTCGCGGGCGGCGGTGCGGCGGACTCCGGAGCAGCTCGGGCGGCTCAAGGAATTGACGGCGCTGGGGCAGGATGCGGTGGCGGCGGGGCGGTTGGATGAGTTGGCGCGGCTCAACAGCCGGTTCCACGAGGTGCTCGCGGAGGCTTCGGGCAGCACGCTGCTGGCGCAGCTGACCATGCAGTTGAGTTGGAAGATCGCCTGGGTGTACTCGGTCGAATTGCCGCGGCGGGCCGGGGATTCGTGGCGCGAGCACGAGGAGATCTGCGCGGCGCTCGAGGCCGGGGATCCGGATCGGGCGGCCGCGGTGGTGGCCGCGCACATTTCGCATGCGGCGTCGGCCTATCGGTTCCGGAAGTGCTCCGATAGCGGTGCGGGACAGGCGAGTTCGGCGTCGCGGGCTTTGTAACACCGGCGCAGCAATTCCCGTCCCGGGACGAAACACGGCTCTCGTATACAAAGTAGTCACTTTGTTCCGGGAGGTTGTCATGACGGTGGATTTGGTCCTGCGGGACGCACGTATCGCCGACGATGCGGAATTGGTCGACATCGCCATCACCGACGGTGTGATCACCGCCGTCGGGACCGGGCTCACCGACCTGGGCCAGTACGAAATCGATTGCGCGGGAAGGGTGGTCATACCCGGACTCATCGAATCCCACCTGCACCTCGACAAGGCACTGCTCGATTCGGAGAAGGCGAATCCCGACGGCACGCTTTCCGGAGCGACCAACGTCACCGCCGAACTCAAACGCGGCTTCACGGTCAGCGGGATTCGCGACCGGGCGCGGCGGGTCCTCGATATGGCAATCGGCAATGGCACCACCGCGATTCGCGCCCACCCGGACGTCGACCCGATCGTCGGCCTCCGCGGCGTCACCGCGCTGCTGGACCTGCGCGAGGAATACCGCGAGGCGCTCGACCTCCAGATCGTCGCCTTCCCCCAGGAGGGCATCCTGCAATCTCCCGGTACCCTCGGCCTGCTCCGCGAGAGTCTCTACGCGGGAGCCGATGTCCTCGGCGGCTGCGCCTACAACGAACGCACGGTCGAGGATTGCCGCCGCCACATCGACCTGATCTTCGATCTGGCCCTCGAATTCGACGTCCCGCTCGATATCCACGCCGACTTCGCCGACGATGCCACCGACCCCCGCTACGCCATGGCCGACTACATCGCCGAGGTCACCGAACGCACCGGCCGCCAGGGCCGAGTCTCGCTCGGCCACATGACATCCCTGGCCGCCCTTCCACCCGCCGATCGAGCCAGAACCCTCGAACACCTGGCGTCCGCGGGAATCTCGGTGATCCCGCTCCCCGCCACCGACATGCACCTGGGCGGCCGCTCCGACACGACCAACGTCCGTCGCGGCATAGCCCCGATCCGCGAACTCTGGCAGGCGGGCATCACGACCGCCTTCTCCTCCAACAACATCCGCAACGCCTTCACGCCCTACGGCAACGCCGACATGCTCGACGTCGGACTGTTCCTCGCTCAAACCGCCCACCTATCGGGCCCGCAAGACTTGAATCGAATTCTCGCCATGGCCACCGACGATGCCGCCCGAGCAATCGGAATCGCTGAACGCTACGGCCTTCGAATCGGCGCCCAAGCCGACCTCGTAATCCTCTCGACCCACCGCATCGCCGACGCCCTTCTGGACCGGCCCGACCGAAACTACGTCTTCAAAGCTGGCCGAATAACCGCCCGCACCACCCGCACCCACTCACTCGAAGCACCAAAACCCAACGATTAAAAGCAAAAGACCGAAGAGCCAAAAGACCGAAAGAGAAAAGAAGAAAGACAAGGACGCCTGGATGAGGGAGAGGGGGTGGCTGGGTTGCGAGCGCAGCGAGCAGCCCCAGCCCCCACACCGCGAGATCAGCCACGGCATCCCGGCGTCATGCAGCAAGAACCTTGTGGGGTTGTCCCGAGAAGGTGATGCGTGCAGTCCGCGGGCCGGGATCGGCGGGATACGGCA
>NZ_BJWY01000078.1 GCF_007990715.1 Nocardia seriolae NBRC 15557 | reverse complement strand
ACACTAGTTCGACGAAGTCGAAACAGATGGCGAGATCTGATCGGCCCGATCGCCCTGCAGAAGCGACTAGTGCTGGAGACGAGTGAGCTGGAAGTACTGCGGAGATCGGGGAGGGTCCACGTTGGGATCGGGGGGATGCCGAGCTGAAATCAAAGCGGGTTCGAGCGAATGTTCCCGGACGCCTGGTCTTTGGACTCACGGCGTGTTGAGTCCGATCTTCTTCGTCCCCGTCGCGTGCTGGTTGCTCGCGGCGCGTGACATGCGGCTACGAATCCGGCTGGGCATGTTGCTGTTCGCCATCGCGTGCCTGCAGGTCGCGGTGGTGGTCGGCTGGGCACTGGCCGACGAGCCGGTCACCGCGACCGCGGGGCTGGCGATGGTCGCGGTCGTTGTCTCGTTGTGCGGGTGGATCTTCGATGCTCCGGGTAGGTCGGTCCGGTCGACGATCGGGGTGACCCTGAGCATGGTGTGGAGCGTGCTCACCACCCTGGTGGTGCTGGCGGTCGCCGCACTCTCCGGGGTAGGGCTACTGGGAGTCGACTATCCGAAGGATGACGTGCTCGGGTCGTTGTCTCCCGGTTTGGTGGTGCTGAGCACCCGCACCTCGGTCTGCTGGGGCAGCACCCAGACCTACTGCTACCGCCGATTCGTGATCGGCGGCTCCGCCTCGATCCGAGACGCGGATGTCCTCACCCACGTCCTCGACCACCTTCGCGGTCAAGGCTGGTCCCTCGACTACGACGAAGGCTTCCAATGGTGGAAGGGCTGCCGCAGCACCGGATGGTGGCTCGACCGTCTGCACACCTGCGTGTGGGCAATGGGACCGTGGACCGGTGCGCAGCAGGCGAATCGGGTGATCACCCGCGGCGCGGGACCGGAACCACCCGCCATCATCGACTTCGCCAACAGGGAGAGAGCCTGACTACGGTGGTGTCGTGACCGTGCTCGATATCTGCTGTGGCACAGGCACTCCGAACAGATGCAGCGCAATCGTTCCACCGGCCCGATCCCCGGGTGGGCGGATCAGTTCGCTTCGTGCGGGGTCAATCGGATGAGCGGGATGGTTCGGCCTGCCTGAGCGGCCTGCGTGACGGGCCGCTGATGGCGACGCCGTGGCGCATGGTGAACCGGCACAGGCATGCGGCCGGTATATCCAGTTCCTGGGCGGCTTCTGGATTCGATGTTCGCCGGAAGAGTTGGTGCACTGCGGCGGCCGCCGATTCGAAGAGCGCGGTGGCGGTGCCGGGCCGTCCGGCGGCGAGCTGGATCAGGCCCAGCGCGATGCGAGTGAGTTCGATGTCCAACTGCGCCGAACTACCCGACTGGAACGTGGCCAGCACCTGCTGGCAGAGTTCGGCGGCGGCGGCGGGTCGCCCGGCCCGAGACAGGGATATCGCCAGGCAAACCTTGCTGCGCAACATATTCGGGTTGTCCGGGTCCGGGCTGCGGGCAGCTTCGGTGACGATGGCTTGCGCCGCGACGAGCCCGTCGTCGACGCGGTCGACTGCCGCATAGACCCATGCGGTATCGCATCGTGCGGCGAACGTGAGTGAGTCGGACTGTCCGGATAGCGCTGCGCGGTAGGCCTGTTCCCGCTCCACCCATTGGACCGCCAGATCGTCGGAGCAGCCGTAGATGCTCCTGACGGTGGAGCAGACCATCGTCGCGTACATCGGGCGCGACGCTTCGTGACGCGGTCTCAATTCCGCAAGATACATCGTGGTCAACACCATCGAACACGATCGCAGTGCCGGGCGACAGCCTGGCGACAGGGTCCAGACTCCCACGATCTCCCTGGCCTGCGCGAAGAGAGCGATCCGTTCGGCGATGGTGAGCGCTTCCCCTCGACCGACGTCGTCCGATGAAGTTGTCATGATCCCCCGATTCGTTCGAACCAATGATCTCGAAGACATCGAGACCCGACAACCTCGGCGGATGGGTTCGGCGGGATGCGGGATTGTCGCCCTGTGGTGGGTGTGGCCGGGGGCGGACGGTTTTTACGCTGAGGTGATGACGCAACAACTCCCGCCCGCGGGCTGGTATCCCGAGGGCGGCAGTCTGCGCTTTTGGGATGGGTTTCGGTGGACCGAGCGCAGGCAGGCGTTGCCGGTGAGAACTACGGCGACGCAGGAGGTTTCGGTTGATCCGCGGATGCTTGCCGAACGGACGTTGGTGTTTCGGCACAAGGCGGAGCTGATCGAGCATCACGGGTGGGCCATTACCGATCCGGACGGAGTGGCCCTGGGGGCGTTGGTGGCGATCGGGACGAAGACGCTGGAGCGGCTGGCGGGCGGGACGGTGGAGTTGCGCGACGAACGGGACGCGCTCATCCACACGATCACGCAGCAGGTGGTCCGGTTCAAGGCCGTGACTCGAATCGCGGGGCTGGGCAAGATCACTCAGGGCTGGTCGTCGAAGGCCGGGTTCACGCTGAGCGACGAGCGGGACGCGATACTCGGCACGATCAAATGCACCGGCAGTTGGTCGACCCGCTTCGTCATTCGCGACGCCGGCGACCGGGAGATCGGCAGGATCGACTACGAGGTGGTGCCGCTGAACCGGCACCTGATCGACCGATACGACATGTGGCTGCGCCTGGATCATCCGCTCACCGATCCGCTCGCCGGACTGGTGCTCGCGGCAGTCCCCCTCGCCTATCGCGCAATCCGCTCGCGCACCATCGGGGCTTGAAACTCTCCCATCGGTGTCAGCGCTGGGGCCAACCGCTCGGATTGCTGACGGGGCGGTCGACATCGATCGGGACGATCGAGCGCGCCTCGTACTGGGTGGACAGGACTATGTGGGTTTCGATGGTCCCGTGTTCGCCGATGCGCTCGGCCAGCCCCTCGAAGTGCTGGAGGGTGGCGGCGCGGACCTTGAGCAGGGTGCAGTGGCTGCCGCTGAGCTTGTGCACCTCGACGACCTCCGGATAGTCCTCGGCGGTGCTCGTTTTCAACAGGCATTTGCCCAGGGCACAACGCAATTGGATGAAGGCGAGGACCGGCAGCCCGGTGCGGCGGGGATCGACGCGGGCCTCGTAGCCCGCGATCACGCCCGACTCCTCGAGGCGGCGCACCCGATCGGCCACGGCCGGGGCGGAGAGGTGGACGCGACGGGCCAGTTCGTTGAACGACAGACGGGCGTCGGCTTGCAGCTCGGCGAGGATGTTCCAGTCGGTCTCGTCCAGGGGTTTGTTCGCTTGCAAACCGATTCCTCCCGAACACCTTGCGATCGGCAGCCGCGCCAGCCGAATCTCCTTGACTATCTTATTCTTTGCCGCCCGCACGGCTTCTAGCGTTTTCTCATGACCGCAATCGAGACCGTCGAGCCGGTGCTGAAACGCCGCTGGCTGGTGGCGCTGTTCCTGGGTGCCGCCGCGATGAGCCTGACCATGGTGACCGCCAGCACGATGGGCACCCTGGTCGCCGCCGACGAACTGGGCCCGGCGTGGTCGGGACTGCCCAGTGCGGCCGGGGTACTCGGCACCGCGCTCGGCGCATCGGGATTGACGACGGTGATGGAGCGCCGGGGACGGCGGGCAGGTGTGATGAGCGGATACGCCGTCGGCGTCGCCGGTGGGCTGTGCATGGTGCTGTCGACGATGACGGTGTGGTTGCTGATCGCGGGCATGGTGTTGCTCGGGGTCGGCACTGCGGCGGCGCAGCTGTCCCGCTATGCGGCCGCCGACCTGCGTCCGGGACGCCCCGGCGCGCTGTTGGCCGTGGTCGTGTGGGCAGGAACCGTTGGGGCCGTGGGCGGTCCGCTCCTGCTCGCCCCGCTGTCGGTGGCGGCACAGGCGGTGGACCGGCCCGCGCAGACAGCCGTCTTCCTGCTCGGCGCGGTGTCAGTCGCGATCGCGGCCCTCACCGCGACCACCCTGCGCCGCGACACCTCCACCGTGCCACCGGACCGCCCGCCCCAGCGCCCGCCCATGCGGCTGGCCCTGATCTCGATGCTGACCGCGCAGGTCGTCATGACCACGATCATGACCGCCGCCCCGCTCGCCATCCACCAGCACGGTCACGGACTGCACGTCGTCGGCACCATGATCTCCGCCCACACCTTCGGAATGTTCGCCCTCGCACCGCTGTCCGGCCTGCTGTGCGACCGCTTCGGCGGCCGTCCGCTGATCGTGACCGGCCTTGCGCTGCTGGCGATCTCGGCCACCGCGGCCACCGTGGCGGGCACCGTCGGCGGCCCCCTCCTGGCGCTCGTGCTGTTCCTGCTCGGCTACGCCTGGAACCTCGCCCACATCGGAGCCAGCAACCTGCTCGCGGGCAACCTTCCCGAGACCGAACGCATGCACGTCCAGGGAGCCGTCGAATCGCGGGTGTGGGGTGGATCCGCCCTGGCCACAATGGTATCCACGGCGGGCTACGCGATCGGGGGCTACGGCCTGCTCGCGGCCCTGTCCCTCACGATGCTGACGATCCCCGCGGCCCTGCTCTTTCGAGAACGCCCCACCGGTTCCAGAGAACCGATGGGGCGCAGAGCCTTTCGACGCTCAGCCAGCGATCACTCCGCGTAGGCGTCCAGGGGCGGGCAGGAGCAGACGAGGTTGCGGTCGCCGTAGGCGCCGTCGATGCGGCGGACGGACGGCCAGATCTTGGCTCGGACGTGTTTCACGCCCTGGGGGTAGACGGCCTGCTCGCGGGTGTAGGGGTGGTTCCATTCGCCTACCAGGCATTCGGCGGTGTGGGGGGCGCCGCGCAGGGGGTTGTCGTCGACCGGCCAGACGCCGGAGCCGACCTGGTCGATCTCGCCCTTGATGGCGATCATCGCATCGATGAAAGCGTCGAGCTCTTCGAGGTTTTCGCTTTCGGTGGGTTCCACCATGAGGGTGCCCGCTACCGGGAAGCTCATGGTGGGGGCGTGGAAGCCGTAGTCGGCCAGTCGCGTTGCGACGTCGTCGACGGTGACGCCGGTGCGCTTGGTGATCTCGCGCAGGTCCAGGATGCACTCGTGGGCGACCATGCCACCGCGGCGGGCCGCGTCAACGTTACTGCCGCCGGTGTAGAGGACCGGGAAGTGCGGGTCCAGCTTGCGGGCAATGTAATTGGCGGAGGCGATGGCGGTGAGGGTGGCGCGGCGCAGGCCGTCGGCGCCCATCATGCGGATGTAGGCCCAGGTGATCGGGAGGATCGAGGCCGAACCGTACTTGGCCGCGGAGACCGCGTGCGAACCCTGTTCGAGGGGATCGCCCGGCAGGAACTTGGCCAGGTGCTCGCGCACCGCGACCGGGCCGACGCCGGGGCCGCCGCCGCCGTGCGGGATGCAGAAGGTCTTGTGCAGGTTCAGGTGGCTGACGTCGCCGCCGAACTTGCCCGGACGGGCCAGGCCGACAAGGGCATTGAGGTTCGCGCCGTCGACGTAGACCTGGCCGCCGGCCTCGTGGACCAGGCCGCACAGCTCGGCCACCTCGTGCTCGTACACGCCGTGGGTGGACGGGTAGGTGATCATGATGCAGGCCAGGCGCTCGGCGTGGTCGGCGATCTTCGCGCGCAGGTCGTCGAGGTCGACGTCACCGTTGGGGCGGGTCTTCACGACCTCGACGCGCATGCCGGCCATGGCCGCCGAAGCCGCGTTGGTGCCGTGCGCGCTGGAGGGGATCAGGCACGTATCGCGGTGTGCGTCACCGCGATCCAGGTGGTAGCGGCGGATCGCCAGCAGGCCCGCGTACTCGCCCTGGCTACCGGCGTTGGGCTGCAACGAAACCCGGTCGTAGCCGGTGACCGCGCACAGCCAGCCCTCCAGGTCGCCGATCAGCTTCAGCAGGCCCGGCGCGTCCTCGACCGGCGCGTACGGGTGCACCCGGTTGAAGCCGGGCCAGGTGATGGCTTCCATCTCCGCGGCGGCGTTCAGCTTCATGGTGCAGGAGCCGAGCGGAATCATGCTGCGGTCCAAGGCGATGTCCTTGTCCGAGAGTGCGCGCAGGTAGCGCAGCATGGCGGTCTCGGTGCGGTACTTGGTGAACGCGGGCGCGGTCAGGAACTCCGAGGTGCGGACCTCGATGTGCGGGCGCTGCTTGCCGTGGAACAGCGCGCCCTCCGGCCCGACCGGGATCTCCGCGCCGAAGCAGTCCAGCACCGCGACCACGTGGGCGTCGGTGGTGACCTCGTCGCAGGCGATGGCGACATGGTCGGCGTCCACGAGGCGCAGGTTGATCCCGTTCCCCTTCGCCTTGGCCACAATGCCTTCCGCACCACCGGGCACGTTCACCAGCACGGTATCGAAGAAGCTCTGGTGCACCACCGCGTCGCCGAGCCCGGCCGCCAGCCACTGCGCGTGCCCGTGCACCCGCCGCGCGAGCGAGCGCAGCCCGTCCGCGCCGTGGTAGGAGGCGTACATGGCGGCCAGGATGGCCAGCAGCACCTGCGCGGTGCAAATGTTCGAGGTCGCCTTCTCACGGCGAATGTGCTGCTCACGGGTCTGCAGCGCGAGCCGGTAGGCCATGCTCCCGTCCGCGTCCACGGACACACCGACCAGTCGGCCCGGCAGCTGCCGCGCGTGTGCGCTGTGCACCGCGAGGTATCCGGCGTGCGGTCCGCCGAAGCCCAGCGGCACACCGAAGCGCTGTGTGGTGCCGAAACAGGCGTCAGCGCCCTGCTCACCAGGAGGCGTAATCAGCGTCAGCGCAAGCAGATCCGCGCCCACCGCGACCAGCGCGCCGCGCTCATGAGCAGCCTCGATCACCGGAGCCCAGTCCACGAGCCGCCCCGAAGCGCCCGGCTGCTGCACGATCACGCCGAAGAACTCGCCCTCGGGCAGCCGGGGCGGGTCCGAGGGCGTCCGCGGAGCCAGGTCCGCCTCGACGATCTCGATCCCCAGCGGCTCGGCGCGCGTGTACAGCAGCGTCCGGGTCTGCGGGAAGAGATCGGTGTCGATCAGCAGCCGCTGCGACTTGGACTTGCGGTTGGCCCGGTGCAGCAGCGTCATGGCCTCGGCCGCCGCGGTCGCCTCGTCCAACATGGAGGCGTTGGCCACCTCCATGGCCGTCAGATCCGCGACCATGGTCTGGAAGTTGAGCAGCGCCTCCAGCCGACCCTGGCTGATCTCCGGCTGGTACGGCGTGTACGCGGTGTACCAGGCCGGGTTCTCGACGAGATTGCGCAGCAGCACCGGCGGGGTGAGGGTGTCGTAGTAGCCCAGCCCGATCATGGAGGTGGCCACGGTGTTCGAATTCGCCAGCGCCGCAAGCTCGGCCAGAGCCTCGTGCTCGGAGACCGCGGCGGGCAGCGCGTCCAGGCCATTGCCCGCGGGGGCGTCCAGAATGCTCGCGGGGACCGCCTTGGAGGCGAGTTCGTCCAGCGACTCCACGCCCACGGTCTCCAGAATGCGGCCGGTCTCACCGCTGTCGGGGCCGATGTGGCGGTCGGCGAAGGATCGAGTCCAGATCACGGCTGCTCCAAGGGGTGGGCGGGTATCGGCCGACACGGCCGATGCTTCGTCTGCCCTCCCCCTCTGTCCTCGATGCCTGAGAGATTCGGACCCCGGCCTTGCGGCCGTTGCCCTTTCACCATGGGCGGGTGGCGCGAGGCCACCACTTTCCAGAGGCGCCGAAACTCCGCACGGTCCCTTGTGCCTGAGAGATTGACGGGGAGGTGCTGCTCCTTCGGCGTCCGAGGCTACCCCCGGAACTCTCCCGCACGGCTGCGACGCACTGCCAGTCTAAGGGGGCCCAGGTTACAAGAATGTTGCCTGGGCCCCGTTTCACATCCCGATACGGCAGAGCACCGGAATTCGCTCCCACCCGGAACACGAAAATGCGCGCCGCCCTATGGGCGACGCGCATCCGGGAAGCGGTTCCTAACCGGTCTTGCTCATCCGCGCCTTGCGGCGGAAGGACAGCTCGTCCTCGGGACGCTCCGAGGTACTGCCGACCTCGGCGCGTTCGGCCGGGAAGTTGGCGATGGCCCCGGTCAACTCGCGCATCGCGCCGCTGACGGCGATGCCGAACACGCCCTGTCCGCCCTGCAGTAAATCGACGACCTCTTCGGCGGAGCTGCACTCGTAGACGGTGGTGCCGTCGGAGAACAGGGTGATCCCGGCGAGGTCTTCCACGCCGCGGCTGCGCAGATGGTCCACGGCGATGCGGATGTTCTGCAAGGAAATTCCGGCGTCGAGCAGGCGCTTGACGATCTTGAGGACCAGGATGTCCTTGAACGAGTAGAGGCGCTGGCTGCCGGATCCGGTGGCGCTGCGAATGGACGGGACGACAAGCCCGGTGCGGGCCCAGTAGTCGAGCTGGCGATAGGTGATGCCGGCCACCTGACAGGCGCTGGGCACGCGGTAGCCGACGAGTTCGTCGGGCACCGTGTCATCGGGGAACAGCCCTGGCTGCACCACATCCCGAGGTTGCGGTTGATCTCCCACTGACTACTCCCTTACTGCTTGCCTATCAGGGCTGGGCTCTGTCAATCGACTCTGGAGCGTTGGCCTATCAATCGAGGCTACTCTCCTGATTGTTGCGGGAGCATCGGCACCGTCCAAGCATGAACGGGCGCGTGTTTTTAACCCTAAACCTGAGGTAGAGACACGGATTTGTCTCTTTTGGAGATCAGCCCGGGTTCATCGTCCGCTCAGGAGTTGGTCAGCTGTCCGTGGCCTTGAAGTCATCCGGAGATACCGATTCGAGAAACTCCTTGAACTTCTCGACCTCGTCCTCTTTCTCGTCCGGCATGACCAGTCCGGCCTCCTCGAGCACCGGCTCCTCCACGAAGATCGGGCAGCCCACCCGCAGCGCGACGGCAACCGAATCCGAGGGTCGCGCCGAGATCCGCAGATCGTTCTCGAAGACAAGATCGGCGTAGAAGGTGCCCTCCTGCAGATCCACGATCCGCACTTCCTTGAGGGTGTGGCCGAGCTCCTTGATCAGAATCTTGATCAGATCGTGGGTGAGCGGGCGGATCGGAGTCACGCCCTCCTGCTCCAGCACGATCGCGGTGGCCTCGGCCTGGCCGATCCAGATGGGAAGGTACCGGTCGCCGGAAACCTCTCGCAGCAGCAGCACGGGCTGATTCTGTGGTTGTTCGACACGGATGCCGATCACACGCATTTCGCTCATCGCACTGCCTCCCAAATCCACACCGGCCGCCAGCCCCCGGCTGTAATACCGAGTCTAGGCGAAGATTTCAGCCGCCGAGGGAAGCGCGCACAGAGGTCTTCACCAGGCAGGTGTGCAGCGTCAGCGACAGCGCCGCCAACTCGCGCACCGTCTCCTCGGCCCGGGCGCGGGCATCCGCGTCGCGGCTCTTGGCGATCGGCGCCGCGATCTGCGCGACCATCGCGGCCTCGCGATCGGCGGCCAGCTTGAAGGCGCGCAGATGCCTTGCCTCCAAACCGAATTCACTCAGGGCCTTGGCGGTGCGGGCCAGCGTGACGGCGTCGCCGTCGAAATAGCCTGCCGCGCCGGGGGTGATCAGGTTGGCGCGGATCAGTTCGGTCAGGAACTTCTCGTCGATCCCGGCCTGTTCGAGCAGATCCGCCCGGGTGATCCGGATCTCGTGATCGAACCGGAGTTCCTCGGGCGAAACCTCACCGGGCACGGCGTTCAGCCGCCGCAGGCGGCCGCCATTGGCGGCGGGGTCGGGCACGACGGACCCGTTTCTGGCATCGGGCATGACCCCTCCCACAGCGTTCGCCCGGGCCCGCGCCTCGCGGACCCCGAGCGTCGCCGCCCCACTGTCGATCGCTTCGAGCTGTTCCTTGATCACCTTCAACGGCAGGTACTGATCCCGCTGCGCGGTCAGCACGAAGCGCAGGCGCTCGACGTCGGCCACGTGGAAGCGGCGGTACCCCGAGGGCGTGCGCTCCGGGCTGATCAGGCCCTCCGATTCCAGGAATCGGATCTTGGAGATGGTGATGTCCGGAAAATCCGGACGCAGGAGATCCAGCACGGAGCCGATCGACATGCCTCCGCGCGTCCACTGCGCTGCGCCAGTCATTCCGCTCGGTCCCTATAGAGCCGAATCGCTCGAAACCGGCTTGGGGCCGGTCAGGAAGACCAGGCGGAACTTGCCGATCTGGACCTCGTCACCGTTCTGCAGTTCCGAGGAATCCACCGGCTCCCGGTTGACGTAGGTGCCGTTGAGGCTGCCCACATCGACCACCTGGAAGGTGTCGTCGTCCTGGCGGAATTCCGCGTGGCGACGGCTGACGGTGACATCGTCCAGGAAGATGTCGCTGTCGGGGTGGCGGCCCGCCGAGGTGGTCGGCTGGTCGAGCAGGAATCGCGAACCGGCGTTCGGACCACGCTTGACCACCAGCAGGGCCGCGCCCGCGGGCAGACCCTCGACTCCCTGTACCGGCTGCTCGCCTGTCTGCTCGGGGCGCGACGTGTCGACCTCGTTCAGGAAGTCGGCACGGAACACCGAAGTGGTCTCTGCTGCCGTTTCCTGGTAACCCGGGTCCTTGTTCTCGCTCACCCTTGCTCTCCTCCTCGAACCGAATAATCCATGCAAGCAGTTGATGCCCTCAGCGATGCGGCACTCCGGCCGCTCCCCGCTTCGAGCGGGTCCGGATTTTCCGGGCACCGGCTGCGCGCACTTCTGTTGGCATTGACCGTACCCTGCCAGGGCGTACCCGTGCAGGTAGAACTGTGAAGGCTCCTTCAGCCTCCGATAACTCCTTGATAACCTGCGGCATCCAGGAGCTTTCCGAGCGCCGCGTCGAGCGCCTCGGCGGAGTCGACCTCGAGCTCGAACAGCCATCCGTCACCGTAGGCGTCGGAGTTGACGGTCTCGGGCTCGCCGTCCAGAAGATCGTTCACCGCAACGACTTTCCCGGCCAGCGGGGCGTAGATGTCCGACACGCTCTTGGTGGATTCGATCTCGGCGATGCTCTCGCCGGCCGGAGCCTCGGTGTCCATCGCGGGCAGCTGCACGAACACGACGTCACCCAGCTGCGACTGCGCGTAATCGGTGATGCCCACCCGCACCCGGGTCGGACCCACCTTGCTCACCCACTCGTGCTCTTCGGAGTAGCGCAAATCCTCGGGTACTGCGGTCACAGGCAGTGTCCTTTCAACGGGCGTCCTCTCGGGATCGTCGTCGATCCGTCCGCGCACACCCTATCGGGAGTGATCATGGTGCGGCACGGGCGGTATCGCTCGGGCCACGGCGACGGCCTTGCCGAGATACAGGATTCCGGTCCAGACGTAAACCACCGTGCCCCAGATCAAGAATGCCCCACCGAAGGCCCGGCCGAAACCCGCGGCGGCCCAATCCATCTGCCCGGCCAGCAACCAGGGCAAAGCGGACATGAGGGCGAAAGTGGCGGCCTTGCCCAGGTAGATGACCTCCGGCGGGGGTAGACCGCGGCGGCGGTAGATGCCGAGGGTGAGGGTCAAGATCCCGTCGCGGGCGATCAGGATGAGCACCACCCACCAGGGCAGGATGCCGCGAATCAGGAAGCCGCCCAGGGTTGCCAGCAGATAGAGGCGGTCCACCAGCGGGTCCAGCAGCGCGCCGAGCCTGGACGATTGATCCAGCAGGCGGGCCAGTTTGCCGTCGAGCCAGTCGGTGATACCGCTGGCGACCAGCAGCGCGAAGGCCCAGCCGTCGGCCTTCTCGACCAGCAGCAGCCACAGGAAAACCGGGACGCCGATCAACCGCAGCACGCTCAATACATTGGGCACGGTGAATACCCGGTCGCTGTAGACCGGTTCGGCGTTGCGCTCGGTTGTCACAGACCGGTCTTACCTCAATTACCTCAGCATCTCCATCCGGGCACGCCGCCTCGCCACCGGTGGACGGAACCGATATGGTCTGCGCCATACACAAGGTGAGAGAATCGGACCTGATTCTTCTCATCCAGGGGTGCAGGGAGAGGTAAGACCATGCCCGACTTCGACTATGACGTCGTCGTTATCGGTTCCGGGTTCGGGGGGAGCGTGAGTGCGCTGCGCCTGACCGAGAAGGGTTACCGGGTGGCGGTGCTCGAGTCCGGACGACGCTGGAACGCCGAGGACATCCCCAAGACGAACTGGAATGTGCGCAAGTCGATCTGGGCCCCGCGGCTCGGGCTGACCGGGACGCAGCGGATCAGCGTGCTGGGCAAGTGCGCGGTGTTCTCCGCCTCGGGGGTCGGGGGCGGGTCGCTGATCTACGGGAACACCCTCTACGAGCCGCTGCCCGCGTTCTACACCGACAAGCAGTGGGCCCACATCACCGACTGGCGCGCCGAGCTCGCGCCCTACTACGACCAGGCGCAGCGCATGCTGGGTGTCGCGCCGAATCCGCGGATGACGCCGGCCGATGACGTGATCCGTTCGGTGGCAGAGGATCTGGGCGTCGCGGACACCTTCCACGCCACCGATGTGGGCGTGTTCTTCAACGAGGCCGAGCCGGGCGTCGAGGTGGACGATCCGTACTTCGGCGGGGCCGGGCCCAGTCGCAACGGCTGCATCCACTGTGCGCGCTGCTTCACCGGCTGCCCGCACAACGCCAAGAACACCACGCCCAAGAACTATCTCTACCTGGCCGAGCAGGCCGGTGCGCACGTCTTCGAGCTGACCACCGCCACCAAGGTGCGCCCCATGACCGGCGGCGGGTACGCCATCGAGACGGCCCGCTCGGATCGCTGGGTTCGCAAGGGCCGCAAGGTGTTCACCGCCGAGCAGGTGGTGTTCGCGGCGGCCGCGCTGGGCACCCAGAAACTGCTGCACAAGATGCGCGACGAGGGCGTGCTGCCGAATCTGTCGCCGCGGCTGGGCGAGCTGACCCGGTCCAATTCCGAGGCCATCCTGAACGTGGTGAGCAAGGCCCGCGACGATTTCGCCGAGGGCATCGCCATCACCTCCTCGATCCATCCCGAGCCCGACACCCACATCGAGGTCTGCCACTACGGCAAGGGCCAGAACGGCCTGTTCCCGCTGTCGGTGCCGCTGGTCGACGGCGGCGCGTTCCGGTTCCTGCGGTTCCTGCTGGCCATGCTCCTGCACCCGGTGGTCTTCGCGCGCAGCCTCAATGCCCGCCGGGCCTCGGAGAAGTCGGTCATCCTGCTGGTCATGCAGTCCCTGGACAACTCGCTGACCTCGTTCCGGCGCTGGGGGCTGCTCGAGACCAAAGCGGGCACGGGCAAGCCGAATCCGGCCTGGATCCCGCTCGCTCACGATGTCGGGCGGCGGTTCGGGCAGAAAGTCGACGGCGACGTGCAGATGCTGGCCATGGATGTGTTCAACATTCCCGCCACCGCGCACTACATCGGCGGCTGCGTCATCGGCGAGGGCCCCGAAAGCGGCGTCGTGGACCCGTATCAGCGCGTGTACGGGTACCCGGGCCTGCACATCGCCGACGGCTCGGCGGTCACCGCCAACCTGGGAGTGAACCCGTCGCTGACCATCACCGCGCAGGCCGAGCGCGCAATGGCGTTCTGGCCCAACCGAAACGAGGCCGACCCGCGTCCCGAACCCGGTTCGCCGTACCGCCGCATCAACCCGGTCGCACCCAAGCACGCGGTGGTGCCGGACTTCGCGCCGGGCGCGTTGCGGCTGCCGATCTTCCCCACCGAATTCCCGACCGATCCCGCCCTGCCCGTCAACCAGTAAAGAACTCGCCGCCAACCGATCCCGCTCCGCCGCGTCATCGAGCGCGGCGGCGTGCCCGGCGGTAGTTTGGTGCGTTGTGCCCGTACCATTCCCGGTATCGATTCGACGAGGAAGGTGAGAGCCGATGCTCGTCCGAGTGCAGAACGCCGCCGGCACGCACGCCGAGAAGGTTCTCATCGACTGGCTGCGGACCTGGAAGGGCGCCACCGATCCCAAGGGTGTCGCGACCGTCAATTGCAGTCTGTTCCACAGCAATCAGCTGCATCCGTTCGACGCGGTGGTGTGGACGCCGACCAGCTGCGTGGTGATCGAGGCCGAGGCGCTCTCGGAGAAGCTCGACGGTGAGCTGGAGGTCCCGGTCAACGGCCCGTGGCGGGTCGGGGACCGGATCATCTCCTTCGAGGGCGGCGGCCAGCGCACCCCGCTGGACAAGTCCCGCGATCACACCTTCGCGCTGCAGAACTGGCTGGCCGAGCGCGGGCTGGGGCAGCGCGTCATCCACGGCATCGTGCTGGTGGTCCCGCCGCCGGGCTCGAATCTGCGGGTCCGGCAGCTGTGGAGCGATCCCAGCTTCCAGGTGCTGCTGGGAGACGAGCGGGCGCTGCGCGACCACTTCACCGGGCTGCTCTCGCGCGGGCGGCCGCAGTGGTCGGCCAATGATGTGGCGTGGGCGTTCCGCGGGCTGGGCATCCTGCCGTACCTGCCCGCCCCGCAGGACCTGATCAACGAGGGTTTCCTGGGGCCGGTGGACGTGTCGCTGTGGCACGGCGGCCCGCAGCAGGCCCAGGCCGAGGCGTATGCGGAGGAGCAGGCGCGCCTGGAACGCGAGCACGGGTCGGCGGGGCCGGGCCTGTCGATTCCCGCGCCGTGGTTCAGTCCGTGGAAGCTCTACCCGCGCCGCGACGACCGGATCGAGGTGGGCCGCGGGTTCATGCGGGTGATGCTCACGCTGGGCTTCTTCTTCGCCCTACTGTGGGGCGTCTGGTTCATCCTCGCGACGATCCTGTCGTACTAGCCCGGGGCCCGAAATCGCCACCGCGCGTGGCGTAACCGCGAAATAGCGGAACGGCGGATAGGCCGCGGTCACGAGCGCGACCGCGGCGGCCGTTCCGCCGAGCACGTCGGTCGGATTGTGATATCCGAGCCCCACCATGCCGATCATGACCGCGGGGAGCACCACCGCCATCACGATCACGGTCACCGTGCGCACCCGCGCGGACTCGCTCACCAACGCGAAGGCCGTGACGACGGCCACCAGTTGCACCGTGTGCCCGCTGGGGTAGGCCAGGTAGTGGTCGAGCTTGCGATCCCAGAACGGTTTGAGCGCAAAGCTATTCACCGCCACCACCAGCTCGGGCGCGACCAGTGCGAACCCCGCCGCCCACCACTGCCGCCGGGAGGCGAACCAGGCGGCCGAGGCGACGAGCAGGGGCAGCACCACGTAACTGTTGCTGGGGAACACCAGCACCCGGTAGACCCACGTGTGTGCGTCCAGTACCGCGTGAATGTTGCGCTCCAGCAGCAGATCCGCGCCCGTCGATCCCCCGCCCGCCGGAAACGACAGCGGCACAACCAGAGTCACGATCACTGCGGCCAGCACGACCGCGGGCAGGGCCGCCCGGCGCAGCGGATGGTCCGGCGGGGCGGGGGCGGGCGCGGTGGATCTGGTCACGGCTGCACGATACCGACGTCCCCGTCCGTGCTCCGGGCCCGGCGCGTGCCGAGCATGCGGCGCAGCAGACCGTCGCGCAGCACCAGCACATGCCACAGCACCGCGCACATGTGGGCGGTGAACAGTGCCAGCAGCAGATACGCCGCCCAGGCGTGCAGGGTGCGCAGCTGCGCGTAGAGCTGCGCGCTCTCCGGTGCGATGCCGGGCAGCACGAAGCCGAGATCGGCGCTGCCGATGCGGACCGGAATCCCGGAGGCCGACACCAGCGCCCAGCCGAGCACGGGCTGCACCAGCAGCAGCGCGTACAGGGACAGTTCGGAGGCCATCGCGATCCGGCGCTCGGCGGGCGACAGGACGGGCGCACGCCGCACCAGCCGGTTGGTCAGGCGCAGGATGCCGAGCAGCAGAATCCCGCAACCGACCGTCCGGTGGATGCTCAGCAGCAGGCCGTAGTGCCCGATCGAGCCGACCATGGCGGCCCCGAGGAACAGCATGCCCACCACCAGCACCGCCATCAGCCAGTGCAGGATGCGGGCCGTCAGGTCGAATTGCGCCGGGCGCGCCGCCGTGGGGCCCGTAGTGGACCGCTTTCTTCGCCCATTCATCTGCTCCTCGTATCGCTGGGTGAACAAGGGGCACGATGCCGTGCGGCCGGGTCCGCGACCGAACCGACACGGCGGCAGGCGGCAAGGGCTCACGGTTCGGTAAGAATTCTCACCGGTTCATTCGCGCAGGGCGGCCCTGTCCAGCAGCGGGCGCGAGCGGGCCGGAGCCCACCAGTTGGCGGCGCCCAGGACCCGCATGAAGGCGGGGACCAGGATCATGCGGACCAGGGTGGCGTCCATCAGGACGGCCAGGGCCAGGCCGACGCCGAGCATGCGGTTCATGGTGACGCCGCTGGCCGCGATGCCAGCGAAGACCACGGCCATGAGCAGGGCCGCGGCGGTGACGATGCGGCCGGAGCGGGCGATGCCCAGGGCGACGGCATCGTCGTTGTCGGCGCGGGTCCGGCCCGAGCGCTCCCATTCCTCGGTGAAACGGGCCAGCAGAAAGACCTCGTAGTCCATGGACAGGCCGAAGGCGACGCAGAACAGCAGCACCGGCAGCGTGGCGATGGTGTATCCGGTGCCGAGCGTGCCGAGGCCGCCGAGATGGCCCCACTGGAAGACGAATACCAGCGCCCCGAAGGTGGCCGAGAGCGAGAGTGTATTGAGCACAAGGGCTTTCAGTGGCATCACCACGCTCCCGGTGAGCAGGAGCAGCAGCACGAAGGTGACGACCGCGATCCAGGTCACCGCCCCGGGGAAGCCCTGCGCGATGCCCGCGGCGGCGTCCGCGTTCTGCTGGGCCAGCCCGCCGAGGAGCACCGGTCCCGGCGCGGGCACGGCGCGCAGCCGGTCGAGGAGGCGTTGCGCCGCAGGCGAATACGGGTCCAGGGGTCCGGGGACGCCGACGCTCAGGTGCACGGTGCCCGGCCCGGCGGCGGCCGGATCGCCGGGACCGGTCTGGCGGCCGTCGGTGAATATCGCGGCGGGCGCGATCACCCTGCGCACGCCCGGGACCTCCGACAGCGCCGACGCGTACGCGGTGCTCTCGCCGGCCCGGCCGGTGAGCAGAATGTGCACCGTGCCGACGGGATTGTCCGCGAACCGGTTTCGCAGCACCTCCCCCAGTTCGCGCGAGGGCGCGGCGGCGGGCAGCACGCGGTCGTCGGGCATACCCAGCCGCAGCCCGACGATCGGCGAGCCGAGCAGCACCAGCAGCGCCAGTACCGGTAGTGCGCACAGCGCGGGCCGCCGTTGCACGCCGCGTGCTGCCCGGTACAGCAGGCCCCGCTCGACCGGTCGCGCCTCCCGCAACGGTTTTCGATTGATGCGATCGCCGAGCAGCATGAGCAGCGCGGGCACCAGGGTGAGCGCCAGCACTATCGACAACGCCACCACCGCCAGCCCCGCCAGCGCCAGCGAGCGCAGGAAGACCATGGGGAAGAACGACATTCCGATGAGCGCGATCCCCACGGTGACGCCGGAGAACGCCACCGCCCGGCCACCGCGCCGCATGGCCACGATCAGCACCCCCGTCCGATCCCGGCCCCGGGCGATCTCCTCCCGGTAGCGACCGATGATGAGCAGCGAATAGTCGATGGCCAGCGCCAGCCCGATGGCCGTGACGATATTCAGCGCGAACACCGACAGGTCGACCAGGAAGGTCAGCAGGTACAGCACCGCGCTCGCGCCCGCGATGGCGGCCACGCCCGCCAGGAACGGAATCGACGCCGCCACAAAGCTTCTCAGAAACCACACCAGCAGCAGGAACGTCAGCGACAGCGCGATCGCCTCCGCGACACCCAGATCCCGCTCGGTCTGCCGGGCGGTATCGGCCCACACCAGCGCCTGCCCACCCGCGCGCACCTCGACACCGTCCACCCGCCCACCACCCGAGCCCTGCTCACCCACCCCGCCTTGCCCGCCAGACCCGCCCTGCTCACCAGACCCGCCCTGCTCACCAGACCCGCCCTGCTCACCAGACCCGCTCTGCTCACCAGACCCGCTCTGCTCACCAGACCCGCCTTGCTCACCAGACCCGCCCTGCCGGGAAACGGTGTCCCGCACGGCGGGTCCGCGCGGCGCGGCGGTGAATTCGTCGGCGAGGGCGCGGGCGATGGCGGGTGCGATGTTCTCGTCGCCGCGCACGGTGGCGACGATGAGGGCGGTCTTGCCGTCCACGCTGATCAGGGTGTCGCCCAGCGCGGGCTCGGTCCACGGCGAGACGGCCTGCGCGACACGGGGATCGCCCTCGAGTTGCTGGACGATCTCGCGACCGCGGGTGGTGGGCGCGGTGGCCCGCACGCCGCCCGGGTAGTCGACGGTCAGGACCAATTGCATGCCGGAGACGCCGTAGTCGCGGGCGAGAATGTCGGTGACCCGGGCGGATTCGGAGTCGGGTGAGACGAAGCCGCCGTTGGACAGGCGCGCCGCGGCCTGCGAGCCGACCGCGGCGCACAGCGCGAAGGCGATGCCGACCAGGACCAGCACCAGTTTCGGCGTGCGCAGCGCCGGAAGGATCAGCCTGTCGATCATGGCGTGGCCTCGCCGACGTGCGGCCGGGTGCGCGCCGAGCTCATGACTCTCCCTCGCGACGCTGCGATTCGACCTGCTCGCGCGGGCCGATGTCGATCACATTTCGGGGTCCGACAGCATGGGTACCGGTGTCTGTGTACAACCTCTCAACGAGGCACGGCGGCAATCGGGTTCAGTGCGCGCTCCAGCCGGTTCACTGCGCGCGACAGCACGTTCGGTGTTCAGGGCGACTGGGTTCAGTGTGCGCGACGGCGGGACCCGGGCGGTCGGGTTCGGGCCGGGCGACGGCCGGGGATCAGTCCAGCATGGCGGCGCGCAGCATGCCCTCGGGAACCCCTAGTCCCTCGATCAGGGTCAGCGCCTGCGGGCGGAGCCGGTCCACGAGTTCATTGACGCCGCGGCGCACCGCCTTGGCCCGTTCCACCGACATGAACCGGTGCATGATGTACCAGGCCTGATTCTGCTCGAGACTCCAGTACACGAACAGGTCACCCACGGTGTTGGCCAGCGCCCGCGCCTCCGGATCCGCGATCTCGGCGATGCCATCGATGAAGGCCTCCAGCACCATTCGCTCGATGTGGGCGGCGCCCGCGGCGAGGATGTGGTCCTGCGCGTTGTTGAACGCCTCGAAGGGCCCGGTCTCCTTGGCCCGGGCGCGCAGCCGGTAGGCGGCGGTGCGAACCAGATAGTCCTCGCGGTCGGCCAGCAACTGCAACTGCACCGAGCGGCGCGACAGGTCGCCCTCGTCGACAGTCTCGTCGCCGCGGTCGCGCAGCCGCTGGATCATCTGCCGCACCCCGGACCGCTCGCGCACCACATCGCGGGCGGTGGTGGCGGCGAAGCGCACCCAGCCGAGCGCGTCGAGGTCGCGCACCTCCTCCGCATAGGCTGTCAGCAAGTCCTTCGCTACCAGCTGGGTGAGCACCACGTTGTCGCCTTCGAAGGTGGTGAACACATCGGTGTCGGCCTTGAGGGTGACCAGGCGGTTCTCGGTGAGATACCCGGCCCCGCCGCAGGCTTCGCGGCACTCCTGGATGGCGGTGGTGGCGTGGCGGGTCTGGGCGACCTTGAGACCGGCCGCGCGGTTCTCCAGCGCCCGCTGGGCGAGCGGGTCGGTGTCCTGCCCGGTCTGCACCAGGTGCATGCGGTGCACCAGGTCGTTCTGCGCGAAAGCCAGTGCGTAGGAACGGGCCACGAGCGGCAGCAGGCGGCGCTGCTGGCTGCGGTAGTCCAGCAGCACGGTCTCCGCGCCGGTGTCGGGATCGGCGAACTGGCGGCGTTGCTCGGCGTAGCGCACGGCGATGCTGAGCGCGACCCGCGCCGCGGCGGCGGCCGCACCGCCGACACTGACCCGGCCGCGCACCAGGGTGCCCAGGGTGGTGAAGAACCGGCGGCTCGGGTTGGCGATCTCGGAGCTGTAGGTGCCGTCGGGGGCGACGTCGGCGTAGCGGTTGAGCAGGTTCTCGCGCGGAATTCGCACCTGGTCGAACAGGATTCGGCCGTTGTCGACGCCGGGCAGCCCGCCCTTGTGACCGCAGTCGGAGGTGGTGACGCCCGGCAGGTCATTGCCCGCGTCATCGCGAATGGGCACCAGGAAGCAGTGGACACCCTGGCTCTCGCCGCCGGTCACCAACTGCGCGAAAACCGCTGCCGTGCGGGCGTGTTCGGCCGCGCCGCCGATGTAATCCTTGCGCGCCGAGGGCGTCGGGCTGTGCACCACGAATTCCTCGGTGGCCGGGTCGTAGGTGGCGGTGGTCTCCAGGTTGGCGACATCGCTGCCGTGACCGGTCTCGGTCATGGCGAAGCAGCCGAGCAGGCGCACCGCGATCAGCTCGTCGATGTAGCGACGATGGCGCTCGGTGCCCAGGTTCTCGACCGCGCCCCCGAAAAGTCCCCACTGCACACCGCTTTTCACCCACAGCGACAGATCGTTGTAGGCGAGCATCTCCAGCGCGGTGACCGCCGCGCCGGGATCGCCGGGGGCGCCGTCGGCGTGGCGGAAGCCGCGCTCGACCCAGCCGAAGGAGGCGACCAGGTGCATCTGCTCGAGCACCCGCGCCCGGGCCGCGGTGATGTCGAGAGTGGGGTCGCCGTAGAGCCGGTCGTCGTCGAGGATGGCGCGCGCTTGTTCACGCACCTCGCGCCAGGGGCCGTCGAGTGCCGCGCGTAGCTCTTCCGCAATCGAAACCTCGCTGGTCGCCATGCTCGAAAACACTACTGCCCGGCCCATGCTCATCCCGGTGATCTCCGGCACCCGTGTACGTTTGCCTGGTGACCGACCAGTTGGCTACCGAGGAGCAAGCCGGAGCGCGCCCCGGACTGCGCACCCGCTGGCAGCGGCTGGTGACGGCGAGCGTGAACCGGCTCACCGCCGATCGCCGGGCCACCGTGGACACCGTGGTGGAGGCGCCCGCGCCGGTGCGGCCCATCGACCTCACCGATGACGCGACGGTCACCGAGGTGCTGGATCTGGCCGAGCGCGCCGGGGAGGTGGTGCTCGCCTCGGGCACCGCGGTCATGGACACCACCGCCCAGATCGAATTCATCGCCGCCACCTACGGGCTGTCCAAGTGCGATATCGACGTCACCTACAACTCGATTCGTATCTCCGCCGACCGCGGGCCGAAGCTGCCCCCGGCCAGCACCATGCGCGTGGTGCACTATCGCGCGCTGGATTTCACCCGACTGGCCGCGGTCGACCGGCTGACCCGGCGCATCCGCCGCGAGCTGGTGCCGCCGCAGGAGGCGCTGGCCGCGCTGGACCGGATCACCTCCGCACCGCATCCGTACCCGCGCTGGGTGGCGACCTTCGGCTGGGCGCTGATGGCGGCGGGCGTGGCGCTGCTGCTCAATGGCGGCTGGCTCATCGCCCTGCTGAGCTTCGCCACCACCACCCTCATCGACCGCACCAATCGCCTGCTGAACCGGCGCGGGCTGCCGTTCTTCTTCCAGCACATGGCCGGTGGGGTCATCGCCGCCACGCCGGCGGTGCTCATCTCCACCTACGCCCAGAACCTGCACCTGGATCCGGCGCTCATCATCGCCGCCGGAATCGCGGTGCTGCTGGCCGGTTTACAGCTGGTCGGCGCGGTCGAGGACGCCATCACCGGCGCGCCGATCACGGCCTCGGGGCGCATGCTGGAGGTGATCATGATGACCGGCGGCATCATCGCCGGCATCGCGCTCACGCTGCGGGTGGCGGAGGTGTTCGAGGCGTCGGTGCCGTCGGTGGACGTGAGCTCCACCCGCGATCTGACCACGCTGCCGCTGAAGCTGCTGGCCGGTGCGCTCACGGCGGGGGCCTTCGCGCTGGCCTGCTACGCCGAGCGGCGGGCGCTGGCCGCGGCGGCGTTCAGCGGTGCGGCCGCGACCGTCGTCTATCTCCTGGTGCAGCACTTCGGGTTCGGGCCCATCGTGTCCTCGGGCGGCGCGGCGACGGTGGTGGGCCTGGCCGGTGGCCTGCTCGCCCGCCGGGCCCTGATCCCGCCGCTGGTGGTGGCGGTCGCCGGGATCACTCCCCTGCTGCCGGGTCTGCGGGTCTATCGCGGCCTCTACGCGCTGCTCAACGACGAGCTGCTGATCGGATTCAACCAGTTGTTCAGCGCATTCGCGGTGGGCCTGGCGCTGGCCGCCGGGGTGACCCTGGGCGAGTGGATCGCCCGCGATCTGCGCCGCCCGCGCATCGTCGAGCGCATCGGCCCGTCGCGAAGGGCTCGTCGCGCCTCGAGTTGATCACCGCTGACGGCGTGCCGCCCGCGCACGACTCCGATTCCTATTTCGACACCTCCCATCCGATGGACCCCACCGATGGCTGCCGCTGACCGAGAAATAGCCTAATTCTATTGTTTCGCAACGTTTTTCACGTCCGGTGATCTTGACTGTTACCGTGTCGTATGGGCATGAGGCGGTCGCGGGATCGAGATGTATTCGCGCTATGGGGAAATCTCGTAACTCGCCACCGGTTTCTGATACTCGGACTGGTGGCGGTCGCGCTGCTGGGCTTGGGCGGCTACGCCTGGGGGTTCGAAAGCAGGCTCAGCGCAGGCGGTCTGGACGACCCGAATTCGGAATCCACGCTGGCCGCCGAACTGGTCGCGCAGGCGTTCGGTCCGGACCACTCCGCCGACGTGGCGGTGCTGTACACCGCGCCCGCGGGCGCGACCGTCGACGATCCCGATATCGCGCAGGCGGTGGCGGAGAATCTGAACGGGCTCACACAGCGGTTCCCGAACGAGGTCACCGGCGTGAGCGCGGCGTACTGGCCCGCGGTGACCACCATCAAGGGCAACTCCGGCAAACTCGCGACCGACGATCGCAGGCACGCGCTCGCGCTCATCGCCCTCCAGGATTACGGGGCCGAGGACTACGGTGCGGTGAAGGACGCGTTCGAGGTTCCGGGCGTGCGGGTGCAAGTCGGTGGATTGCAGCCGGTGTCGACCGCGTTGACCGACACCATTGCCGCCGATACCCATCGAATGGAATTGCTCGCCATTCCGGCGGTCGCGATCCTGCTGTTCTTCATTTTCGGCGGTGTGGTCGCCGCGTCACTGCCGTTGCTGATGGGTGTGTTCACGGTATTGGGCGCGAATGGGATCGTACGGTGGATCACGAATTTCACCGACGTGAATTCCTTCGTGGCCCCGGTCGTTTCGATGATCGGCCTGGGCCTGGCCATCGATTACGCGCTGTTCATCGTGAGCCGGTTCCGCGAGGAGGTGGCCGCCGGATACGACACCGGCACCGCGGTACGCCGCACGGTGATGACCGCGGGCCGCACGGTGCTGTTCTCGGCCACCATGATCGTGGCCAGCCTCGGCGGCATGCTGATGTTCCCGCAGGGCTTCCTGAAATCCATTGCCTACGGCGCCATCGCGACCGTCTCACTGGCCGCGCTGACCGCCCTCACGATTCTGCCCGCCATGCTGGCGATCCTCGGGCGGCGGGTGGATGCGCTGGGCATCAAGCGATTCCGGCGCGCCGATGCGGCCCGCGATATCGAGAACGGCTTCTGGGCGCGGTCCACCACCTGGGTGATACGGCATCCGCGCGTCATCACCGCGGCGCTGATTCTCGGGTTGCTGGTGTTGATCGTGCCGATCCGCAATGTCGCCTTCGGTGGTTTCAGCGAGAAGTATCTGCCGCCGGACAATCCGATTCGCGTGGCGCAGCAGCAGATCGACTCCTATTTCCCGTACCGCAAGTCCGACCCGATCGAGCTGGTCATCCTCTCGAACGACAGCACCGAGGTCGGCCCCCTCGTCGAGCAGGCCGGTCATGCTCCGGGGCTGCTGCCCGGTGGTTTCGAAATCCCGTCCCGCTCGCAGACCCACCCCGACACCTACCGCACCGCGGCCTATCTGGTCGATTCGGGCAAGTACGACAAGACAATCGACTATCTACGCGCGCTCCCGGTCCCCGAGGATGTGACCATGCTGGTCGGCGGTGTCCCGTCGGTGCAGCACGATGCCATCGCCGCCCTGCTCAACCGCCTCCCCCTGATGATCCTGCTGGTCCTGGCCTTCACCACGATCCTCATGTTCCTCACCTTCGGCTCGCTGGTCCTGCCCCTCAAGGCCGCGTTCATGAGCGTTCTCGGTCTGGGTTCGACCCTCGGCATCCTCACCTGGATCTTCACCGAGGGACACGGCGCGACCCTGTTGAACTTCACCCCCCAGCCGATTCAGGCCAACATCCTGTTCCTCATCATCGCGATCATCTACGGCCTCTCCACCGACTACGAGGTATTCCTGCTGTCCCGCATGGTCGAAGCCCGCGCCGCCGGCGCGACCACCGAGGAGGCCATCCGCTCCGGCACCGCCCACACCGGCCGCATCATCACCGCCGCCGCCCTCATCCTGCTGGTCGTCACCGGCGCCTTCGCCTTCTCCGACCTGGTCCTCATGCAGTACATCGCCTACGGCATGATCGCCGCCCTCATCATCGACGCCACCGTCCTGCGCATGCTCCTGGTCCCCGCCACCATGAAACTCCTGGGCGACCGGGTCTGGTGGGCACCGTCCTGGATGAAGCGCATCCAACGCCGCATCGGCCTGACCGAACCGGTCCTCGCGGAGGAACCCGAGCACCGGCCGACCCCCGCATTGGTCGCCGCCCGAAGCTGATCGGACTGCCCGGCGCGACCTGCGCAATCGCGGGGAGGTGACCAACGGGCTTCGCCGGGATGGTCTTTGGACTCGTGCGCCGCGCCCGCGGTTGCGAGATCTTGGAGTGGCATCGACAACGCGGTCGCTGCCACCGCAGATCCAATCGTGTCGCGAAAGGAAACCTTCATGGCGAGAAGAAGATGGAGCGAGCTGAGCACGCGTAGCCGTGCCCTGATCCTGATCGCGGCCGTGGTCGACGGCCTGCTCAGGATCGCGGCACTGCTGGATCTGCGACGCCGCCCGGCCGAGCAGATCCGGGGGTCGAAGGGGGCGTGGGCCACGGCCATCGTCCTCGTGAATTCACTCGGAGCGGTCCCGATCGCCTACTTCGCCTGCGGGCGGCGCGCCCCGGGCAGCGATGCCCTGGCAACCACATCGACGCCGGTCCCGCAATCCCAAGGTGCAGCGGTCTCTTCGACACCGCAGGACGCGGGAGACGCGGACCGGGCACCCATTCCGCACAGCTGACGCACGCCCATCCGAACCCGCCCGCGCCGATACCGAGCCCCCAGCGGAACAGCGTCAGTTCGGGACGAGGCCGATGCCGCGGCCGATGTCGGCGAGGGTGGAGTCGAACAGGACGTCGGGGTGGGAGATCTGGATCGGGTAGTTGCCGAAGACCTCGAGGGTGACGTGGCCGTAGAGGCGGGCCCAGAACTGGATCATGACGTAACTGACGCCGAGGTCGAGTTTTTCGGCGGGGAAGGTCTGGCCCGAGTCGGTCAGGACACCCAGGAGTTCGGACTGGAACTTGACGAGGTCGTCGCGGAGTTCGACCGGGATGAGGTCCAGGGGCGGAGTGACGACCTGGTATTCGGTGAGCAGGCGACCTGCGGCGGCGAGGAAGATGCGGCCGACGGGTTCGCCGAATTGCTGCATGGCGCTGGTGATTCCGGCGGCCACCGGGGAGGCGAAGACGAGGGTGAATTCGCGGGAGTGGGTCAGCGCCCAGTGGCGGAAGCCGCGGCAGATGGCGAAGAAGCGGATGCCCGCGTCGTCGGGCAGGCCCTCGATGGCGGCCTCGAGATCCTTGGCGAGGTCCGCGCAGACGTCGGTGCGAACCGCGGCGACCAGGTCGTCGCGGGATTCGTAGTACCGGTAGAGCGCGGGAGCGGTGATGCCCAGCTCCCGCGCGATGGCCCGCAGCGTGATGGCGTCGGGGCCCTGTTCGACCAGCAGCGACCGCGCGACGCGCCGGATGTCCGCGTCACTTACCGCGGGTATCCGGCCGCGTCGGCGCGTTTCACTCATTCGTACTTGACCTGCCAGCTCTTGATGCCGTTCAGCCAGCCGGAGCGCAGGCGGACGGGGTCGGACACCTGGGACAGGTCCGGCATCACGTCCGCGATGGCGTTGAACATGAGGTCGATCTCCAGTCGGGCCAGGTTGGCGCCCACGCAGAAGTGAGTGCCGGTGCCGCCGAAGCCTACATGCGGATTGGGGTTCCGGAGAACATTGAACTCGAACGGGTTCTCGAAGACGGTTTCGTCGAAGTTGGCGGCGGAGTAGAACATTCCGACGCGCTGGCCCTGCTTCAGCTCCTGGCCGCCGAGGACGGTGTCCTGCAGCACGGTGCGCTGGAAGGCGATGACCGGGGTGGCCCAGCGCACGATCTCGTCGGGCGCGGTACGCGGGCGCTGCTCGCGGTAGAGCTCCCACTGCTCGGGGTGGTCGACGAAGGCCTTCATGCCGTGGGTGATGGCATTACGGGTGGTCTCGTTGACCGCGACCGCCAGCAGGATGACGAACCAGGCGAATTCGTCCGAGGCCAGCGCCTCGCCGTCGACGTCGGCATTGAGCAGGGTGTTGATGATCTGCTCGTGGCCGTCCAGGTCGACCGGGCACTTGCGCTTCTCCTCGGCCAGGTTCCACGAGTAGCCCATGACCTCGGCCGTGGCGACCTTGTGGTCACCCTCGAAGTCCGGGTCGTCGTAGGAGATCATCTGGTTGGTCCAGTCGAAGATCTTGCCGCGATCTTCCTGCGGAATACCGATGAGCTCGGCGATGGCCTGCAGCGGCAGCTCGCACGCGACCTCCTTGACGAAGTCGCCGGAGCCGTTCTTCTTGGCCTCGTGCACGATTCGCTCGGCGCGGTCGCGCAGCGCGTTGCGCAGGCTCTCCACGGCGCGCGGGGTGAAACCCTTGGACACGATGCGGCGCAGCTTGGTGTGCCGCGGCGGGTCCTGGTTCAGCAGCAGGAAGCGCTGGACCTCGATCTCCTCGCGGAGAATGTCGTCGTAGAAGCGGATGACCGCGGTGTTCTCCTCGGAGGAGTACACCTCCGGAGTCTTCGAGATCTCCTTGATGTCATCCATCTGGGTGACGGCCCAGTAGCCGTCATCCTTGAACCCGCTGCCCGCCTGCGGGATCCAGGCGACGGGGCTGGTGCGACGGAGCTCGGCGAACTCTTCGACGGGCAGGCGGGTGGCGAGCAGATCGGGATCGGTGAAATCGATCCGATTGGGGATGGACGGCGCGGACACGGTACCTCCTTTGGAACACGTTCGCCGTCGAGTGAACCACACCACACCGGGGTTTGTGAACACCTATTACTAAATAGCGTTCATTTGATGTGTCACACCGGACGCGGCGGGGCCCGCACGGCCGCCTCGCCGACGACCGGCGGACCGGGTCCCGCGCCCCCGGCCCCCAACCGCACCCGGCGATCGACCGCCCGGGAAACCTCGAATTCGATTCGCACACTGCATATTGCGCGAATAATCGGAAATGGTTCAACACCTCAGCAATGGAGCTATTAAACGAACCGTTCGGATCTATAGAAAGAACGCAGTGTCATGGTGAACTACGTCATCGACAATATTGCGTCGAGCAAAGTTCTGGACGTCCCCAATCACAGTACGAACAGCGGCGTCCAAATCGACCAGTGGACCGACAATGGCGGCCTGAACCAGCAGTGGGATCTCGTCGACGCCGGGAACGGGCTGGTCAAGATCGTCAATGTGGAGAACAAGAAGGTCTTGAAAGTCCGTGCGGCACAGACGGTCAACGGCACGGCCGTGGAACAGTCCACCGACGCCCCCGGCGACCCGTCCCAGCTCTGGAAGATCACCAACTTCCGCCACGGCCAGGTCCAGATATTCTCCGCATTGGGCAGCAACAACGTGCTCGATATTCCGGGCGGCAATGCCAGCGATGGCGTCGGGGCCCAGATCTGGGACAACGTCAGTGTCGCGAGCGAGTCGTGGGCGCTGATCATGACCGACGTCAAGATCCTCAATTCCATCACCGGCGAGGTCATGGATCTGCCCGGCTTCAACACCACCGACGGCACCGTGATCGGCCAGTGGGACGACAATGGCGGCGCCAACCAGCGCTGGCGCTTCTACCCGATCGATGTGGGGCAGTAGCTGATCCAGAGCAAGGCCAGCGGAAAGTGCCTGGACATCGGCGGTTCCGCGCCGGGCGCGGACGGTCCGGCGATCGTGCAACAGCCCATGCAGCCCGCCGCGATGAGTCAGCGCTGGACGCTGCAGGGCCGCGCGGACGGCTCCGCCATGCTCATCAATCTGGCGGCCAATATGCCGCTGCACCCGGGCGACAGCAGCGGTAACGACGGTGCGCCGATCTGCCTGACCGGTCAGGCCGGCGATCCGACGATCTGGTGGAAGCTCGTGTAGCCGAACCGGTTACGCGCCCTCGAGCCGGATCGCCTCGGCCGCGATATCGGTCAGCAGGTCCGGATCGAAGCGGGCGAGCACCTCCAGTCCTGAGTACCACGGACCACAGGTCCACGCCTCGGCCAGGCGGCGATGGATCTCGCGGCGCGCGGCGGCCCGCTCCGCGACCGGCAGGCCGTCGCACTCCCGCAGGCGGGCGTCCGCGATCCGGGTGAGCAGCCGCGCCCGCGTCTCGGCCTCGGCGCTCCGGGCCAGCTCGAGGGCGGGCTCGGCCGCGCCGATCGCCAGGGCCGCATCGACGAGCGCGGCGGCGGCGAGGTCGCGCAGATCCACCCGCGGGATCCCCTCCAGCAGCAGGGTCGCCTCGGCCAAACTCGCCCGCGCGGCATCGGCTCCGGGGTGCCGCGCGAGCGCCGGAACGACCGCGGCGATCGCGTGAATCCGCTGACCGGTCAAGGGAATCCGGCCGGTGAAGTCCAGCGCGCGGCGTTCCTCTCCGACCCGCACCAGCGCCGCCACGACCTCCCGATAGGCGATCGACCGTTCGAGCTCGTCCGAGACGGCCCCGGCGATCATGGCCGCCTCGCCGATCGGCCCGAGCCTGGCCCGCGCGGTAGCGAGCACCGAGCACACGTGCTGCGGGTCGAGTTCGAGCGGTGAGAGCCCGTCCACCAGCCTGCCGATGCGCTCGGCATCGCCCAGCGCCGCCGAAAGCAGCACCAGCTCCACGCGTTCGGGCAGCGTGCCGACGTAATCGGTGGCCACCACGGTCTTCTCGATGTCGTCGAGCAGCGGTGCCACGATCGGGGCCGCGAGATCGATGCCCGCGTGCTCGACGGTGAACCGCATGACCGTCAGGCGGCGCACGAGACCGGCGACCGCGTCGAAGATGGCGTGCGCGCGATCGGCGTGCCCCAGTTCGGCGAATACGGCCGCCAGCGAACCCAGTTCGCGATCGAGCAGGCTCGGCGGGTGCGACCAGCCCGAATACAGGCCCGCCAGCCGACGGGCCAGGGCGGCGGCGGTATCGATCGCGCCCGTGCCGACCAGGCTTCGGGTCAGGTCGGCCAGCGGGGTCGATTCCGCCCAGGGCAACGCTTCCGCCGGAGGTGCCTGACCGTCGCGGTCGCGGCCCGGCCGGGCGGCGGCGAATACCGTGCGGGTGAGTTCTCCGGAGGCCTTGTCGTCGCCGATGCCGACCCGGTCGATCATGGTGTTCAGTGCGCGCACCGCACGCTCGAGGAGAGCTCCCGCGGGTGCGGCGGTTTCGGTGACTTCCGGAGCTTCCAGGGCGCGGCTGCCCAGGTAGGTGAAAGCCAGGAACCGGCAACCGATGTCGTCGATGCGCTCGGCGAGCGCGCACGCCTGCGGCAGGTTCGAGGCGGTGAGGGCGCGCACCACCGCATAGAAGGCGAATCCGCGCTCGTACGGGTCGGTCGTCTGGTAGGAGGTGCGCTCGATTTCCGCCGCGAGCCGCGTGCCCTCCGCGATCCGATTCGCGGCCACCAGGGCCGGCAGCACACTGGTCAGGATGTCGAGTCCGTCCGTCCCCGTGGCGAATCGGCGGCTAAGGGCGATCGCACGATCCGCCTCCCCCAGTTCGACCAGGCATTCCACCAGGTGTCCGACTATCTCCAAGCGCGCCGATCGCACACAGCCCGCGAGCCCCGCTTCGACGTCGTCGACCTCCGCGCGTACGTCGTCGCGGAATCCCCCGGCCACCAGGTCCGGTGCGATGCGCGCCAGGAGTCGGGAGCGGGCGACCGCGCCGGTGGTCCGCCGGGCCATGGCCAGGGCCGAGCCCGCGCACATCGCGGCGGGCTCCGGCTCGCCCTGCGACGCCATGGCCCGCGCGATCCGACACAGCGCGGCGGCCTGGGTGTCGGCGGTCTCGAGCATGCGGCCCAGCGCGAACGCCTCCTCGAAATCACCGATGGCGGCGAAGGCCGCCACGGCACACACGACGATCTCGTCGCGGTGCGCGGGCCCCTTGCCCAGCAGCGCGTGCCGGTTGATCTCGGTGATCGCGTCGTCGACCGCCCGGTCCCGGCCCGCCGCCCGCCAGCCCGGAACCAATTGCGCGAGTACGCGAACCCGCTCCAGGGGCGTGGTGATCTCGCCCGCGAGCTCCGCGGCCGTCTCGGTGTCCCCGACCGCGATGAGCGCGACGGCCAGGCGGCGGCGGTCGTTGTCGGTCAGCGCGCGATCGGTCGATTCCCGCAGCGACTCGATGACCGAGCGATTGCGTCGCGGGTCGGCCGCGCCGAATTGCACCGCGAGCAAGGCGATCCGGGCCCGCAGCCGTCGGCCGGGCCGCACGATGCCATCGGCGAGGCTCTGTGCCCGGGGCAGATCGCCCACGCTCGCGAGCGCGGCGGGCAGGCGCACCGGAATGTTGGTGCCGCGCTGGGTCAGCCGCCGTCGCCGCATGCTGAGCTTGCACACCGCCAGCAGGTCCGGCTCGTCCTCGCCGAGCCAGAGCCCCGACACCGTGACGATCTCGGTGCGCGCGATCCCGTCGCCGCCGGTGAGGTCGAGCAGCCGATCGTGGCGGGCGGTGTCGAGCGCCAGCTCGGTCATGCGCGCCACATCGCCGCGCCGGCGCAGCATCGAGAAGTAGCGGGTCAGCAGGTAGGTGGGCGTCCAACTCGGCCAGTCCTGCTCGCGATAGTGGGCGGCCCAGGCGTGGATGAGGTTTCGATACTCCCCCAGCAGCGCCCGGCCCAGCGCGTTCTCCGCCTCCTCCTGCAGGGTCTCGTGCGCGAGCAGGTTGATCTGGTCGACGGCGAATCTGCTGGAGTAGGACCGGAAGGTGCGTCCGGTGACACCGGAGAGAATGCGCTGGATCCGGAACGGCGGCAGGCCGGTCAGATCCTCGAGTTCGGTCCCGGTGAGGCCGTGGGCCGCGGTGATCAGTCCGAGGATCTCCTGATCGACGTCCGACCGGTCGAGGATGCCGCCCAGTTCCAGGCGCGCGGCCTGGATGATGTCGAAGGCCGCCGCGGAGCGGTCGACCTCGCGGCGTCGGCAATGATGCAGCGGATGGTTGCCGGGAACATCCAGTGGCAGTGCGGGATTCGGGCGGCCGGAGACGATCACCCGCAGCCCCGGGCCGGGATTCTTGGGCAGCAGTGAGGCGATGCTGGGTTTGCCGCGGTCCTCGTCGAGCCCGTCGACCAGCAGGACGATCCGGCCGCCGCTCTCGGCTGCGCGCTGTGCGGCCAGGTCGAGCAGGTGCCGGCGCAGGGCGTCGCGGTTGCCGGTGGCCATCGCCACGGCGGCGGCCTGATCGGGCAGCAGCGCCGAGAGTTGTTCCAGCACGGCGTCGGTGAAGGCGTGGTGGTCGTCCTGCGCGGCCAGGCGCGAGGTGATGAAGAACGACACCACCCGCACGCTCGGCGGCGGATGCAGGGCGAACCAGGACATGAGCGCGGTCTTGCCCGCCCACGGGCCCGCCTGCCACCACACGTACGGTGTTTCGCCGGTACAGAATTCGGCGAGTTCGGCCAGTTCCGCGGCCCGGTCGAGCAGGCCGTCCGCGGGGCTGAGGTCACGGATCTGGGTGGTGTAGGCGGTGACGACCGCCGACGGCAGCCCGGCGGGCGCGATCCGATCCCGCCGCCCGGGATTCTCGGCCAGCGCCACCCGCCCGGCCGTACCCCGTTCCAGTGCTTTGGGTTTGGGCCGGTCCGCGGCGGGCAGCCGCTCGCGCAGTTCGCGATACAGCATCGACATCGTCAGGTATCGATCGTCGGTCGGGACGCCGGAGCGCAGGATGTCGAGCAGCATGCCGGTGAACGCGGTGCGCCCGCCCGCGCCGGTGGCGACGGCGAACTTCGACTTCTCGTCGGTGGCCGTCAGCACGAACGCGCCGTCGATATCGGTGGCCTCCCCCAGCGCCTCCCGCCCCGGGGCGAGAACGCCGCGCCCGAAAGCCTTCCCGCTGTGGCAGCAGTCGAGGATCACCACGACCGCCCCGCGCGCATCGCGTTTGATGCGCGAGCGGATGACCGAGTAGGCCAGGGCCGTCACATCCGCCTCGTCGACCCGAGATCCGCTGTGCGTCAGGTGGAGTTCGTTGTCGACGACGGTGCCGTGGCCGACGTAGTAGACCAGCAACAGTCCCCGGGCCGCGCGCGCCGCGGCGGTGATCGTGGCGGCCACGCTCGCCCCGTCCGCCGGATCGAGCACCACGTCGATGTGCCGCTCGGGGATTCCCGTTGCGGTCCGCAGGAATTCGGCGAAGTCGTGCAGGCTGCGCGCGATCTCCGGGAACGATTCGAAGCCCGAGCCGGGCCCGTAGTTCGAGGTTCCGATGAGTACCGCGCGGGAGGCTTCCGGGTCAGGAAGCGTCATCCGCGACCCCGCGCACCCGATCGATGATCTCCAGCACCTGCACCTGTTCCACCGCCTGTGCCCCGGTGGCGTCGATCTCGGCGTGCGCGCCGTCGGGCCCGGTGAACGTCATCCGCAGTTTCGGCCGCCGCATGCGCAGCCACGCGACAATGCAGGTGGACAGGGCCGTGCAGAGCGCGGCCGAATCCACGACCACCCGAATCGCCTCCTCGGCGCCGAGCGTGCCGCCGCGCACCTGCCCGCGGTCGAGCGACTTGCGCGCGGAACGCAATTCGTCGTCCTCGACCATGGCCTCGAACAGCGAATGCAACTCCTCGACGTCGTCGCCCGACGCCTCGACCGCGAGCACCAGTTCCACGATCATCCTTCCCCCGTACCGTCCGTTCGCAGAGAGTCTGCCACGAGCCGGGAAGCGGCGAGAGACCAACCGATACCGCGGAATTCGAGAGTGCGGCCTCCGCTTCAGTACCCGGTGTCGCCCCTGGTCAGTGCGCCGATGGTTTTGGCGATCAGGAGGAGATCCAGCACCATGGACCAGTTCTCGACGTAGGAGAGGTCCAGGCGCATGGCGTCTTCGGGGGTCAGGTCGGTGCGGCGGCGCGCATGCCAGACGCCGACGACGCCGGGTTTGACCAGCAGGCGGCGGCGCGTGACGCCGTCGTAGCAGTCCACCTCGCGCTGCACCTGGGGGCGCGGGCCGACGATGCTCATCTCGCCGCGCAGGACGTTGACGAACTGCGGTAGTTCGTCGAGGGAGTACTTGCGCAGGATTCGGCCCACCGGGGTGACGCGTGGGTCGTCGCGGTTCCGGAAGAAGGCGGGGTCGCCGCCGTTGCTCTCGATCAGGGCGTTGAGGTGGGACTCGGCATCGGCATACATGCTGCGGAACTTGATCATTCGGAACGGTTGGCCGTCGCGGCCGATGCGTTCGGACAGGTAGAAGATCGGGCCGCGGCTGCTCAGTTTCACCGCGGCGGCGATGACGGCCAGGGTCGGGGCGATGGCCAGCAGTGCGGCGGCGGCGAAGCAGAAGTCGAAGACGCCCTTGCGAATCGACTTCGCGCGGTCGTATTGCGGCTTCTCGACGAGCAGCATCGGCATGTCGGCGACCACCCGGTGGGTGAGCCGGGTGCCGGCGATGTCGACCAGTCCCGGTGTCACGATCAGCTCGGCGCCGAGTTCGTCGAGCTCCCATGCCATGCGGCGGAAGGCGGCGGGGCCGAGGTTGTCGGTGGCGGTCACCGCGACGGTGTCGGCGCCGGTGCGCCGGACCGCGTCGATGACTTCGTGATCGTTTGCGACAACCGGGATTTCGCGGCCGCCGGCCTCCAGGGCGCGCTCCGCGAGGACGTCGTCGTCGTGGGTGCACACCCCGATCACCTGGTATCCGGCGGCGCGGTCACGGGAGAACGCGGCCACCATGGCGCGCGCCGCCTCCGGACTGCCGACCACCAGCATGGCGGTGCGGTAATCGCCGCGCGCCCGCCGCCCGGTCACCCATCTCCGCCACAGCCGCCGCTCGGCCATGAGCCCGGCCATGCCCAGTGGCAGGGCGATGGCCAGGTAGCCGCGCGCGAAATCCACCTTGAGCAACAGCGACACGATGGCTATCCCGCCGAACAACTTCAGCGACGCGGCCACCAGCCGCCGGTATTCCTCTGCGCCACCGCCGATTACGCGCGGTGACCGGGTGCCGCCGAGCGTGAGCGTGGCCGACCAGACCAGTACCAGCACCACCGATACCACGGTGTAGCGGACTTCCATCGGCAGCCGCGAGGCCAGCGGCGCCTGCGCCCCGGATCCGCCGAAACGGATCCACTGGGCGAAACCGACGGATAGGATCAAAACGAATAGATCGCTGATGAATAGCCGATGTGCGTAATCGGCTTGCCAGCGTTCACGATCCGAGCGCGGCTCAGGGCGCGTCGGCCTGGCCGCGCGCACAGCGCGACCGGCCGAAATGTTGTAGCTCATGATAACGAACGCACCTCCCCCACGGGAGAACCCCGATCCCTGCTGATCAGTTCCACGCCGAGCTGACGCCGGTTTCCCAAGGGCTTTCAGGACCATGACAACCTAAGGTGGCCACCGGTTCTTCGGAGGCCAGATGCCGAATGTTACACACCTCCGGCGGCACGCATGTTCAATCGCGGTCGGCCGCAACGTTTCCGGAAAAGTAACGGCTTTCGAACGCGACCTACGACCCGGACCCTCCCCCAATTTCCCCTATTCGCAAAATCGCAGGTTGCACTACGCAAGACACACCGGGTGAGCTGGTCGAAATCCTTGGTTTGCAAGGCTCGAGAGTTTGCCGACCGGACGCCCGGTTCTGCGAGTCGCAGAAATACAGTTGATTTGGCACTATCCGTCACCAGATCGACCCGGTGGCACCGATCAATCCTGTTGTAACGTAAGGCCGGACCGGGCCGACCTCAGGTCATCGGCTGCTGCACGGGCAGCCCGGGCTCGGTGAAAGGTGGGGAAATTTTCGTGCAATGTCGTCTCTGCGACTCCAAGAGTTTGATCAGCGTACTCGATCTGGGTGCCACGCCTCCGTGCGAGAAGTTTCTCTCGGCCGCGGAGCTGGACCTTCCGGAACCGACATATCCACTGCATCTGCGGCTGTGCGAGAACTGCCTGCTGCTGCAGATTCCGGCACTCATCACGCCGGAGGAAACCTTCACGGAATATGCCTATTTTTCGTCCTTTTCGGACAGCTGGGTTCGGCACGCAAAACTCTTCGTGGACCAAGCACTCG